>JBDTRY010000162.1:0-9006 GCA_039931435.1 Acidobacteriota bacterium | reverse complement strand
GGAAGCCCCGGGTAGTAGACCTTCCGGACCTTGGAATGATTGTTCAGATACTGGGCGATGCCCATTCCATTACTGTTGTGACGTTCCATGCGAACCGTCAGCGTCTTCACTCCCCGCAGAACGAGCCAGGAGTCGAACGGAGAGATGATCGCGCCCATGGAGTTCTGCAGGAAGCCGACCTTCTCGCCCAGCTCATCCGAATTCGTGATCACTGCTCCCCCGACCGAGTCGGAGTGTCCGTTCAGAAACTTCGTCGTGGAGTGCACGACGATGTCGGCGCCCATGGAGATCGGCCGCTGCAGGAACGGGGAACAGAAGGTGTTGTCCACCACCATGAGGATGTCCCGGCCCTTGACGAGCTCGGAGCAGGCACGCAGATCCGTGATGGTCATCATCGGATTGGTGGGCGTCTCCAGAAAAAGCATCTTCGTTTCGGGACGAATAGCGTCGCGGATCTCCTCGGCCCGCGAGGTGTCTACGTAGGTGAAGTCCAGGCCGAAACGGCGAAGGACCTTCTCGAAGAGGCGATACGTTCCCCCGTACATGTTCTCCGCCGCGACCACGTGATCTCCGGCACTGAGAAGCCGTAGAACTGTGTCGGTTGCGGCCATCCCCGAGGCGAAGCAGTGCCCGTTTTTTCCGCCTTCGAGTACCGCAAGATTGTCTTCGAGCGCTTTTCGCGTCGGATTGCCCGTGCGCGCATATTCGTAACCCTTGTTCTCGCCGAACCGAGGCTGAACGTAGGTCGATGTCTGGTAGATGGGAATCGTCACGGAGCCCGTCGTCGGGTCCGGTTCCTGTCCAGCGTGAATGCAATCTGTGGAGAATCCCATAAGCCTCCTCGAACGGCGCTGTGCTCGTGCGCCGGACATGCACGGCCGCTGCCCGCCGAAGGGCAGCCGCCGGTCAACCTGAAAATTTGCTGTAGATTCCTTTGGAAAGGTAGCGCTCGCTGCTGTCTGGAATGAGCGTCACCACATTTCTGCCGGACCCCAGATTCTGTGCTACGGCCAGGGCGGCGTGAACGTTCGCGCCACCGGACGAACCTGAAAGAATCCCTTCCTCCAGTGCCAGACGGCGGACCATCTCGAATGCAGGCGGATCGACGACTGTGATGAGCTCGTCCGCCAGCGAGAGATCCAGCGACTCCGGTACGAACGACGAGCCGATTCCCTCGACCTCGTGGGGACCCGCCTCGCCGCCGTCGAGCACGGAACCCTGAGTCTGCACGATTACGCAACGGATTTCGTTCCGCTGTTCCTTCAGGTAACGGGCCACGCCGGTGAAGGTTCCGCCTGTTCCGGATCCCGCGACGAAGGCGTCGACGCGACCCTCCATCTGTTCCCAGATCTCCGGACCGGTGGTGGCATAGTGCGCAGCAGCGTTCGCCGCACTGTGAAACTGCCGGGGAAGGAAACTTCCGGGAATGGTTGCTGCCAGCTCAGCGGACCTGGTGATGGCCCCCTGGATCCCCTGTTCCTCGGAGACGAGGATGACTTCCCCGCCGAGCGCTTTCATCAGGGAACGCTTCTCGACGGAGAAATTCTCCGGAACGATGAGAATCACTCTATAGCCAAGTTGAACCCCGGCCAGAGCGAAGGCGATTCCGGTGTTGCCGGCCGTCGGTTCGATGATCGTCGCTCCGGGGCTCAGGAGCCCGTTCTGCTCGGCGGAGCGGATCATTCCCAGGCCGATGCGATCCTTGACCGAGCCGCCCGGCGTGAAGAATTCGAGCTTGGCAAACACGCTGGCGCTGCCGGGTGGTACCAACCTCCGCAGCGCAACGACCGGCGTGCCTCCGATCAAATCGAGAATGCTCTGGACAGGTCTGGAATAGGCGTGAGACAAACGGCTCATTTTAGAACGGCTCCTGAGCGAGTCAAGGCGCGCCCGTGAACGAACGCCAAAAAAAACGGACCGGAAAACTCCGGCCCGTCCAGGCAAAGTCAATCTTTCGAGGTTTCAGGCCCAGCTCGTCGGGCGAGTCTGGGAACGGCGCTGGTTGTAGCATTCGCGGCAATACACGGGCTTACCACTCACTGGAGTGAAGGGAACTTCGGTCGTCACGCCGCAGCTGTCGCAGGTCACGCTGACCATCGAACGCTCGCGTCCGTTGCTCTCTCGCGAAACGCCTTTCCTCTTGTCACGGCAGTTTTTGCAACGTTTTGGCTCGTTCGTAAAGCCGCGCTCCGAGTAGAAGGCCTGCTCGTTCTTGGTGAAGATGAATTCGCTCCCACACTCGACACAGTTGAGGGATTTATCGTTGAAATTGTCCATGGAACTTGATCTCCTAGTCAGTAACTTACTTTGGTGAATTGCCGCAGCGTTCAGACGCGGGCGGGGTGCCGCGACTCCGATCCCCGCAATGCAAATCTATGAGTCTCGATCGAGTAGCGATCACTCCTCCTTCCGCGAACGAACACAACTCGGGCCTGCACCCGTGCAGCGACTGCTTGACATTTCAGATGTGTGGATTTTTGACTCGCCCAATCGACTTTTAACATAGTTGCGCGAAGAAACGCAATGAGAGCAGGCGTTTGCGCGATTCGCTACAAATAACTGAAAGCGCAGACCTTCTCCCCATTCTCATGTCCTCCAATACCATCCGTATCGGACCCGCCGGCTGGAGCTACAAAGACTGGGAAGGCATCGTCTACCCTCCCCACGGATCGCGATTTGATCATCTGGCATATCTCGCGGGGCTTTTCGACACGATCGAAGTCAATTCCTCGTTCTATCGCATCCCTCCACCCACCCACGGGACGAGCTGGAATCGCCGGGTGGCCTTCAATGACGACTTCCGCTTCACCGTCAAGCTCTACCGGGGCTTCACCCACGACGAGAACAGTTCCCGGGAGGACGTCGAGGCCTTCCGCCGATTCCTGGACCCGCTTCACGACTCGGGCCGCCTCGGTTCGCTGCTCATTCAGTTTCCCTGGAGCTTCAAACGCTCCGAGAATTCGATGGAACGGATTGCCGGGGTGCTCGAGCACTTCCACGATTACCCCAAGGTCGTCGAGGTTCGCCATGCAAGCTTCCAGAATCCGGAGTTCCACAGGTTCCTGGACGAGCGCAACACCGGCCTCGTGGCCATCGATCAGCCGCTGTTCAGCGACTCCGTAAAACCCTCCGTTACTAGCACCGGCCCGCTGGCCTACGTTCGGTTTCATGGGCGGAACTACGAGAAATGGTTCGCCCACAAAGAGTCCTGGGAACGCTACGACTACCTCTATTCGGAGCGGGAGCTGGCGCCGTGGTCGGCGCGCATCGAAGCCATGGCCACGGAACGCGACGTCTTCGTGATCATGAACAACCACTTCCGAGGGCAGGCCATCATCAATGCCGTGGACATGGAGCGAAGTCTGGGGCTGCCCGTGCGCATTCCACCGCCAATGGTTGCGTTGATGGAGGAGCGGTGGGCGAGAAGCGCGGAACAGGGCAAAGGGCGTTAAGCTGCGCACCGCCTCCTGCGGCAGTTTTCGCTGAACGGATCGAATCAACGATGCATCGACGGGTAATCGGAACAGCCGGGCACATCGATCACGGGAAAACTACACTCGTGCGCGCGCTCACCGGTGTGGACTGCGACCGGCTGCCCGAAGAGAAGCGCCGCGGCATCACCATCGACCTCGGGTTCGCCAACTGGACCGTGGATGACCTTCAGATTTCATTCATCGATGTCCCTGGCCACGAGCGCTTCGTCAAGAACATGCTCGCCGGCGTCGGAGGAATCGACAGCGTGCTCCTGGTGGTCGCTGCCGACGAGTCGATCAAGCCTCAGACCCGCGAGCACTTCGCCATCTGCAGACTGCTCAGGATTCCCAGTGGCGTCATCGCCATCACCAAGTCCGATCTCGTCGACCCCGACATTCTCGAGATCGTGCGGATGGAGATCGAGGAGCTGACCCGGGGAAGTTTTCTGGAGAACCAGCGCATCGTGCCGGTGAGCAGTGTCTCGGGAAGTGGCATCGACGAGTTGCGGGAGGCCATCCTCAAGTCGGTCAGGTCAGTTCCGGACCGCGCCAGCGACGGAAAGGTATACCGGCTGCCTATCGACCGGGCCTTCACCATGAAAGGCTTCGGTTCCGTGGTGACCGGTACTTCGATTTCCGGAACTCTTTCCGTTGAATCGGAGATCGAGATTCTTCCGCCGGCGCTCTTGAGCAGGGCCCGCAACATCCAGGTGCATGGGGCGCCGCGGCAGCAGGCGTCGGCCGGGGAGCGGACCTCGATCAACGTTGCCGACGTTGCCCTGCACGAGCTTCGCCGCGGACAGCAGATCACACCACCCGGTTCGCTGCGCAACTCTCAGATATTGACTGCGAGGATGGAGTTGCTGCCCGACGCTGCTCCGTTACGCGACGGGAGCCGCATCCGCTTTCATCATTATTCCGCGGAGCTTCTCGGCTCACTGCGCATAATCGGCAGCCCTCTTCCACACATCGCCCCGGGAACGACGGCATTCGTCCAGATACGGTTGGAGTCGCCGGTGGTGGCCGTGACCGGCGACCGTTTCGTGATCCGCCGCTACTCGCCTTCACTGACGGTTGGAGGGGGAGTGGTGCTTGATGCCCATCTGCCGAAGCTCGGACGGAAGACCCGTCCTGAGATCCTCGATACTCTCGCCGCCGGTGCTCTCGTCGACCGGCTGCCGCTTCTGGCCAGGTTGAGCGGACCGAACGGCATCACCCTGCACGAACTGCAGATCCGCACCGGAACGCTCATGCCCAGCCTCGGTCCAGAGCTCGAAAAGAATGCCGCCGAGACCCTCATTCGCATTTCCGACCCGCAGAACCCGCGCTGGATTCATATCGACCACGTCCGCGAACTGCGCCGGCGTGCCATGGTCTTCCTGCGCTCATACTTTGAATCGAACAAGCTGGCCACGGGCGTACCCAAGGGTGAGTTCGTCCAGAAGCTCTTCGGCGCCGCGGTCGACAGCACCGCGGTGTCTTTTTACCTTCGAGATTTTGCAGCGGAGAAAATTATCGCTCTGGACGGAGACGCGATCGATGTTCCGGGACGCTCTCGGGAAGTCGGCGGAGCGGAGGGCGAGCTGGCTCGGACGATCGAGCTGCGATTCCGGAACGCCGCTCTGCAACCACCGCCTGTCTCCGAACTGATCCATACAATCCAGCAGAAGCCTCGCGTCATCGAAGGCGTCGTTTCCTTTCTCGTCAAAACGAAAGTTCTGGTACGCATTGCCGAAGGGGTTTATCTGCATCGCGACGCGGTCACGGAAGCGCGGGAACGGCTCACCGAGTTTCGAGGTACGTCGGTCGACGTGGCCTTTTTCAAGAATCTTTATGGGATCTCGCGAAAGGTCGTCATTCCGCTGCTGGAGCTTTTCGATCGCGAGGGGCTGACAAAGCGGGTCGGTGACCGCCGCCAGGTGATGTAGCGTTCTCCGGCTCGCCAAGGTTTCTGAAGCCCGCCGGAACCGTCACCCACTCCACAGGAACCTGCTTGGTTTCCGATTTTACGAGCACCTTTTCAATCAGGAGAGGTGCCTGTCCCGATGCCAGCTCGCCGCGGTCGAGCACGGGAAATCCTTCCAGCGTTATAAGTTTCCTGAAGACCGCTCGCATGGCACCGGCATAGGGATTGTCGTTCTGCTCGCTGGCGACATAGAGCGGAAAGAAACCGTCGCCCACAACGCTATTTACCGACAGACAGATGTCACGCACATACTTGCCCATCGTCACTTGGTAATTGCGGCAGTCCCGGCCAGCGATCGTTCGTCTCTCTGTCTCCGTGATCCGGGCCGTGGGAATGGAATCAGGCATGTCACGCTCGAACGATTCCTCCTTCTCTCGAATGAGATCGTTCAGACTGCGGCTCACGTAGGTTTTTGCGGTTTCGTCGACGAAAGTCACCGAGCGCTTTCGAAGATCGAGCAATCGCCACCGTCCGGATTCGTTTCCGAAGCGGACTTTCGAATCGGAAACGATCACCAGATGGATCAGGCCTTTTTCTCCGGGGATGATCGTGCGCACCGTCAGCAATGTTGCCGCCACTCTGGGAACGACGGGAGAAGGAGGGGGCGGGGCGGACTCGTTGCACGAGGAGAGCACGAGCACCAGAGAAAACATCAACAGAATGGCGCCTGCAACCCGTGAGGGACGAGAGAGAGTCACTCCTTCGCTTCGAACCAACTCTTCCCCCAGCAGGTTTCGACCGCCAGAGGCACGGCCAGTGGATGGATCGTTTCCATCGTTTCTTTCACGATTGCGCTGACCTCTTCCACGTTCACTTCCTTAGCTTCGATGACGATCTCATCGTGAACGGTGAGCAGCATCGATGCATCTGGTGCTTCATCTCGCAAGCGCCGGTCCAGCGCGATCATGGCCAGCTTCAGCAGGTCTGCTGCCGTCCCCTGAATCGGTGCATTCGTGGCCATGCGCTCGGCATTTCCGCGCACTGTCCAGGAGCGGTTGTGAATTTCCGGAATGTAGCGGATGCGCCCGAAGAGCGTGCTCACCTTTCCCGTCGTTCGAGCCTCTTCCAGCGTCTTGTCCAGGTACTCCTGAATCTTGGGATAGCGGCCGAAGTAGGCATCGATGAACTGCTGCGCTTCTCGCGTGGAGATCCCCAGTTCGTTCGACAGCCGGAACGCGGACATTCCGTAGAGCACCCCGAAGTTGATCGTCTTCATGGCCCGGCGCTGTTGAGGATTCACCAGCAGTTCGGAAACGTTGAAGATCTGCGCGGCAGTGGCCCGGTGAATGTCCGCGCCGCGGCGAAAGGAATCGATGAGCTCTTCGTCCTGGCAGATGTGCGCCAGAATGCGCAACTCGATCTGCGAGTAATCCGCGGCGATGAGTACGTTGCCATCTTCGGCGATGAAGGCCCGCCGCACCTCCTTCCCCTGTGCCGTGCGGATGGGGATGTTCTGCAGATTCGGATCCGAGGATGAGAGTCTTCCCGTAGCCGCTACGGCCTGATTGAATGAAGTGTGAACCCGTCCGTTGCTGTCGGCCAGCTGCGGAAGCGAATCGATGTATGTCGATTTCAGCTTATGCAGTTCGCGATGCTCGAGGATGAGTTTCGGCACTTCGTAACCGTGACTGGCAAGCTCGGTCAATACTTCAACGCTCGTCGAATAGCTTTTCGTTTTCTGCGTTTTCTTCAGAACGGGATACTGAAGTTTCTCGAAAAGAATGACCGCAAGTTGTGACGGAGAGTTGATGTTGAACTCCTGCCCGGCAGCGGCATAGATCTGCGTCTCCAGCCTGTCGATCTGCTCCCCCATCGTCCTGGACATGCGCTCCAGGAGGTCCAGATCGATCTTGATCCCCTTCTCTTCCATGCGCGCCAGAACGGGGACCAGAGGAAGCTCGATGCGCTGATAAATGTCCTGCAGCGCCGCGTCCGCGGTCATCTCCATTCCCAGTACTTCGTGAAGAGCGAGAGCGATGTCGGTTTTCTCGGCAAAGTACTCAACCGTAGGTGGATCGAGCCCGAATTGAGGAGAGGCCTTTGTCAGCTCCTTGCGGGAAATGACTTCCCGTTTGAGACGATCGCGAGCAACAGTCTCGATGGCGTGACTTGGCAATCCCGGGTTCAGCACGTAGGACATGAGCATGGTGTCGGCCAGCTGCCCGGGCTCGAGCATCAAAGCCGGAGAAAGCCTGCGAATCTGCTCCTTCACGTCATGGGCGAGCAGAACTCCGCCTCGGGCCAGACGATCGCGGAGGATCGCTGCAAGCTCGGGCGTTCCACCGAGCTCGGGACTGAGCGGGATGACCAGAGCTTCGTTCCGCTTCCCGGATACCGAGGCAGCTGCCGGAGGTGAACTGTTTGTTCCCTCCACGGACTCCACATGAACTGCCAGCAGTTCCGGAACGCTATCGAGATAGGCCCGTACTTCGTCCGCATCGCGCGCCAGCCGATAGTGACGTGGAACCGCTGGCTCTTCGGGCATGTACTCCTGCATCAGCGAGGTGAATTCGAGGCGGGAAAAAATCTCATGAAGCCGGGCACGATCCGGCTCTTTCATCTTCAACTGTTCCGGATCCAGATCTACGTCCAGATCGCATTTGATCCGGGCCAGCTCGCGCGAGAGCAGCGCCTGATCCTTGTAGGTCTCGAGAGCTTTTCGCTGCGCGGCTTTTTTCAGCGTGGGAAGTTTCTCGTAGAGTGCGTCGAGGGAACCGAACTCCGCGATCAGCGACTTGGCCCCCTTCTCTCCGATTCCGGGAACGCCGGGGATATTGTCGATGGAGTCGCCCCAGATGGCCATCACGTCCAGCACCTGCTCCGGCGGCAGTCCGAACACTTCCTTCACACCGGCCTCGTCGTAGAGCGTTTCCCGCGTGGTGTGGTACAGCAGAATTCCATTTCCCACCAGCTGAAAGAAGTCCTTATCGGACGTGGCGATGACCACGCGATAACCTGCGTCGCGTGCTTTGCAGGCCAGCGAGCCGATGAGGTCGTCCGCTTCGTAGTCGGGGATTCCGATGACCGGGATCCCCAGACCCTCACAGATCTCATGCACCATCGGAATCTGAACGACCAGGTCGTCCGGCATGGGCCGCCGGTCCTTTTTGTAGTCCTTAAACTGTTCTTTGCGATGCGTGGAAGCGCCGACGTCGAAGGCTACGGCGATGGCGTCCGGCTTCTGCTCTTTGAGGAGCTTTCGGAGCATGCTCGTGAAACCATAGGCGGCGTTGGTGGAGAGCCCGGCGGACGTGCTGAGATTCCGGATCGCGTAATAGCTGCGATAGAGGTTGTTCGAGCCGTCGACGAGAAAGAGCGTGCCGCGAGGTGAAGTCATCGGCTGCCGATTATAAAAAGAAAACATTTTCGCCGTTGGGCGAAAACGTTTGCTATGAAAAGGTGGACCGCTGCGGTATGAGCTGGAGGGAAGTGAGGGAGTTTAAGAATAATCGTCCAAAATCGGTCCAAAGATAGGTGAGGGACCGCAGCGGTCACTGCACGGACAGTCAGGTTGGATCCGCGCGAAGATTCCGAAACTTAATCCAGAATCAGTTTTCATAGTGCCCC
>JBDTRY010000161.1:0-9011 GCA_039931435.1 Acidobacteriota bacterium | reverse complement strand
GTCGTGTTCCGAATCCGCCGCCGCCCCAGACGGCATCCACCAGCCGCAGGGCGTAAAAGTCTGCCACTTTTCTCGCCGGAGCGGGAAGAATCTGAGAAACCACTGTCTGTGCGGCATCGGGCCTGTTCACGACGAATATCTGTCCGCCACGGGCCGGCTGCGGAAGGGCAATGTCGGGCACGGGCGCTGTTCCCGGAGCCCAACTCGAAAACGCTTCGTTGGCGAGCTCTGTGGCCTTCCCGAGGGTGATGTCGCCGGCGAAAACCAGGGCAGAACTTCCTGCTCGCCACTGTTCGCGATGGAATCTTTCAAGGTCATCGCGGGTGATCGTTTCCACGGACTGTGGCGATCCCGTGGCCGGTCTGCCGTACGGGTGCGTGCGACCGAAGGCCAGCATCGGACGCAGCCTTGCCGCCACACTGGACGGGTCGTTGGACTGCTGGGCGAGCATGTCCAGGTGCCGCAGCTTCTCGCGGCGAACCTCGGATTCAGGAAAGGACGGGTTCCGGACGAGATCGCTGAAAATCGTCATTGCCGTCTCGAGACTTCGCCTGAGGACGGACATGGTCAGAACCGCATACTCACGAGCGGCAAAGCCGCTCACGGTGGTGCCCAGATCACCCAGGGCATCTTCAATGTCCAGCGCTCGTCGCGTGCCCGTTCCCAGCTCGAGCATGGAGGCGGTGAAGTTGGCAACGCCCTCCAGGCCCGGAGAGTCGGAGATCGTCCCGGCGCGCGTGACCAGAGTGACCGCCACCTTTGGCAGGTCGTTCCGTGAAACCACGAAGAGATCCATCCCGTTCTCGAGAACCGCCGACTGAACTGCGGGCGTTTCAAAATGCAGATCTTCCCCGAGTGGGGGCTGTATCGAACGGTCGAGCCCTGCCTCGCTGCTGCGTTGCGAGAGTTCGGGATGGAATCGGATGACCAGCCGGTCGCGTGAGTTGATCCACTTGCCGACGGCCCGCGCTACGCTCGCGGCGCTCACCGATCGGAAGCGGTCCACGTCCTGATCGAACCGGTCCGGATCGCCCAGGAACACGTTGTACTGTGCCAGCTTGTCCGCTTTTCCGCCGAAGCCGCCGATTCTCTCCAGGCCGCTGACGTAGTCGTACTCCCACTTCGTTCGGGCCCGGCTCACTTCAGCCTCCGTGGGACCGTCGCTGGCCAGGCGTGCCACTTCGGCAGTGATGATCGATTCGATTTCCTGGAGTGAAGCGCCGGGCCTGGCATCGGCCACGATGATGAACGTGCCTGATATTTCCTGACTCCATTGAAAGGCCGACACGGACGTGGAAATCTGGCGGTCGTAAACGAGCACGCGGTTCAGGCGCGAAGAGAGTCCATCGCTGAGGATGTTGGCGGCGATCTCCAGATCGGCCTCATCGTCGCCGAAGTACTGGGGCGAGGGCCAGGCCAGATAAATGCGCTCCTGCGGGACACGGTCGGACACGTCGATGATCTTCTCGCCCGTCAGCTTCGGGATGTACCGTGACGGACGCTCCAGCGCCGGACCCGGCGGAATACTCCCGTAATACCTGGCGATGAGTTCGCGCGCCTTCAACGGATCGAAATCTCCGGCCACGACCAGGGTGAGATTGTTCGGCGTGTAGTAGGTGTGAAAAAACGCCGTGACGTCGTCGATGGAAGCTGCCACCAGATCCTCGTGGCTGCCGATGACCATCCAGGAGTACGGATGATCTTTGGGATGCAGGTTTTCCGTGAGAAGGCCGAACCATCGTCCGTAGGGCTGGTTCTCGTAGCTCTGGCGCCGTTCGTTGCGCACCACTTCGCGCTGGCCGTCGAGTTTTGCCTGCGTCAGGGCGTCAGCCAGGGTGGCCAGGCGGTCCGACTCGACCCAGAGCAGATACTCCAGACTACCGGAGGGAACGGTGGCGAAGTAATTCGTGCGATCCGAGCTTGTAGTCCCGTTCACGCCGCCTTCGCGGAGATTAGCGCCAGCCTTCTCGACGTAGCTGAAGTAATCCGCCGATGCGTTGAGCGAACCCTGAAACATGATGTGCTCGAAAAGGTGAGCAAAGCCCGTGCGGCCAGCCCTCTCGTTCTTCGAGCCGACGTGGTACCACTGATTGACGTGAACGACCGGCAGTTTCCGGTCTACGTGAAGAATGACCTGCAGGCCATTTTCCAGAACATATTTTTCGAAACTGATCTGCGGCATCGTGCCGGAGTGGTCGTTAGACATGAGGTCCGTCCTGAGGGTGTCGTTTGCGCGGCGGGGAACTCATCGCGCGGGAATCCGATTCTACATCACGCTTCAGCAGGCCTCACGTGGCCCGGCTCGACGAAGCAATGTAGTTACGTACCCCTTCGGCGCTGCCGCACACAAATAGCGAGTCACCTTGCTCGATGACGAGATCCTCGGGGAAGGAAAGAATCAGTGTACCGCTCCGTTCGATAGCGACGATCCGCACTCGGTGCGCTTCCCGGGAGAGCAGGTCTCTGGGATGCCGGCCTGCCAGGCCACTGGCGTCGAACTTCTGTACCTTCAACTGTGCATCCACGGAGATCGCTTCCTGTCCAAGGAGGCGTTGCGAGAGGATCTGTCCGGAGACCTGACTGATCGACAGCGCGAAATCAGCGCCGGCGCGATGGATGTTCTCGACATTCCTGGCCTCGTTCACTCTGGCGATCACAGGGACGTGAGAAGCGGCGTCCCGGATGACGACCGTGGCGAAGAGCGTGGCGTCGTCGCTGTCCACAGCCAGGATCACTGCTTGCGAGCTCTCCAGGCCCGCCTGGCGAAGCAGGTCGGGATCGAACGCGTTACCGACCAGATCGACATCCGGCTGGGCGGTGCGGTCGATGGTTACAACCCGCTCTCCCGCATCGGTGAGAAGCTGATGAACCTTCCGGCCGACCTCGCCGAAACCAGCCACGATGAACGGACCCTCGCGTCGCAGAGGACTGGTCCCTTCGAGAAGATCTGGAAGCTCGCGGAGCGTTTCGGGTGTCCCGAGTACGACGAGGATGCCGCCGGGTTCGAGGACCATCTCCGGCCCGGGCTCCGTAAGGAGCCGGCCGCCGACCCATTGTCCGATCACCGTTGCGCCGGTTCGTTTCCCGATCGCTGACGACTGCAGGCTCTTTCCGGAAAGCTGGCTGCCGGGTTCGATCCGCAACTCGCGCACCTCGAGAGAGTTTCCGAGTTGCTGAGCGCCAGCGAGGCGAGGACTGATCAACGAGCTGGCGCGTGCGGCCAGTGCTGCGGCCAGAATGTGCCGAGGAGTGTAGACGGCGGAGGCACCGGCCAGCTCCATCGGCCGCCGGCGCAATGGTTCTTCGACGAGCGCGGCAATGTCTCCGCTGAACCCCGCCTGCCTTGCCCGAAGAATGAGCCCGGCGTTTTCCTCGTCATGGCCGTTTGCCACGAGTGCCCGGGCCTGAAGAAGATTGCAGATCTCGACCGCGTCGCTCTCCTCGCGCGCGAAGACCACCGAGCGGCCACGTTCCAGAAGGCTTCGCGCCTCCTCTTCATCCGTCTCCACGACAAGTGAAGCCACGCCGGCGCTGGTGAGCTGTTCCACGAGAGTCTCCACCGCCGGCCCGTAGCGATAAATGACAACGTGATCGGCCAATTTCGGTGGCGCTTTGCGCGGAAGCCGGGCTTCGAAGCGATCTTCGAGGTAGGGTACGAGGTAAATGGGAATGATCAGAAACATCAGGAAGACGCCGATGAACTGCAGGAAAACCACGTAGAGCACCATGATGGGATGCGACCAGTGGGAATCGAGTCCGAAACCGGTGGTGCTCAAGGTTTCGGCGGCAAACTCCAGACTGTCCCAGAAGTGCCTCGGTCTCCCTTCCAGCGCGGACATTCCCCACATGTAGCCGAGTGCCGAGACGAGAAGAAGGAGAGGGACGCTGGAGATGAGGATGAGCAGCCGCTTCTGTGATCGTCTCATTCCGGGTTCATTGTAGCCGGTTGACCATACCCCTCCGTTGCGTCAACATCGCCACTCCTCTCAGATCGAGGGCTGAATAAAAATTGTGGTTCTGCGGAGGACTGATGGCTGACTGGACCGCACGGCGAATCCTGAAGGAACTGGCGGATGCTCCGCGGCGCAGGGCCATCAGCGCTGCCTTCTGGAAGGGTGCCGAGCCACAGCAGCGGCAGCTGGCGCTGGCGCAACTCGCAGCCAGCCTGCGGTTCAGGATCGAAACGCTCCGGAAAACGAAAGACGAGCGCAAAGCGGAACTGCTGGTGAGCCGGCTTCACTCCGCCGAGTTCGAAGATGCCTTCGAGAATGCCTTGATGCTCTATCACACCCACGATCAGGCCGGAATGCTCGCCGCCTTTCTCGACGCCTGGAACATCCCCCACGTGAACGGCTCGATCGAGGTTGACGAGTACAAGGCGCCCACTGCAGCCGAGGTGCAAAGCTCCGTGACGGTGCTTCGTGAGCGGTTCGAGCTGCGCGACATTCTCATTTACCTCGCCAGCGCCGGGCTTCTCATGGGTGAAGGCATGCCTGCCTGGCGGGATGCGACCTGGCCCGCGGTGAACGAACTGTCGAGCGCTCTGGCGACGGAACCATCGCCCTAGGAATTAGGAATTCACAGCCACAGCTGGAGTCCCACGCCGGGCCACTGGCGCCTCCGGCTCTGAACAGGGATACTGCCGCGAACGATGCGCGCCCGCGTGATCAGCCGTAACTTTGCCGCGCTTTCGGCCGGGCAGCTCGTGAGCCGGATCCTCGCTTTTGCCATCACGATCTATCTGACGCGGATCCTGCACGCCGAATATTTCGGCATCATCGTCTTCGCCACCAGCGTTCTGGCCTACGCCGGATTGATTGTCGATTGCGGGTTCGAGTCCTTCGGACCTCTGGAGGTGGCCCGCCAGCTGGCACCGATGCGCGAACTGGCGCGGACGGTTGTGACCCTGCGTTTGAGCCTGACGGCGGTGGCTTTCGCTGCTCTGGCTCTGTTCTCGACGTTGTCGCACGTGAATGCGCTCACCCGCACGGTCCTTCTCCTTTACGGCATATCCCTGATCTCGAACGCACTGAGCGTGAACTGGGTCTTCATGGGCGCGGAGATGATGCGGGAGTCGGCCATCGGCGACATACTCGAGCAGGTGGTGATGGTTGCGGGTGTGTTTGTATTCATTCATCAACCGGAGCACGTCACGCGGATTCCCTGGGTCTATCTCACTGCCCGGCTTGTGGCGGTCTCGTTCCTGATCGTCCGCTTCATACGCATATTCGGAAACCTGGTCCTGGGGATCGATTTCGGGCTGCTTCGCCGCCTCATCGCCGAGGCCCTGCCGCTGGCCGGAACCTCGGTCGTGGCCATGGTCTCCCATAATTTCGACCTTGTCCTCGTGGGGCTCTGGCTGGGCTCGAGTGCGGCGGGTATGTACGGCGCGGCCTATCGTGTGGTCTGGGCTCCCACCCTCATCGTCACGGCCTACTACATGGCCCTTCGCCCGACGCTCGCTCGCGGGTATCGCGACGGAATCGAGACCGTGTCCGAGCTTCTGCGGCGCTCGGTGCGACTGACGACCGCACTGGCGGTGGGAATCGTCGTCGGGGGAGTCTTGCTGGCAGTTCCGCTGGTGAGGCTGCTCTATGGCCGGGGCTACGACGGAGCGATCCAGCCGATGCAGATGCTGCTGGTTGCGTTTGCGCTCGTCGTCGTCAGTCGGAAGTACCGTCTCATTCTGACCTGCTTCAATCGGCAGGGAGTCGATTTCAACATCATGTCCGCCGCGGCAGTGGTGAACATTGTCGCCAACTTGCTTCTCATTCCGAGGATGGGAGTGTTGGGCGCGGCATTGGCCTCTGTGATCTCGGAGGTGGGAATTCTCCTCATGGGCTATTCGGCAACGCGCCTTCTCGTCGGACATGTTCCGTTCTGGCGGCACCTGCTCCGGCCTGCGCTGGGTGCGGCATTGATGGCCGAAGTGCTTGTGCTTACGCCGTCGCTGCCGGTCCTTTTGCGGATCCTGCTGGGTGGCGGAGTCTACGTGGCGCTGCTCTTCGCGATGCGGGTTGTGAATATGGAGGAGCTTCGAATGCTGCTGAGTTCCTGGCGGCGGCTGGAGGCTCCTTCAGAATGACATCGTCAAGGGGGATCCGCCGCGGTTGAATGAGAATTCTTCGGAAGTCACACCGCACAAAGAACGAAGGTGCGGCAGCGCATACGACTCGACGAGAAGGAAGTCTTTCCCGTGATGGGCAAAGAGCGGCGTTCCGTGGCGAAGAGTACGAACGCCAGAGAGGCGGCAAGTCTCAGCGAGCGCATGGAAGTATCCAGACCCCGGATGATCCGAAAGCAGAGAAGTGTGTCCCGCAAGTCGTTTTCCGGTGGCGGCATCGGGAACAATTGCTGTGGCTCTTTCGAAGACTCGATAGCCAAACAGGCGCGGCCTCGTTCCATCACGAGCGGCCGGTTCTGCTATCGTACGCCGCAGAAAAAACCAGTGGAGGCCGAATGAACAGATCGCCGAAAGTCATTGCCGTGCTGACCATGATTGCCCTCCTCTCCGTTGCGGGTGTGGCACAAGCGGGGGGCAACGCTGCTCTGGTGTCGAAGACGCCGGAGCTTAGCGAAGCGCTGACGGTGCTCGATTCCTGGATCCAGAAAAGAATGCACGACAGGGAGCAGCCGGGTTTATCTGTCGGAGTTGTCTACGACCAGGAGCTGATCTGGGCGAAAGGATACGGGGTTGCGGATCTCGCACGGAAGACGCCTGTGACGAGCGAGACCGCGTTCAGAATCGGCTCGGTCTCCAAGCTCTTCACAGCAACAGCCATCATGCAGCTTCGGGATGCCGGGAAACTTCATCTGGATGATCCGGTTTCCATGTACCTGCCCTGGTTTCGAATCAAGAGCAGCTTCGTGAACGCTCCCGCCATCACCATTCGGCAGCTCATGACACACACCTCCGGTCTTCCGCGTGAATCGCCGGGAGGGTACTGGAATACCGGAGAGTTT
This sequence comes from Acidobacteriota bacterium, assembly GCA_039931435.1. Lineage (GTDB taxonomy): Bacteria > Acidobacteriota > Thermoanaerobaculia > Gp7-AA8 > Gp7-AA8 > JBDTRY01. The sequence goes on along the minus strand of JBDTRY010000161.1, from coordinate 2,048 downwards.
CCGACTCGCGAGCAGATGATCGAGGCCCTTGCGCAACAGGAAGCGATCCTGGAGCCGGCTACGGAACTGAAGTATTCGAACCTCGCTGTATCCATCGAAGGGGAGGTGGTACAGGCAGTTTCCGGAGAGCCTTACGAACAGTACGTGACGCGCCACATTCTGGAGCCTCTGGGAATGCTCCAAAGCTCGGTTCGTCCCCAGCCGGATTCGCCAGCTCTGGCCGTGGGGTACGCCGCACGGCAACCCGGACAGCCCAGGGCAGCGTCCTTCTTTCTGCAATCCGGAGGGCTGACCCCGGCCGCAAATATCGCCTCCACCGTTCCCGATCTGGCGAAGTTCATGTCCCTTCAGTTCCGGGACGCAGAAGCCGGCGGCCCGCAGATCCTGAAAGGCTCTACGCTCAGGGAAATGCGACACGTTCAGTGGCTGAACTCGGATTGGACCGGCGGTTACGGCCTGGGCTTTTCGCTCTCGAGAGTCGGGGACAAGGTGCGCGTCGGTCACGGAGGTGCGGTGAACGGATTCCGTGCCAGCGTTCGCTTTCTGCCAGACGAGAAATTCGGAGTAATCGTTCTGGCTAATTCGGGAGACGGAGATCCGGGGAGTTATTCGGACGAGTTGTTCAAAGTTCTGGAGCCGATCGTGGCCAAAGCCACGAAAAAAGATGATCCTCCTTCGGTTGCCGATCCCTCCTGGAGCAAATTCGTCGGCACCTATACCTGGGAGGGTGACGATGTACGGGTCATGGTCATCGGTGGCAAGCTGACGATGTTCAATCCCGGCGCAGACGACCCCTGGGGCTCGCGAAATGTTCTGGAACCGATCGGGCAGAACACATTTCGTTTCAAGGGCGGCTACGCCTCGGGAGAAATCGTCCGTTTCGAGCTCGACAAGAGTGGGAAAGTCACCCGTGTGGATATGCCCGGAGAATTTGCAATCCGTACGAAGGACTGATTTCGCGCGTTACGAAAACAGTCACTCGACCACGACGATTCTTCCGTTCGAGAGCCGCTCGACTACCGGTGCATAGAGTCCGAGCTGCTTTCGGCGCCACCACGCGCCCGTGTCATTCTTCGTCTTCCAGTCGCTGAACCAGTACTGCCAGAGGACGGCTCTCACGAAACGTGGCCGGCCATTCGCGAACGGATCGCCCCGGAAGAGACGGAGCACCGGGGGCGACTGCTCAGCCAGCCGCATTTCCACGTTGACCACCCATCGGTCCTGTTCCCAGCGACCGAGCGATGCGAACCACAGGTTCCATTCGAATCGAGGTTGGTACGGAGCGTAGATGCCCGGTGCATCGTCGACTCCCTGAGGCTTGAAGCGGAAAGGATATGCAGTCCAGACCTTTCCGTCATGACTTCCCTGAAACTCGATCTCGTAGCGGTTCCGGGTCATCACAGCGAAGAGTCCGTAATTGTTGGCGATGCGGAATGGCGCCAGGGCCACAGCCGGCGCGGTGAGCACGCTTCCTCCGGCTCCGATCATCATGAAGCCGGCGACGGTGGCGTAAAAAACCCAGCTCAGCAGGAACGCCGGTGTCAATGCAGACCACCAATGGCGCGCGGCAGGTGCCTCCACGAGAGGAAGGTTCAGACCCAGTCGCGTGAATGTGCGGTCATCGAGAAAGGCGATTCCCAGAGCGATGACGATGAAGTTCAGGAATGCGTAATTCGCGGTGAGGATGATTCCCAGCTGAAGAAATGCCGTCATGGCGAAGACTGCCATACGCACGCCGCGGATCACTGATTCGTGTCTCTGGCCTGCAATTGCTTCGCCCCCAAAAATTGATCGGGCATGCGCGGCGCGCCGGGCCCAGGACGGCACGAACATGAGCCAGACTACGAAGAGCTCCACGAGTAACACGATCGCTGTGGTGATCATGTGAACGGTGAGCGGCAGCTTGTCCGCATACCAGGCGATCCACGTAGGCAATGGACCATTTTCGTAGTACTTGGCCATGGCCGTGAAGTTCCGCCACTGGGGGTCTCCGCTCATCAGCTTCACCAGCCCGGACTCGAAGTAGATGCGGAACCACTCCCACTGCA
>JBDTRY010000160.1:0-9012 GCA_039931435.1 Acidobacteriota bacterium | reverse complement strand
TCCTGCCGCCCTCCGCCCTTCTGTCGTTCGAAGAGATCACGAGACTGAGCCGCATCTTCGTTTCAGCCGGCGCGGAGAAGATCCGCATCACGGGCGGCGAGCCCCTGCTGCGCCGCAACGTGGAGACACTGCTCTCCATGCTCTCCCGGGTCGAGGGCCTTCGCGACCTGACCCTGACCACGAACGGGGCGCTGCTTGAGCAGAAAGCGCAGCCGCTGCACGAGGCCGGGCTGCGCCGGCTCACCGTCAGCCTTGATTCGCTGGACGACTCGGTATTCCGTTCCATGAACGACGTCGACTTTCCCGTGGCCCGGGTCCTCAGCGGAATCGATGCGGCCACCGCCGCCGGGTTCTCGCCGGTGAAGATCAACATGGTCGTGCGCCGCGGGGCCAATGAATCGTCGGCCGTGGAGATGGCCCGGCGATTCCGAACGCCGGACACGATTCTCCGCTTCATCGAATTCATGGACGTTGGAACAACCAACGGCTGGAAGCTGGGCGAGGTCGTGCCCTCCCGGGAGATCGTGGAAACGATCGATGCCGTGATGCCCCTGGAAGCGGTGGGAGCGAACTATCCGGGCGAGGTGGCTCAACGCTACCGCTACCGCGACGGTTCGGGCGAGATCGGAGTGATCTCCTCGGTGACGCAGCCCTTCTGCGGCGACTGTACGCGCGCCCGCCTTTCATCCGAGGGGTTGCTCTATACGTGCCTCTTTGGAACGTCCGGTCACGATCTGCGGGGGCTTCTTCGCGGAGGAAACTCAGACGAGGAGATCGCACAGTCGATCGCAGGTGTGTGGACGCGCCGCGACGACCGCTACTCGGAGCTGCGCACCGTGGAGTCAGTGGGCGGAGCGAGGGTGGAGATGTCGCACATCGGCGGTTAGTGCTCAGCGCGTCCCGCCTCCCGCGCCAGCGGCCACGAATCCCTCAGTCCCTCGCCCCGCGCCAGCGGGGAGAGGGTGGTCCGGGGCTGTTCGCACGCGGTTCGATCGGCGGACAGGACTATGTCATGTGCGAACAGGTCCGGACCGGGTGAGGGGCGTGACCGACCGGCGAGAACGTTCCCTCTACGACTCTGCAATACGCCCCTCACCCGGCTCGCTTCGCTCGCCACCCTCTCCCCGCTGTCGCGGGGCGAGGGACTGTCGCGTTGCCTCGTGGGTCCCTCTCCCCCCGCAAACCACGCAGTCTGCTCAGGTCTACAGGAACAACTCTGCGTGGTAAAATTCAGCGAATGACCGATGACGAGATGAAGCGTGTTCTCGAGACCGGAGCTGCCGAGGCCCGCCGCGCATTCGAGACGACAGCCGAGCGGCTCGCGTCGGAAAACCGGCAGTATTTCGATGTTTCAAGGGAAGCGGTGAAACGCGAGGTCCAACTCGTTGCCGAGGCCGTTGCAAAGCTCGAGGAAAAAGTTGACCGGGAGAACGACCAGCTCCGCGAAGAGATACGTCACGGTTTCTCGGAGACACAGGCCATGATCAGGTTCTCCCACCGCTGAACTCGATCGCCGCGTGCGTGCCCTGGAGCAGGCTTTTTACTGATCTACAGAGTCGTGTCGAACGCTTGGAGACCTCGACCCACTGAGAACCGGGCGCGGAGATTTCTCAGCATCACTCATTTTGTTCGCGGCGATATCGGCACTCCTTTGAGGCGTGACGATCGTAATCTGCTGGGTCTCGTTGTTGGTGACCGTAGCAAATGCCCAGATGCGCAACCCGGGTGTCGCTGGTGTGATCTCGATGAGCTTGCGGCCTGGCGAACTCACAGACTGAAATGGAATCATTTCAGCATAGTGGGGTACGTACCTGGTCAGGGAAGCCGCCGGACTCCGAAGCGTCACGATTTGATCGCTGACCAGGACGGGCACGGATCCCGGGATTAGCGCGCTCTCGTCGAGGCTGAATGTCCGGACTCTGACCGTGCTGTTGTCCAGATCACCGATCCCGTAAATTCGCAGCATCACCCGGAATCCTTCCGAATCAGGAACGTCGAAGAGCGTCACTTTCTCACTGGTGAAGGACTCCTCCGGCACGGTGGGCAGCTCTGTCCCCCAGCTTTCACTCTGCCGTGACAGATCCCGCACACGAAGCTCGATGTCGACCTGGTTTTCAAAAGGACGCTGAATCTGAAAGAAAACGCCAGGGACACTCACGTCAAGAGTGACCGACTGAGGCCTCCATGCGACGCCTGCGGTGACAGGATATTGTCCGCAGCCTTCCGGGAGGTGACATCCGTCGTAATAAGGAGCCATGTAAACAGGGACGCCCGCGTCGTTGCGTACCCAGAGGTCGGTCGTCCATTGAGAACCAAACGCTCCAGGAACTGGAAACGCCTCCAGAATCGAAATCGGCAACAGCACACGGCTGTACTGGACGCCCTCCTGCGCGAGGGCGGAGCCGGACAGGAACAGGGCTACGGAAACAATCATGGGAAAGCGCATAGTCAGTCCTTCTGTATACCCTTGTCGATGCGATCAGAATTGGTCCTTCGGTGTATAGATGTGCACAAACATGCAGTCGGTTGAAAATTTTCCATGATTCGCCATCTCAAGATAAATGATCCTGTGCGATTGAAGCGAGCTCTCGCGGCCTTTCTCCTTGTCGCCGGTTGCCGGACGGGCACACCGCCCTCGCTTCCGGCGTCCGCTTTTGCTCATGTCGACGCAGTCATCGAGACGGCCACCGTCGGGCATCGTATTCCTGGCGGCGTGCTCGTCGTTCAGCACGGCCAGCGCGTCTATACGCACGTTTACGGCAACCGCGCCCTCATTCCCGTGATCGAACCGATCACGGCCAATACGATTTACGATCTCGCTTCGCTGACCAAAGTCGTGGCCACTACACCTTCGGTGATGATTCTCATCGAAGAAGGCAAGGTGCAGCTCGATGCGCCGGCGAAACAATACCTGCCGGAATTCAGCGGCGATGGTCGCGACGCCATCACCGTGCGCATGCTCATGACGCACACCTCGGGATTGCGTCCCGACGTGACCCTGACCGATGAATGGTCCGGGCGCGACGAGGGAATCCGGCGCGCCCTCACCGAGAGGGCCCGATCGATCCCCGGCACGCACTTTCTCTACAGCGACATTAATTTCATTCTTCTCGGTCAAATCGTGGAGCGGGTCAGCGGTGAGCTGTTGGAGCAATTCGCGGCACAAAGAATCTTCTCCCCTTTGAGAATGGTCGATACCTCGTTCGTTCCTCCCGCGGACCTCGTTCCCCGCATCGCTCCGACCGAGCCCGCCGAGGGCAGGATGCTTCGTGGGGTCGTTCACGATCCGACATCCCGGCGAATGGGTGGCGTGGCCGGTCACGCAGGACTCTTCAGTACCGTGACGGATCTCTCCAGATACGCGCGCATGATTCTCAATGGCGGGACCCTCGACGGAGTTCGCATCCTGAAGCCGGAGACGGTACGGCTGATGACCTCGATCGCCAGCCCTCCAGGTGTGGGCGATCTGCGCGCGCTGGGGTGGGACGTAGATACCTACTTCAGCCGTCCACGTGGCGGCTTTCCCCTCGGCTCTTTCGGTCACACCGGCTACACCGGTCCCATGATCTGGATCGATCCGCAATCGGACAGTTTCTACATCTTTCTGACGAACCGCGTTCATCCCGACGGCAAAGGAAGCGTCGTCGAGTTGCAGAAGGAGTTGGGCAGAGCGGTGACGCAGGCCCTGGGCATTCCGCCATCCTTGGCGCTTCCTATCGAGGGCTCGCCGCGGGATGGCGCTCCGGCCTTCAACGGCATCGATGTCCTTGAGGCGCAGCATTTCACTTCGCTGCGGGGGATGAACGTCGGCCTGATCACCAATCCCACGGGGCGCGATCGCTCCGGGCGCAGTTCGATTGACCTGCTCCGCGATGCGCCGGGGGTCTCGTTCAAGGCTCTCTTTTCGCCGGAGCACGGAATCCGCGCCGACGTTGACGAAGCTGTCGGCGACTCCACGGACAGCGGCACAGGACTTCCCATTTACAGTCTCTACGGACAGCGCAGAAAGCCCTCGCCCGAACAACTGCAGGGGCTGGACGCGTTGATCTTCGACATCCAGGACGTAGGAGCCCGTTTCTACACCTACATCGCCACGATGGGTCTGGCCATGGAGGCTGCAGCGGACGCCCATATCCCGTTCATCGTTCTGGACCGCATCAATCCCATCGACGGGATGGACGTGGAAGGACCGTCCACTGTGAACAAGACTTCGTTCACCGCCTTTCATCCTATTGCCGTCCGTCACGGAATGACCGCCGGAGAACTGGCACAGATGTTCCGGGAAGAGAAAAAAATCGACGTCGATCTGCGGGTTGTCGCCGTTCGCAACTGGAAGCGCGAGCAGTGGCAGGATCAGACCGGGTTGCCCTGGGTGAACACCTCGCCGAACATCCGCAATCTCACTGAGGCCACGCTCTATCCAGGCGTGGCGCTGCTCGAATCCAGCGAAGTCTCCGTCGGTCGCGGAACGCCGCATCCGTTCGAGTGGATGGGAGCGCCTTACATCGAGGGTCCGCGTCTGGCGACGGAACTGAACGCGTCCTTTCCGAAGTGCGTACGGTTTGCTCCAATCGATTTCACCCCGGACAGCAGCAAATTTGCCCATATGGCGCTGCACGGTGTTTCCATGGCGCTCGTGGACCGCGAGCACTGTCCGGTCGTCGATCTGGGGATTGTCATAGGAGAGACTTTATGGCGCTGGTACCCCGATCAGTTTCACGTCTCCACGATGAACAACCTGCTGCGCCATCCGGCGACGATCGTACGAATGCAGAAGGAAGAACCGCTTGATGAGATCAAAGCCGGTTGGGTGGACGAGATGAAGGATTTTCTGGCGCGGAGAGAGAAGTACCTTATCTACCGGTGACGTCCATCAACGGGATTGGGAGTTTTTGCTGTCAGGTTCGGAGTCATTTCGACGAGGGCCCTCATCCGGTCCGGCACCTGTGCGCGACTGCAGACTGTCTGGCTGCGACACTTTGCCTGCGCACAGGTGCCGGACCACCTTCTCCCGCGGGGAGAAGGGAGGCGCGACGGTACTGAGAGAGAGGTGATTTCCGGGTCAATGTTTCTTCGGTGTGGGGGTGGCGCTTTCCTGCATTTCTTTTCCTGCTTCTTCCAGCGCTGTTCCCGTCTTCTGGACGGCCACGCGCGCGCCCTTCTTCAGGCCGTCGCCGACCTGCTGCGCGCCCGCTTTGATGTCGCTGGCGGCCGCGTCCGCATCGTTGCGGGTAGTCGTGCTCTCGGTCGTGGACGTGGCTGAAGTCGAGGTCGACGAATAGGTTTCCGTGGCCATGCCGGTATCATCGCTGGACACGGTCGTGGAGGTGGTTTCCGTCGGCGTGGCGCTGGTGTTGGTCACTTCTTTCTGCTGACAGCCGCTCAATGCGAGAGCTCCGGCGATTGCGATCGACAACACTACGAGTTTCATTTTGACGCTCCTCCTGGCAGCCATAGGATGTTCGCGGATGCCATTTGCATACCGGGAAAGCAAGTACCCGGCCAATGGCAGTATCCGGCATCCCACAGAACCCGCCCCACATGGCGGCACGCCGGGAGGCGCCAACGAAACAATTCCGTGGCTTCACTCGTTAAGCAGCCCCATGGAACCCCAGAACGACCGCCTGATCCAGGGCATGACCGGCAACGGTGAGTTCCGGATCATCGCCGCGCAGACAACCAATACGGTCGAGACACTTCGAGTTCGCGTCGATCTCTCTCCGCTGGCCACGGATGCCATCGGGCGGGCCATGACCGGAGCGATTCTGCTGGCCCGGCTTCTTGACAAGCAACTCACCGAACAGCGGGTCACGCTGCGCTTCGAAGGGAACGGTCCGATGGGACTGCTCATCGCCGAAGGCACGTCCTCCGGGGAGGCGCGAGGGTTCGTGGCCAATCCTCAGATTGCGTATGAGGGCCTGACAGTGGGCGACGCCGTGGGAGTGGACGGAACGCTCACGGTGATTCGCGGAACGCAGCCGGACGGGAAGCCCTACACCTCGCAGGTGGAGCTGGTCAGCGGGGAGATCGCCAAGGACCTGGCTCATTTTCTTCTCAGCAGCGAACAGGTGACCTCGGCGGTGCTTCTCGGCGTCTTGAACCGGCGGCAAGGGGTTGCGGCGGCGGGAGGAATGATCGTGCAGGCTTTTCCGCATGCCTCGGAGGCGTCGCTGGAGACGATGGAGACCGCCATCCGCAACGCTCCGTCATTCAGTTCGCTTCTGTCGACGATGCCCATCGACGAAGCGGTGGAGACGGTCCTGCAGGATGTCGGCTATCGCGCCCTCGATCATCGTCACGATGTTCCGCTCCGCTTCCGATGTTCCTGCAGCCGCGATCGGGCCTTCGCCCCGCTGACGCTGTTCTCGCCGGCTGAATTGCGGGAGATGAGCCGCAACGAGGGTGGCTCGGAGGTCACCTGCCAGTACTGCGGCGCCCGGTATCAGTTCAGCGCCGAGGAACTGGACATGCTGGCGCAACCGCCGGACGCGTAGCGGGGCTTCTTCACGAATCCCAAACCCCGTGTCGGGGAACCCGAGCCGGCATAGCGGGCGCCAGAGACCTAGCACCGGGCGTGAGCCCGGTGACGAACGGAAGGCGTTGAATCACGCAAATACAGGATGCGTCCCGAGCCGGCGTGAGCCGGCGCCAGAGACGTAGCACCGGGTGTGAGCCCGGTGACGAACACGCAAATACAGGACGAGTCCGAGCCGGCGTAAGCCGGCGCCAGAGACGTAGCACCGGGCGTGAGCCCGGTGGAGAGACGACGACACCAGCCCGAGCATGGACGAGCCGGCGTAAGCCGGCGCCAGAGATGTAGCACCGGGCGTGAGCCCGGTGGAGAGACGACGACACCAGCCCGAGAATGGACGAGCCGGCGCCGGCGTCAGAGATGTAGCACCGGGCGTGAGCCCGGTGAAGAACACGCAAATACAGGACGAGTCCGAGCCGGCGTAAGCCGGCGCCAGCGACGTAGCACCGGGCGTGAGCCCGGTGAAGAGACGACAACACGGCGCGTTCTTCCGAGGTATGATCGCCGTCGAGGGATTCCGCATGGTCGCCCACCATGCATACGTTCACATCGTTATTCGTCCACGTCGTTTTTTCGACAGAGAATCGCCTCCCATTTCTCACACAAGAAATCCGCGCCGGTGTCCACGCCTACCTTGGAGGATGCGTTCGCAACCTCGGGGCAACCGCAATCGAAATCGGCGGAGTTGCGGATCACGTCCATCTTCTCGCCGAATATCCACCACAACTCTCGATTTCGGAACTGGCCGGTAAGATCAAGGCGAACTCCTCCCGCTGGATTCACGAGACTGTGGGCGTCCCCAGGTTTGCCTGGCAGCGAGGGTATTCGGCGTTCAGCATCAGCAGGACGGACGTTTCGGAGGTGGTGCGCTATATCCGTGGTCAGGAAGAGCACCACAGAAAAGAATCGTTCATAGAGGAGGTACAGAAGTTTCTAGCGGAGTATCAAATCAACAGATGAAGTCGTTCGTTTTCACCGGGCTCACGCCCGGTGCTAGGTTTCTGGCGCCGGCTTACGCCGGCTCGCGTTTCCGAGAAGGAAGTTTGGATCGCGTTCGTTTTCACCGGGCTTACGCCCGGTGCTACGTGTCTGGCGCCGGCTCACGCCGGCTCGCGAGCGCATCCGTTTCCGATGGGAGGGGAACGGTGAGCCGGGCTGCGCCCTGCGCTTGTCGTATAGTCGGGGCTTCAACAACCGCGGAGAATCTATGCGCTCTGTGATCACAGGCAGCGGGATCGGCATCCCCCCGAACCTCGTCACGAATGAGATGTTGTCGAAGATCATGGATACTTCCGACGAATGGATCCGCACGCGAAGCGGGATCGAGCAACGCTACTTCGCGGACGACGGCCAGGGCTCCGTAGCCCTCGGCCTCATTGCCGCGGAGCAGGCGCTGCAGACTTCAGGAAAATCCAGAGAGGATGTCGACGCAGTGGTTTTTGCCACGATGACTCCGGACTATCTCTTCCCCGGAAACGGTCCGCTGCTTCAGGCTGCCCTCGGACTGCGGCAGATCCCCACGTTCGACGTACGCCAGCAATGTTCCGGATTTCTCTATGGCCTCGATCTCGCGGATTCGCTGATCCGCAGCGGAAAACACCAATGCATCCTCCTCGTCGGTGCAGAGGTGCACACTCCTTTCATGCTCTGGAAGAACGGATGGGGGATGACCATCGGCCAGGAGGAACGTCCGATCACGGAACAGGAGCGGGCTGCGAACACGGCTCTTCGTGACCGAACCGTTCTTTTCGGCGACGGAGCGGGGGCCGTAGTCGTCGAAGCGCGCGAGGAGAACGGGACGGGCTACCTGGGTTCGAAGCTGTTCACCGACGGGTCGGCCTTCGAGTGTCTGATCGTGAAGGGAGTCGGATTTCGTCAGCGGCCGTACGTCTCCGTCGAGGCCATCGAGTCAGGCGAGATCGTTCCGCACATGGAAGGGCGCGAAGTCTACCGGCAGGCACTTTCCCTGATGCCCGAGGCAGTCCGCCAGGTCTGCGAAGAGGCAGGCGTTGCGGTTGCCGACCTCGATCTGCTCCTCGTGCATCAGGCCAATCTGAGGATCATCGAGGGAGTACAGAAGATTCTGGGGTTGTCGTCCGAACAGGTGCCGCACAACATCGAGCGATACGGAAACACGACAGCGGGAACGCTGCCGATCCTGTATCACGAGTGCCGTGAGGCGGGTCGCATTCAGCCGGGGATGCTCATCGCGTTTACTGCGCTGGGCTCGGGCCTGCACTGGGGCGCGTCGCTCTATCGCGCCTAGGGCGGCTTTGCTCGACGCTTGCAATGAACGCCCGGCGTTTTTACGGCATTTGTTGAACTTGTCATCCTCGAGGGAGTGCAGCGAACAAAGGATCTTGTCAACGAGAATCGTAACCATCCTCTCGTAGCAACCGGGAAGGTGGAAGAGATCCTTCGCTCGACGCTTCAGGATGACGGCCCGGCGTTTTTACGGCATTTGTTGAACTTGTCATCCT
>JBDTRY010000159.1:0-9017 GCA_039931435.1 Acidobacteriota bacterium | reverse complement strand
CTACACCTTTGCCAAAGACAAGATCTTCGCCTACCTGACCCTCGAAGATTCGGAGCTGGGAATCTACAACCGGCTTTACGAACTGCTTCAGGAGAGCGTGCCCCGGCCGGATCTGGTGATCTATCTGCAGGCCAATCTGGATACGCTGCTGCGTCGTGTGAAACGCCGGGGCCGGGCCTACGAGAAGGCCATCTCCGCCCCGTACCTGCAGGAAGTCAGCGAGGCCTACGCACACTACTTTTACAGGTATGATGAGACTCCGCTGCTGGTCGTGAATACGAACGGTATCGACTTTGTTCATACACCCGAGCATTTTGAAGCGCTCGTCGAGCAGATCGCCGGCGCTCAGAAGGGAACGCAGTACTACGCACCGCTTGGATCCTGAGTCGACGGACCGAGACGGGAGATTCGGAAAACCTGCCCGGTACAAGGGAGGGTGATCGTCACGGCGACGTCGCTCCTGAACCAGCCGCAGCAGGTTCGATGAAAGTTCCTCCCTCGCCTCATGGCCGTCCGCCTCTGACTGACTGGAGGAGATGAGATGGCATCCACTGAAAAACGCGTCACGGTTCCGTCGGTAAAGGCCATGAAGGGCAGCCGCCGCATCGGCATGCTCACCGCCTATGACTTCCCCAGCGCCCGCGTGGTAGACGCCGCCGGGGCTGATATCATCCTCGTCGGCGACTCCCTGGGGATGGTCGTTCTGGGATACTCCGACACCCTCAGCGTGACGATGGCCGACATGCTTCATCACACCCGTGCAGTGACTCGGGGAACCGAGCATGCTCTCGTCGTCGGCGACATGCCCTATCTCTCCTACCATGTCAGTACCGAAGAGTCCGTCCGAAATGCCGGCGCTTTCATTCACGCCGGGGCACAGGCAGTGAAAATCGAGGGGGGCAAGCCCAGCCGCCTGAAAACGATCGAGGCCATTCTCGATGCCGAGATTCCCGTAATGGGCCACATCGGTCTGACACCCCAATCGGTGAATGCCTTCGGAGGCTTCAAAGTTCAGGGGAAGACCACCGATGACGGCCGGCGTCTGATTGATGAAGCTATCGCTCTCGACCAGGCAGGTTGCTTCTCCCTGGTTCTGGAGTGCGTTCCGGCCGAACTGGCTGCCTACATCACCGAGCATGTATCCATCCCCACGATCGGAATCGGTGCCGGTCCCGCCTGCGACGGACAGGTTCTGGTGTTCCACGATCTGGTAGGCCTCTATGAAGGGCACACCCCGAAGTTCGTCCGCCGTTACGCCGACACCGCCGCGCTTCAGCGTGACGCTGTCTCGCGGTTTCTGTCAGACGTCCGCGATGGTCAGTTCCCCGACATCTCCAGGGAATCCTTTCATCTCAGCAGTGACGAAGAACTTCGGCGTCTCTATGGACACGTCGATGCTGCGGACGTGGTCCCGATCCCGGAGAGCAAGAAACCGTGATCGTCGTTCGTACTGTCGACGATCTTCGCCAGCGCATCAGGTCTGCGAGATCCACGGCATCGAAGATCGGATTCGTCCCTACGATGGGATTTCTTCACGAGGGCCATCTCTCACTCGTCGATGCCGCCCGTAGCGCCGGGGCGGACTACATAGTCGTTTCGATTTTCGTGAACCCGACTCAGTTCGGACCGCGCGAAGACTTTGCCAGCTATCCGCGCGATGAAGACCGTGACCGCAGACTGCTCGAGGAGCGTGGGGCAGACCTGCTCTTTGCTCCCGACGTAGCCACGATGTACCCGGAAGGCTCGCGAACGACCGTTCGCGTGGCCGGCGTGTCGGAGCCGCTGGAAGGTGCCAGGCGCCCCGGTCATTTCGACGGTGTGTCCACGGTCGTGGCCAAACTCCTGAACATGGTCACGCCCGATCTGGCAGTCTTCGGACAGAAGGACGCGCAACAGTGTGCGGTCATCCGGCGCATGGTGCTCGACCTGGAACTCCCGCTCCAACTCCTCTTCGCTCCGACCATACGTGAGAAGGACGGCCTGGCCATGTCGTCGCGAAACTGGTATCTGTCCGAGAACGAGCGCGTGCTTGCCCCGGCTCTGCATCGAGCCCTGTTGGCCGGAGCGGAAGTGCTCGGTTCAGGAGCGGCCGACGCCGCGGTAGCGGAAAACATGATGGTTCTCACTCTCGAGGAATGGCCTGGAGTTACGCTCGACTATCTCGCTGTGGTCGATCCAGAGACGTTTCTTCCGCCCGAAGATCTCCACAGACCTCTGGTAGTGGTAGGCGCCGTTCGCATCGGCACTACAAGGTTGATCGACAACATTCCCCTGCCACGTGGATTCACAAAAGAGCAAGGGAAAGACAACCCTCTCCAGACCGCCACTGCCTGAGGGTCCGTCCCCGGCGATTTTTCGTATCAGTGATCGAGGACTGTGCCCACGAGAAATGTTTCATTGCCTCCGGGCATCACCGTTACATTCAGCCGGGCATCCAGCGGCTCACCATCTTTTCTCTTCAGCCTCAACCGGTAATCCTTCAGCGAGCGACTGCTCTTCAAGTCGGCGATGAACGCCTCCCGGCCCTGCCGGTCGAAATAAAGGTCCCAGGTGGGAACGGATAGCAGGTCCTGACGGGAGGCGTAGCCGAGCATCTGCGCCAGGGACTCGTTGCAGTCCACGAATCGTCCGTCTACCGTGGAGTGGAAGGCTCCGGCCAGACATTCGTCGAAAAGGAGCCGATATCGTTTTTCCGAGGCCACCTTCTCCTGATACTCGGTGGCGTGTGTCATGGCCGAAGCGATGATGCCGGCCAGAAGCTGCAGTGAGTACTGATCGAGCTCGTCAAATCGGGACGGCTTTTCTGAAATGACTTTCAGCACTCCCACCGGGGTTCCTTTGTGAGAGAGGGGCACGACAATTATCGAAAGCGCTCCGAGGGCCCTGCAGGCCTCGCGATCCACTCTCGGGTCAGTCTCGGTGTCGTCGGACTTGAGAACCTCACCAGTGGTCACACACCGCCCCGAAAGACTGCCTTCGATCGACAAATGGAACCCGACGAATGGAGTGGCAGTTCCACTGCCTGCCTTGTACAACAGCTCACCGTCGTGCATGGTTTCGATAATTGCGCCGCTGGCACCGGCCAGGTCCTGCGCCCGGACGACCACGGTATCGAGAACGGTCTGCAGATCGAGGTCCTTAGAGACGATCTCCTGCTGAGTAGCGACGATTGCAGCAAGCCGTTCTGCAAGATCGAGTGCACGAGTCATTTGCGGCTCCTCTCGAAGGCGTGAGTTGTCAATATGCGTTCACCACCCCGGAATGACAACCGATACAACGTTACGATATCGGCAAGCTTCACGATCCGCGGCCGGAAACGGAACACGTTACCGCGACTCGCGGCCTATCGCGAAACCCGCGTCCTTTAGTTTTCTGCGGCTTTCTTCCAGCCGGGCCACTGCATCGGGCATATCTCCGTGGATGCAGAGCGTATCGAAGGGCACCGCCAGGCGTCGGCCATCCGCACTGATCACCGAGGATTCACAGGCCAGCATGACCGCCTGATCTGCCGCCTCGTGAATATCGAGCAGCAGGGCACCAGCCTCACTGCGCGGCTGAAGCGAACCATCGGCACGGTAGCGCCGGTCGATGAATGCCTCTCGAATCGCGCTCATTCCGGCGCTCTCGGCGGCCTTGAGCATTGCACTCCCTGGAGCAGCAACAAGCGCCAGCTGCCGGTCCACGGAGCCGGCCGCGGCCACTACGATCTTCGCCAGTGCGGGATCTCGATGGGCGTCGTTGTACAACGCTCCGTGCGCCTTCACCCGTTGCAACTGCAAACCGTCGTCCAGGGCGATTTCATGAAGCTCCTCGATCTGTTCGATCAGAAAGCGACAGAGCTCGTCGTGATCGATCTCGACCGAGAGGCGTCCGAAGTGGATGCGATCCGGATACGAGGGATGGGCTCCAAGGAGAACGCCATGAAGCTGCGCGTGGTGCACGGCCAGTTCCATCGAGTTCCGGTCCCCGGCGTGCCCGCCACAGGCCACATTCGCCGCAGAGATCAGAGGCCAGAGCCTCTCCTCGATCTGCCACTCCTCGGGCGACGACCCTTCTCCGAGATCGCAACTGAGATCGATGAAACGCACGAGAAAAGCCATGCAAAGCCTCTACCGATTCAGCACGACTCGTTATTTGCAATGGTTGTCGAACTCCTGTCCGACGACACGACAGAGCGGATTCAGGCCGCGAAAGACACGATTCTCATGCCACACTCAATCGCAATTGAAGATTGATCTGCGCTATCTCGCACAGCAATTGTCGTCGAAGACCGCGCTCACAGGCGTCTTGCGAGTGTTCTCCTCGACCTCGATTGCCCGAGGAAAAAGAATGTTGTTTTCCACATGAATGTGTAGATGAAGATCCCGCTCCAGGGCTTCGATCTGACCGAAGAGTGTTCGGTACTTCGCGCAGGCCTCGACCGGAAGCGCGAAGTCCAGACTGAGCTTGCGGATTTCCTGGAGCGTCGCTCCGGCGGCCTCGTGTTCGAGCATCATCATGCGAATCGGATTTCGGGCGGTTCCGAAGAAGGGAATTGGTGGCTCATTTCCGAGAGCCGAGGCTTCCTCTACGGTGTTGATGTAGGGGAACAGCACCTGCTCTTCTTTCAGCATGTGCGGAATGAGTTCGTCATTCAGCCTGTAAACCAGGGTTTCGATAGAGCGCAGTTCCTCATGGTTCGCTCCATGCACCTGGCGAACCCGTGTGGCCAGGGCTGGGAGGATGGATAGCGCTTCCCTCGTGTAATGGTGGTGAGTGCTGACGATGAACGTGATGATCTCGGACATGGACTCGCCATTCCATGTTCGGTCGCCCGTCGAAGGCCGAGGAGCGGAGCTGATGAGGTCGAGCAGCTCGTTCGGGGTGACGCCGCGACGGCTGCACGCCTGTTCGACTGTCTGTTGCCCCTTGCAGCAGTAGTCAATGCCCAGCTTTTCGAGGACGGGGATGGAATGCGGGAATGTGGTGGCCAGCTCTGCCACTGTTTTCGGCGTGGTCTGCATGTGTGATGGTTCCTTTCTTTCTCGCAAATAATGTTCCCTAACGGATGATCAGCCAATGACATTTGTCATGCGCTGACACACTCTCGGCCATATCAGCAGCATCTCCTGTTTGTCCGGCTCCCCCCGCTTGTGAGAAACTCACATGGCGTCCTGTGAGGTCGGCTCTGGAAATTCAACAAGCGATGCTTCGCAAACGCGTCATTCCGAGCGTGAGCGAGGAATCTCAGAGGGGCGGGTGGTAAGCGCCCCAGGGATCGTGCCTCCCGTCCACTGGGGTCCCTCGCTCTCGCTCGGGATGACGGCGCTCATAGTTTCTTACGTCTGGTTCAGCGCCCCGCTGTTCCCCCGCTCGGGATGACATCGTCGCAATTTGCGCCTGTCGGTTTCA
This sequence comes from Acidobacteriota bacterium, assembly GCA_039931435.1. GTDB lineage: Bacteria > Acidobacteriota > Thermoanaerobaculia > Gp7-AA8 > Gp7-AA8 > JBDTRY01. The sequence continues at coordinate 3,626 of JBDTRY010000159.1, read as the reverse complement.
TCAGACGTGTCGAGCGACAGATCTTTCCCGGCTTTCGGCTGCGGTCCGATCAGTCGGTTCGGCAGATCTCCTGGAGGGAGTCAAGGCGAGGGATTACAAAGCCGGTTTTTTTGGTGAGCAGCAGTTTTTCCTTCTGCCAACGGCTCATTAGCCGGATCGCCGTCTCGAGCGTCGTTCCCAGCAGATCCGCAATCTCCTGACGCGACAACGGCATGGGAATGAAAACGCCGTCGCTGCGGGAATGCCCGATGCGCGCCGCCAGTGTAAGAAAGAGACGTGCCGCACGAATCTCGGCGGAACCGGTCATGGCAGCAAGACGCTGATTGACCATCATCAGACGAAGCGTGAGCCCGGCCAGCAATCCGCGCGTTATCTCGGGGCGGCTGTCGAGCAGCTGAGAGAACTCCCGCTCAGGAAAGGAGATGAGCGAGACCGCCTCAAGTGCTACAGCGGTGGCCGGAAAGGCTCGCTGCTGGAAGGCAGCCACCACGCCGACGGGTTCGCCCGCGCCCAGAAGTTCAATAATGATGTCGCGGTCGCCAGCGGACTTTACGATCTTCACTCGTCCCGTATGAATGAAATAAAACCGATCCGCCGGATCACCCTCCCGGAAGATGACGCCCCCTTTTTCATAGTCACGCATCCGGCACAGCGGACCGATGGCAAGCTGGTCCTCGGCCGTCAGCGTGGCAAGAATTGGAATTTGATCGAAGGGTATGCTCGCTTTGCGCCCCGTTATGGCCACGCGGAATTATCGCACGCCGGATCCGGGCATCCCGCCGAGCCGTTTTCGTCCCTCCGCGGCAAGTTGAACAAGCTGGTCAATGCTTCGCCGGAGAGCAGGAGAATCGCTGTACGGGGCAACAGGAACCTGCGGAAACTCGCGAATGCGCTCGATCAGTCTTGAGGCATTGCTCTCTGGAAGATTTACAACTCGGTAGTAAAGCCCTTCGGCCTCTTCCTCGAGAGGATTGTGATCGCTGAGGATCTGGCGAATCAGCTCAATCTCCCGCTTGGCCGGAGCCAGGGCCAGCAGTGCAGCCATAGCGGCGTGATCACGATGAAGCTGCCGTTCGAGATCCGAAAATTCTGATTGACGGCGAAGTTCTGCGAAGAGAACTCGCTCCTCGATTCCGATATGTCGCAGCAGTCCGGATCTGAACGCGGCATATGCCTGAGCGTCAATACCGCCGTCCGGACGAAGGGCAGCCTCGAGCAGTCCATCCAGACGGACATGATCGCGTGAGAGGAGGTCATGGACGGTTTCGGACATCGATTGACTCCTCCCCGTAAAGAAAGACGAGCGATCCCGTCAGCGAACGCCAACAGGAACCCGCAAGGAAAAAAGTCAAGAAGACCTCACCGGGCTCACGGCCATTCCTGCCAGTCTACGGATAAGACCGATGAACGTGGCCGTCCAGGCGGCAAGGGCGACGAAAACGAACACGTGCGCAACCGGTAGCAGATACGGCACCTCCGCCACGCCCGCCAGCCGGTAAGTACAGACGGTGTACATGCCTAACGGAAAGACCGCGCCCCAGTAAAGAGGGTGATATTCCAGAGGGAATCTCTTCCAGATATGTCTCCAGAATCCGAGGATCAGGAGCATGGGAATCCACCACGTGGCCGTGGCCCAGAACAGGATCGTCAGCCCGAGAAGAAAGGGTCGCAAGTTCCGGAGAAGAGACGATCCCTGCTCGTTGGCAATGAGAAGAGTGCCGGCGAGCGTGGAGATGGCCATGGCTCCCATGTTGATCCAGTAAGGTGGCATCAGATCCGAGGGCGAAAAGCGGAAGAAGGTGTACCGATAGAAGATCAGGGAAATGAGCCAGATGTAGAGCATTCCCCCCGCGAGCCAGAACGAGAGGCTGACGAAGAGCAGTATGTCCGGCCGATGCACTGTCGCCGAGACCAGCGATGCCAGAGTGGAGACTGATTCTGTCGCTACCACGGCAACCAGCCACCCTCCGTTGATCCCCTGATCGAGCGGCGGCTTCTCGTCTTTTACGGTGAGGGCCGTGAACACGGCGTAGACCAATCCAAGCCAGAGCGCCACTGTCGCTATCCAGAGTGCGAACGCCAATGCGCTATTCGAGGTGACGATGAGGATTTGCGCGCCGAGAACACTGGTGGCGGCAACCGACGTAAAGAACCCCACGCTGCGTTGGTGATCGAACAGGTCGGCGACCACGTCGCCCGGGAAACGTACGACGCGAATGACCGTTACGGCCCAAAGAACTATGAAAGCGGCAACGTTGATGATGACCATGGTCCGCGAGATCGCATCCATGCCGAACAGTTTTGCGGCGATGGAAACGATTCCCGTGGCCATGACCAGCGCGAAATAAGCAGGGTGGAGTGTGCGAATGCCTTCCTGCCAACTACCGGTCATGGACGCTCCATCCGGTAGATATAGACGAGCAGCCCTCCGTTCAATGCCAGGCAGAAAAGACTGGCCGCAGCAGCAGGGATGACGACCTCCCCTTCCCCGGCGAGAAATGCGCTCATCGTGGCGGTGAGTAGCCACAGCTGCAGGACCAGGATGATCAGCACAATCGATACGATTCCCATCATCACCGGCAGCTTCTGCGATCGCGAGTATCGCGGGCGAATCATGCGCGCACCTCGACACCGGTGGCATACAGAGCGCCATCGCGGATTTCCAGACGAACGCGCGGAAGCGGCCGCCGGGGAGGTCCGGCCAGCACGTTTCCCGTGGCAAGATCGAACAGGCCGTGGTGACAGGGACAGACGAGACGCCCGTTCTGCGGCTCCGGGATGACTGCGCAGCTCAAGTGCGTGCACTTCTGGCTATAGGCCACGAACCGCTCAGAGCCCGTGCGCACGACGATGCAGTCATCATGGGCGTCCGGGTAGGAGAAGATCAGTGAGCTCCCCACCGCCATATCGTTCACGGCGGCAATCTTGCGGATGGGAAGCCGGCCGCGGCGACGCCGGCGCCAGTTCTCGAAAACAATCCACACCTGACCGGCCGCGAAGGCGAAGCTGGTCAGTACCAGGAACTTGGTGAAGTCCCTGCGCGAAACCAGGTCGTCCTGCGCCAGATCGATGGGGAAATCGTTTCGCCATTGCGGCTGGTCATGGTACGGACGGCCGTCCGGCGGCACCGAACCCTGGTCGGAACTCTTCCCAGTCATCGCTGCTCCTCACATGTCATCGAATACTGAATCGAGGGTCGTCGAACGCCCGATGGGTTCCTCTTCCATCCCGGCGGTGACGTCGATGTGCGAGGTTGCTCCCCCCTGACGCGGCACCATCATATTCACCTTCGTGTTGATGATCTGCTCGCCGAATTGAAAGCTGTTCACCGGCTCGGAGCGCGGCCGCAGGCGCAACACTTCTTCCCGTAGTCCGTAGTGCAGAGCACCGCTTGGACAGACGGACGCACACATCGGCTTCAATCCCACGGAGGTGCGGTCGTAGCACATGTCGCACTTCATCATGAGCTGGAATTCTGTTTTCATCTTCGGGACGCCGAAGGGACAGGCCAGAACGCAGTTGTTGCAGGCGATGCATCGCGGCTTGCGAGCCGTTTGAACTACTCCATCTTCCGTGCGCTTGATGGCATCGGCCGGACAGACCTCGGCGCAGGTAGGCGAATCGCA
>JBDTRY010000158.1:0-9135 GCA_039931435.1 Acidobacteriota bacterium | reverse complement strand
CCTCGCCGGGAATGACGCGCCGAGACTCCCCGGGAAGGGTCAGGGCACCTTTTTCAGAGGCGTCGCCCGGCTTCTGTTGCTCTTTACGCCCGATGATCGACTCGGGGAAATCCAGTTTGTTCAATGCCATGGAGAGCGTGTCCTCTTGATGTCCTGCAACACTCTGTCAGGACGAGCGATTCTATGCACGCGAGAAACTTTTCACAAGCAGGGCGGCTCGAGAGAGGCCGTCGAGAGAGCGATTGAGGGGAATTGAGCCAAATATCTTCAGGCAGGCGTGTTACTCAGATACACTCACGGAAGGATGACTTGACCAATGCCTGTTTCTACGCTCAGCAGCAAAGGGCAGACCACTGTACCAAAGGAAGTCCGTGAGGCGCTCGCCCTCGAGCCCGGAGACAATATCTCGTGGGAGATCTCTGGCGGCAGAGTAGCAGTACGGACCGAGCGACCTCCGCTGCTTGATCTGGAGGGTTTCATCAAGAACAGCTCGGGAGATGTCGTAGCCGAGATCGCTGAAGCCCGCAGGCGCCGGGGACGAGTCTGACCCATTTCGTCGTTGTTGATGCGAACGCTCTCGTTTCGTTCTTTGTCGAGCGGAATGAGAAACAGCGCGTTGCTGGAAAAGCGCTTCTGCTCAGCGCCGAGAATGGCGACCTCACTGCAGTCGTGCCACAATTCGTCTTATTCGAGATTGCCTATGTGCTCGCCAGCTTCTACGAGGTTCCTGCGCCACGAATTCGCGAGGCAATCCGCGCTACAAAAGAATTTCCCGGTGTCATCGTTACGGGCGATTGCTCCTGGAACCACATCCTTGAATACTGGCCGGATCCTTTCTCATCAATTACGGACGCGGCGATCGTTGGCGTCGCGCTGTCCAGGAACTATCAGGCCATTGCCACGTTCGACAAGAAGCTCGTCCGGCGCATGAAGGGACTCGGAGTCGAGTCGTATTACTAACGTGGGCCAGCCGCTTATAGGCTGCCGTTCACGCGGCGATCTGTAGGGAATCACCGGATCGAAGCGATTCCCTTATTTCCCAGGCGTAATCGTGGTCACGTGCTGCGTTTCGTTGTTTGTCACAGATACAAAGGTCCAGTAACGAGCACGTTCAGCGGTTCGCCGGCACCCCTGCCAGGTGCTCGACAAACTGTTCGGGCGCTGATCGATCCGGTGGTGGCGCGCCTGACGGCGCTTACCACCGGCTGATGTACGGCACGCCCTCCGGCGTGCTTCCGACGCCGGAGGGGTCGTGTTCATCAACTGCCGCCAGAATCGTCCCGGTGCCGCCGGCTCCCGCCGCCGCGCACGCTGGTCCGATGCGTGCGTCTACTTTCCGGGCGTAATCGTGGTCACATGCTGCGTCTCATTGTTCGTGACCGACACGAAGGTCCAGTAACGCGGGGCTGAGCAAAGAGGAGTGATCGTCACGCGCAGAGGATCTGTCCCCGGTTCAGGCGGCAGAAAATCACCAAGCTGGACATAGCCCGCATAGATTGGATAGACCGGGTCGGATTGGGCAGCGGGAACAGTTACCGTTGTCGTCTTCAGAAGTGCTCCATCACCGTGCGAAATGCTGATCGAGAATCCGCAGCTGTTCTGACCATCGGTGTTGTAGATTCTGAGGGTGTTGCGGAATGTGGAGTCGGTGGGAACTCCAAGCAGGTCAACGGGCACGGAGAGTAAGTCCGACTCCCGCACGACGGGAATCTCGGTGCCCCACGTGAGCGCCTGACGCGATACGTCCTGGATGCGAGAGGAAAACACGACGCTCTCGTTACCCGGCCGGGCAACGTAAACGATCGCGCCGACGGATTGCCCACCGGTCCCCGCAGAGATCTCCGTCATGGTCAGCGGCTGAGCTGGCTGTGGCGGGAGCTCGATGATAGGACCGGTTGCCGGAGTCTGCGTGACCGGAACCATTTCCGTCGAGCTGTTGTAAACGAGGATTTGCGATCGCCAGAGAGAGCCGAAATCCCCCGGAAGACCGGCTGGCGTCAGCGAAAGAGGAATCAGCACCGTCTCAAAATAGGGGTTCTCTTCCGCTGCCCTGGCACTCCCGGCAACAAGCAGAAGCGTGCAGATCGCGATTGCTATGTTTTTTCTGACCATGCCTGTCCCGCGCCAATAACACTCGCGTTTCCGTGTCTATTGCGAAGAACGTCAGTCCGGAATTCGTCAGCACTCCCGTCCGTATGCGGACAGGTCCTGATGGCGCCGCCCCTCACCCGGCCCGTCACCGATTCGCTGCGGGCGAAGGCTTATGGGCTGGATCGTCCTGTGCGAATCGCTGCCGGTCCACCCTCTCCCCGCTGTCGCGGGGCGAGGGACTGGAACCTTAGGAGCGCCCCGAGCCTCGATCCCCGAGCCTCTCTGCTATACTCGCCCCCAAGGAAAATCATTCACCATGAGCGCGAAACCGGACTCGATTGCTGTCGAAATTTATGGTCAGGCCTATCACGTTCGTGGCGAAGGAGATCCAGAGTATTTAACGGAGCTTGCGCAGTTCGTCGATTCCAGGATGCGGCTCATCGGGTCCCAGATTCAAAGCTCCGACCCGATGCGGATCGCCATCCTGGCGGCCCTGAATATTGCCGACGAGTTTTTCCGCTACCGAACGGAACGGGAGAGCGCAGCCGGCACGTGGATGGAGAGAACAGAGGAGCTGGCTCAGCGCCTGGCGGAAATTGCCGGCTGACCTCGCTGCCCGAGAGTTATGATGACTTCGGAGTCCCTGCGGAGTGCGTGACGAGTACACACTAGTTGAACCAACTCTCTAGTTGAGGGAGCCTGAGTCCTGAGGCAGGTGCAAGCCTTCACCTCCGGGTAGAAGGACGCCAGAAAGTTTCAGGCAGGGCGCCCACCTGTTTTCGCAGGTTCAATTAGGGATTCTCGCACACGGCCCTCGCGGGGTTCTCCGATCCCTCGCCACCGACGTCGTTCCGCGCAAGCCTCCTGAGGGAGGCAGTCAGTGGAAACCGTGATCATTTCTGTCCTGGTCGGAATCGGCCTGGCCGTCGTTTTCAGTCTCAGTTGGGCCGCTCTCTATCGCAAGCGCGCCGCCGTTCAGATCACCGAAGCCAAGACGCATGCCGAGCGCCTCGTGGACGACGCCCGGCGCTCCGCCGACGCCAAACTCAAGGAAGCCAGTCTCGAAGCGAAAGAGAGCGTCCTCGCCGCCCGCGCTGAATTCGACAAGCAGTCGCGCGACCGGCGGGAAGAGCTGAAAGCCGTCGAAAAGCGGATTCAACAGAAGGAAGAGACCGTCGATCGTAAGATCCAGCAGGTCGAAAAGCGCGAATCCGAGATCGATCGAAAAGAGAAGTCCCTCGGAGACAGGGAGCGCCAGATCGAAGAGAAACATACCCAACTGGCCGCGGTCATCGAGGATCAGCGTCACAAGCTCGAACAGATCTCCGGCCTGACCGCCGAGGAAGCCCGGCAACAGCTCATCCGGGGGATCGAGAACGAGGCCAAAATCGATGCGGCCAATATCATCAAGCGCATCGAAACCGAGGCCAACGAGCTCGGGCATCTCAAGGCGCAGCGCATCATCGGTACTGCCATTCAGCGGATGGCCTCCGACTACGTCGCCGAGAACACGGTGTCCGTGGTCGATCTCCCCTCGGATGACATGAAGGGGCGGATCATCGGCCGCGAAGGAAGGAACATTCGCGCCCTGGAGCTGGCTACGGGCGTCGACCTCATCGTCGACGACACCCCAGAGGCCGTCATTCTCTCCGGGTTCGATCCCATCAGACGCGAGGTGGCCCGGATCTCCCTGGAGCGGCTGATGCAGGACGGCCGGATCCATCCGGCGCGAATCGAAGAGATCGTGGAAAAAGTTCGCGTAGAGCTGGACGAAAAACTCTACGAGGAAGGGGAGGCCGCGGCCTTCTCACTGGGCATCACCGACATTCACCCTGAAGTACTGAAGCTTCTCGGTCGCCTGCGCTTCCGGACCTCGTACGGACAGAACGTCCTCGTGCACTCGCTGGAGGTAGCGCAGCTTGCCGCCCTGATGGCGGTCGAGCTGGGTGTGAACAGCGAGATCGCCAAGCGCGGGGGTTTGCTGCACGACATCGGCAAAGCCATCGACCGCGAAATGGAAGGAACGCATCTCGAGCTCGGACGCCAGGTTCTGGACAAGTACGGCGAGCGGCGGGAAATCATCCACGCCATGGAATGCCATCATGGCGACTACGATCCGCAGACCGTGGAAGCGGTGCTGGTCAACGCTGCCGACGCTCTCTCGGCGGCGCGCCCCGGTGCCCGGCGGGAGATCCTCGAGAACTATGTCCATCGTCTGGAGCGCCTCGAGCAGATCGCAGACAATTTCGAAGGCGTGACCAAGGCCTTTGCCATTCAGGCCGGACGGGAGCTTCGCATCATCGTCAACGCCGAAAAGCTGTCCGACGAACAGTCGATCTGGCTCTCGAAAGACGTGGCCCGGCGGATCGAATCGGAGCTTCAGTATCCCGGTCAGATCAAGGTCACGGTCATTCGCGAAACCCGTGCTGTCGATTTTGCCAAGTAGTTTCCGGGAATCGTTGAAGCGTCGCCAGGCGCCCGGATTGATTCAGAAGGTATAGAGTCGGGTGCGCGGAGCGGACTTCGCACTCCGCTGCCCTGCCTCCCAGGAAAACGATGATCAAACTGCTCTACATCGGAGACGTCGTCGGCCAACCCGGCCGGCGCGCCCTTCAGGAAAAGCTCGAAGGTGTGATCGACCGGGAGAAGGTCGACTTCACCGTCGTCAACATCGAGAACGCGGCCGGCGGCTTCGGCGTGACCGAAGCCATCCTCCATGAACTCAGCCGTCTTCCCATCGACGTCTATACTTCGGGCAACCACATCTGGGACAAGAAAGACTTTGTCGAGAACTTTGATCACTACGAAAATGTGATCCGCCCCGCGAACTACCCCGACGGAAACCCGGGAAAGGGAGTCGTGGTGCGTAGCACCCCCGCCGGAGTGAAAGTTGCGGTGCTGCAGGTGATGGGTCAGGTCTTCATGCCTCCCTGCGAGAATCCGTTCGTGGCCGCCGACCGCGAACTGAAAAAACTCGACGGGACGAAGGTGATCATGGTGGACATCCACTGCGAGGCTTCGTCGGAAAAGCAGGCCATGGGACGGTTTCTCGACGGAAGGGTCTCCGCGGTTCTGGGCACGCACACGCACGTCCCGACCGCGGACGAGCGGATTCTTCCGAAAGGAACGGCCTTTCAGACCGATGTGGGAATGTCAGGAGCATACGACTCGGTGATTGGATTCCGCGAGGAAGAGGTTCTGCATCGCTTTCTCAGGAACACCCCCAAAAAGCTGGAGGTAGCCAAACGCGACATTCGCCTTTCCGGCGCTCTGATCGAGATCGATGAAACGACGGGGCAGGCCGGCGCCATCACCCGAATTCACGAGAAGGTTGCCGGTACCTGAGCGACCTGCTCGGTGCGGTGAAGTTTGATGCAGGCGGACGACTCTATCTCGCTGACGGTCCTCATAGCTGGCGTGGTGGGAGAGGGGCTGGGTCCTCTCTCAGAAATCGTCGCCGTACAGTCCGTCGATCTGGCTATCCCGCCTGACGCCCCTCTCGCCGAGCACGGCCGGGTCATCAATGGCACCTTCGATTCTGCTCTGGCCGACTGGATTCTCGTCGTCCGGGAAGGCGAAGAGATCGACGCCTCGCTGGCCGAGGAGATCAAAGGGATCGTCACCGGCTTTCCTCGTGCGTGGGGTTACAGGGTGGCTACGAACATCTTCTATCGTGGCAGGCCGCTCGTCCTCGGGAGGAATCGTGGCGAGGTGAGGCTCTTTCACCGGCGGCACGCCAGGTTTGACGCCCGAGAAAGGGACCGCGAGATCAAGGTGCAGGGGCCCGTTGTCGTCATGAAACGCTCCCTGGCCGTGCGGGGCTATGCCAGCGCCAGAGAGCAGCATCAGGTGCTGAGGACGAGCGCCGTTCCCCAATCTCTGCTGCGCAGGTTATTGATTTTTTCCCACGACGCAGTTGCAACCGGAGCCTGGTGGCGGAGTCCGAACACGCTGCGCTTCCTGTGGGTCCGTGCCGCTTACGACGCCTCCTCTCCGTGATTTCAGCGGGGACGGTCGGTCTGAACCACAGTTTGCTCAGGCCGTACGCGTACTGCGACGCAGATTGCCACTCATGCGGAACTGTCGCGGCGACATTCCGAACCGCAGACGAAACTGCTGGCGAAAGTAATTCTCGGACTCGAATCCGCAACGCCGGGCGATCTGCGTGATGCGCTGGTTGCCCCGTTTGAGAAGCTTGGCAGCCTTCTCCAGTCTCTTTTCCTTGAGGAAATGGCTGAGCATCCGACCGGTGGAACGGTGGAATTTCCCCGAGATGTACTGGCGGGTGTAACCCATCTCATGGGTCACTGCCTCGACGGTAAGCGCCTCATCGGTACGAAGCCGGCGGCGGACAGTTTTCAGGAGGTTCCTTAGGATTCCGTCCATGGCCTGCACTCCCTTCTGGTACGGACTGACTAGTATGATTTCTCATCGCGCGTAAAGCCAGCAGCGTCTCGCTGAATTCCGCGAAGTTGGATACCTTCCGACAATATAGGTTTCCATTTTCAGCAAGCTGTTGACGGGCGTCACGTTTTCCATAGCGGCCTGGGTGATATCCGGATCCCAGCCGGCGTCACGGGTACGGTTCGTTTCCACTGTGACGGAAAACGCCGCGTCCAGGTCCACTCCCAGGGGGTTCACCAGGGAAACCAGGACGAAAATGCTGTCCCATACACTCCGGCGACAGAGCCCGCTGGTTCTTCGGGCGTTTCGGGCTTCTCTCCGTAACGGTGGTTGATCTCCCTGGCACATGGGCTGGAAATAGCGCTCTTCGAACTGCGAGATCCAGTCGTCGACCTCCCGCTGAGGCGGAGCGAAACTCATGACGCCCCCCGTTTTGTGGCCTGCTGAAATCTTGCTACCATGCAATCATCGATGATCGTATCCCGAGTTCTGCTGACATTCGTAGCGTTCGCTACGCTCATCGGTTCTGCCGGTGCGCAGGTCCACCTCGTCGTCCGTCCGGACGGCTCGAAGGTGATCTACAACACCTACACCCCCCGAAGTTCGAAGGGCCCCGACTACGCCTGGCTGGCGAAGCAGCGTGACCGCAAGACCCAGTACGATCCCGTCATTCAGCGTCACTGCGAGAACATGGGAGTGGATCCGGTTCTGGCCAAGGCGGTCATCCAGGTGGAATCAGGTTTCCACCCCGGCGAAGTTTCCAATAAGGGAGCAACCGGGCTGATGCAGTTGATGCCCGAGACCGCGCGGAGGTTCAAGGTCGCGAAGATTTTTGATCCGGAGGAAAACATACGCGGTGGCGTCGAATATCTGTCGGCACTGTTGCGTATGTTTCCGAACGATCTCCGCAAAGTGCTTGCGGCTTACAACGCCGGCGAAAACGCTGTCCTGCGTTACGGCGGAATTCCTCCCTACCAGGAGACGCAGCTTTACGTCCAGAAGGCGTTGACGGTGTATTACGGCCGGCCTTATGGCGGCTCGGTGTCACTTCTCTCCGGTGGCTTCCTGCCGACGAAACTCGTGGGCGGCTTCCGCGGTGGGCAACCGCCGGTGTCGCGCTCGCGCGCCGCTCGTTCCGTGGGCAGGCGTGACCTGCTCGTGGCCTCCGGTGGGTCCGGGCGGCAGCTGCTCAGCTCGTCACTTCGCGAAAGGTAGCCCCGGATGCCGCAGCGACTACCCGGCGTGGCTCCCCCGTTCGATGAAGGGATGTTCCTGCTTCACTTCAATCATGCCAGGGAGGCCTACGAGCAGGGCAGATTCGGCGAAGCGCGCGAGCAGCTCGAGCTTGCCCAGCGCCTCCGCCGTGACGACCCGGACGTGCTGAATCTTCTCGGACTGGTTTACTTCAAGACCGGGGTCTTTCCGGAAGCCGAGGTGATTTACCGCCAGCTGATTGCCGGCAATCCGTCCGTTTTTATTCTGCACTCGAACCTCGGGTTGATCCTGTTCAAGCAGGGCAAACTGGAGGAAGCAGAGAGTTATCTGCTCCGCTCGGTCGAGTTGCGGCCGAATCACGCCAAGTCCCACCTCTACCTCGGGCTGCTCTACAAACAGAAGGGTAAGTATGGACTCGCTCTGGAGCACCTTCGATTCGCCGGGGCGGAAAAGGCCGCCCAGGAAACTGAAGAGGAAATGCGGGTCCTGGGCGCCACGCGCTCGAGTTTTCTCATGTCCGAGGTCCGCACTGATACCGCCGAGATCCGGAAAGTTGCCATGCCCCGCGTCACCCACGCCATCATGCCCGCCGCTGAGGCACCAGCGGCCGGCGAAGACGACCCGGAACTGGAGCCGCTCACTTCTCTGCAGCCGTTTCCAGCGGCCGTCGACGGTCTGGCAGCCTCCCGGAGGCTGCAGGAAGCTGTCGACGATACCGCCGAACCCGAAGAGCGAACGATCGACCTCGGGCGGAAAATCGAGGGTGCTTCACGTACATTCACGCTTCACGAGAACGGATTTCTGGAGATCAACTTCGACCAGAGCGTCCACGTCAAGAGAGGAACGGTGTCGAGCTACTCGGGAAACCTGCGTTTCGTCGCCGAGTCCGGGTTGATGGGAACGGCCGCGGAGACTCTCGTGCGGGCCAGGGGGCCGGGACGGATCTTCCTTTACGAGAAGGGGCGGAAATCGTTTCTTCTCGATCTGCAGGATGAATTCATTTACGTGGAAGGCGGCAATCTTCTCGCTCTGGAGGATTCGCTGGGATACCGCGTGGAACCGATTTACGACACGACCTATCAGCGAAAAATCGATACCGTGAAGATTTTTGGACGAGGATCCATGGCCATCTCCACATCCATCGAGCCGCTGACGTTGCGGGTGAGCCGCCAATACCCGCTCTCCATTTCGTCCTCGTCGCTCGTGGCCTGGACCGGCGAACTGATTCCGATCGTCATGGACGACGACACCCAGCTGTCGGAGGTGATGATCGAAGGATCGAACCAGGCGTTCAGGATCCGCTTCGAAGGCGAGGGCGTCGTCGTGGCCGAGCAATAGCAAGGGACGCTTCGGTCGTAGCGGCCGCGAGGCTGTGTCAAAACCAGGGGAACCTCGGAGAAGCACGAACTCGTAGGGCCGCACGGC
>JBDTRY010000157.1:0-9171 GCA_039931435.1 Acidobacteriota bacterium | reverse complement strand
GCCCTTACGAGTGGCCCAGTTTTTGGGGTGCAGGCCAGCCGTGCGGCCCTACGAGTTCGTGCTTCTCTGAGGTTCCCCTGGTTGTTTCTTCACTCTGGTTCAGCGCCCCCGCTGTTGGTTCGCTCAGTCTGACAACCTCGCTCGACGCTTCTGACTGAGACGCGCTCACCCACTCAGGAAACTGCAGGTCCTGTAATGATCGCCGCGCTACACTCAGACCCCGTGAACATTGCAAGCCAAGGTGATCCGCGTCCCACCTCGAATCTCCGGACCTGGCTGGAATCGGTGGCCAGGACAGGCCCTGCGCCCCTTTCGCGGTCCCAGCTCCTTGCAATGTGGTGGACAGCAGCGCTGATCGTTCCGACGCGCATATTCGCCCGTTCGGCGTCGATCTGGGATTGGGATGAGTCCCTCTTCATTCTCGGAATTCGAGGCTTCGACGTCGGCGCACATCACCCCCACCCTCCCGGCTTTCCTCTGTACATGATCCTCGGAAAACTCTTCGACAGCGTTCTTCACAGCGAACAGCTTGCCCTGCAGTCGATCAACATCATCGCCGCCGCGCTGCTCTTTCCCGTGCTCTTCTACTTTGCGCGCGAATTGCGTTTTTCGTTCTTTCCGGCCTTTGCCGGAAGCCTGATCACAGTCTTCCTTCCCAATGTCTGGTTTTATGGCGGTACCGCTCTGAGCGACGTGCCAGCCCTGACCATGATCGTCGGAGCCATCGCGCTGATGCTGGCCGGAGTGCGCAGGCCGGGCGCAGGGTACTCCATCGTGGGGTGTTTTCTGTACGGAGCCTCGACCGGATTGCGCGCGCAGAATCTGCTCATCGGTCTCGCAGGCTTCGCTGCAGCAACGTACCTCGGCAGCCGTACGAACCGCCTCCGCGCACTGTCAGGATTCCTGATCGCGGGCGTCACGGCGGCCTCGTTGACGATCGGGGCAGCCGTTTCCACAGGCTGGAGCCGTTACTGGTGGGTGGTCAAGCAACACCGCATCTACATCGTCAGCCACGATTCGTTTCTGGCTCCCGGGCGCCAGCAATTGACCAGCATCATGGAGCTTTTCTTCGTGCGGGAGCCGGGGGCCGGCCCTCTGAGCTGGATTCTGTTCCTGCTGCTCATTGCCGGCATTGTCCACGCAGTACGATCACGATCTGCATCGACGGCCTTCCTCGCCGCGACCTTCGTGCCCTTTGCCGCTTTCGCCTGGCTGATGCTGGACATGTGGAGCGCTCATCGATTTTCGATCGGTTACATTCCGCTTGTGGCTTTCATCGCCGCGGAAGGAATCTCGCTTCTCACTGCACTGGTCTCACCCCGAGTTCATAGCGTTGCGGCCTGGAGCGTCACCGGCACATTGATCTGCGCGCTCATCGTCTGGACCGTTCCAGCATTACGCGTGGCACGATCGAGCATGGCGCCGCAGACGTCTGCCGCAATCTGGATCAGGAACAACTTTCCAGCAGAAAGGTGGTCGATCGTCGAAACCCATGGCATGGCCCCATTCGTCGCCGCGCTGCTTCCAGAATATCGTTCCAGTGAAGTGGAAGACTCGGCTTCGCTCCCACGTCAGGCGACAAACGAGCGCCGCCTGCTCCTCACCGAACATCCGATCACTCTTCCGCAGACGAAGTTGTTCATCCGCCCCAGGGGCCGGTTGTGGGATATCGGAACGCACCGGTACTTCCAGGTGGCGGTGACGACGATGGACGCCTCCTCTGTCTCCCCCTCAACAAGAGGAGTATCCGCCCCGTGAACGGCCATGCCGAGCAGTGGCTCGCTTTGGTCCAGCGCGATGCTCCGCCTCTGATCATCGGGGTCATCCTCTGTACGGTGGGCGCGGGAATGCTCGTTTTCGCCGTCATCGGCAGATCGGCCCGGTTCCGCGAGCTCGCTCTGGCTGGCGCGTTTGCCACGCTTTATGGACTGCGCCTGGCGATCAACACGGCGTGGTTCGAGTTCCCTGTCCAGGATGCGCTCTGGCTTCCCTACCTGCGATCGATATTCGAGTATCTCGTTCCCATTGCGGGAACGTCTCTTTTTGTGATCATGTTCGAGAAACGCTGGCGAGTTTTGAACCTGTTTACGGCATGGGCATTTGTCCTCTGCGCTGCCATCGCCATTCCATTTGAAATCGCCGCCCGGCATCCATTCGCCGGAAAACCGGTCGTCGATGCGCTGGTGCTCGTACTGATGATCGTGTTCATCATCAATCTGCTCTCTCGAGGACGGAGGAGAGAAGACCGGACCATTCTGCGCATGGGCGCGGGGATTTTCGGCGTCTTCGTGCTCAATGAACATCTTCACATCGTTCCCAGGCCGTCCGGTTTTCCACTCGAGGCCATCGGCTTCATCTTTTTCATCGGCTCGATTGCCTTTGTAGCCATGCGCAAGACGGTTCGCGATGAGGTCAGCCTTCTGGCAGTGCAGAGTGAGTTGAGCACGGCCAGGACCATTCAGCTATCCATCATTCCCCGCGAAGCTCCCCGGCTGGAAGGAGCCACCATCGCCGCGTTTTATCGGACTGCTTCTGACGTCGGCGGCGACTTTTACGATTTCCTGCAGGATGACGATGGCTGGATCGGTCTTTTCATCGCCGACGTTTCCGGCCACGGAATCCCAGCGGCGCTGTTGGCATCGATGCTGAAAATGGCCCTGGCCACACAGTCCGATCACATCCGCGAGCCGGCTCGGCTACTCAGCGCACTCAATCAGTTGCTCTGCGGACGGATGGAGCGAAACTTCATCACGGCCGCATACGCAGCCATCGATACGAAATCGTGGACCATGCTTGTGGCCGGAGCGGGACATCCACGGCCCCTGTTGCGCAGAGCGAAAGAATCGATCTCGGAGTTGAGAACCTCGGGGCCAGTTCTGGGCCGCTTCAAGCAAGCCGGCTACGACGAGGTTTCAGCAGTGCTCAACCCGAGCGATGCACTGGTTCTCTACACGGATGGGTTGACCGAAATGCAGGCGAAGACTGGAGAGCAGTGGGGCGAGACGCGCTTGTTCAACTCGCCCTCGCTCCGAGGAGCTGAGGGAGAGCGAGGGCTGCAGGATCTGGTGCGCGAAGCCTCCGACTGGTCGGAAACGGATCAGTTCGACGATGACGTCACTCTGGTCATCCTCTGCCGGAATCCGTGACGACCGTCCGGCGCAGGAACCGCCGAACATTGGAATTGGAATGTTCGGCCTCTAAAGCAGGCACGTTTCATCGAAGCGCCGAGCGAACAAACTGTCGTCCTGAGCGTGGGAACGGCGTTGGCGCCGGCAGGGCGGGTGATGACACGACCAACATGGCGTGTCATCCTGAAGCGTCGAGCGAAGGATCTCTTCTACCTTCCCGGCTGCTACGAGAGGAAGGACACGATTCTCGTTGAAGAGATCCTTCGGTCGCTGCGCTCCCTCGAGGATGACAAGTTCTCCGCATCCCGCATAAACGCCTGGCGCGTCATTAGAAGCGTGAGCGAAGAATCTCTTCTACCTTCCAGTCCCAGCGCCTCACGATTGCATGATCGTTACTGGGCGATTCACTTTCGCTGTTCCGGCTTCGAAGGCGCCTTCGTCGTCGACACCGGTTTTTTTCGCGTCGTCGCCCGGGTTCCACCCGCGGCCGTGGAACCGGCCTTTTTCTTTCCCGCAGTCTGGCGCGAAGCCGATGCAGTCCGTTTCCCTGACCCAGTTTTATCCCGCGCAATCTTCGCTGAATCCTCTGCCTCGGGTATCACGGATTCAGAATCTGCCGGTTTCGCTTCCACCTCGATGGCGTTGTTCACCTCGCGGGCGGAATCCGGAAGGCGTTCGTAGTATTCAACCGCGGCGCGGCCTGTCCCGTTCACGGCCAGAAAGTTCAAGCCTGCTCCCGCCAGCCCTCCCACCAGAGGAATGATGTCCGGCAGCTTGCGGGCGATCATCCTGCCAGCGATCTTCCTGGCCAACTTCGACGCCAGCTCCCCTTCGAGGCCCTTCCTCAAAAGGTACCGGGCCCCCTGACGTCCCGCCGAAGCTCCGGTGGAAATGGCCAGCGTGGCCAGAACCTCCTTGAAGCGCTCCGACAGATGAGGCTTGTGATCGTAGAGAAAGGCAATGGAGAGAATGAGCCTGCTCTGAAGCCGGACGAGATTGAAAATGTCGGGAGCCATGGCAAGGATCCCGAGCGCACCGCCCGTTGCTCCGGCGCCGGCGCCGACGGCACTTGCAGAAACCGCCGCTTTGCGGGTCAGGACTTTCGCCAGTTCGCGCCTGTCCTTGCCGGGATGTTCGAAGCGCAGCTTTATGACGTCTGCGTGGATCGCTTCCTGATCGAGTTCCCGGAACAGAGATTCCAGGAGACTGTAAAGTCGCGCGTCGAGCGTTCGTCTCTTCGTCGATTCGGGCATTCGGTGATTGTACGCCGCGATCCGGAACAGACCGACCGTCATCCGTAGTCATTTTCAGTCGAGAACACTTCCTTGAAGAGGGCAGCGGTTCGGGAGCATAATCCGGCATCCTCATCCCTGAGCACCGGCCAGCGACCCTGGTGCAGGCGCGATTCCAATGGAAAAAGAAGCGGCACCCGAAGAGCACACCGCACCCCCGCCGCGAGTGGTCAAACCGCTCTCCCGCCTGATCCACCGCGCGGAAGAAGCGCTGACCTGGCTCGAAGCCAGCGATCTCGGATCGGCATGGGGTAACAGGATTGTTTATTGGATCAAACACTTCGGGATCATTCAGGCCCTCGGTGTGATCATCGCCGTGGGGCTTCCTCTGGTGAAGTTCGAGTGGCTGCCGCACGTGGCCTCCACAACGGCCTCCAGCATCGCCGAAGCTCATGGGATGGACCTCGAAGTGGAGGACTGGACAGGCGAGCTTTTTCACCTTCGAGCCGCCGCTCACGGAGTACGCATCAAGAGCCGGGGCCCGCAGCCACAACCGGATCTGTTCCGCGCCGATCGCGTGGAATTCAAAGTGAGCCTATGGCACCTGCTGTCGAAGGGGCGTTGGATCGACGAGGTTACATTCGAGAGCCCCAGCATTCATCTCGAACGATCCCTTTCCGGACGGTGGAACTGGCAGGACGCAGTCACACCCGAAGGCTCCGCTGTTCCAGCAACCGAAAATCCGTCCAGACTTGCCAGCGCTTCGGAGACCCTCCCCGATCAGTCGCATGAAGCAGCGACGAGCTGGAGCATCAACATCCCTCATCTCGTCATGCAGGACCTGCGCATCCAATGGGTGGAGAATCTCCCCGCAGATTCCGGAAGTGGATTGATCAGGTCTTCAAAAGCGGCAATCTACGTGGATGACGTAGGGGTGACGGCGCACAACGTTTACGGGCCGGCCGGCAACGGTGAAGGCGCTACGGAATTCTCGCTGGAAGGACGCACGGCAGACGGCCGCATCTCCATCAACGGCCTCGTCAACTTTTATGCTCCTCACGGCGGAGAGCTGAAGCCTTCGCCGTATCTGACCGCGACCACCAGTCGATCCGTCGATCCGCGGCTGGAAACGTCCATCTATCTCGAGAACGTGGGCGCGGCGGCCATCGCCACGATGGTTCAGCCTTCGCTCGTGCCAGGCTCGGGAACCGTGAGCGGAAGAATCGAGCTTGTTCTCCGCCAACAGGAACTGGCCTGCTCCGCGAACCTGATCATGAACAACGTCACGTACTCACCGGCCCCCGATTCGCCTCTTCTGCGTCATCGAGGTGCGAGCCTGCGCACTGACCTGCAGAACTTCCGCGCGAACGGGCCGATCGTAGCCAGCTGCAGCGGCAGCTTCGACAATGAACGGTACCGGCCGCTGGGAGCCATCGAGTCCGCTGTGACGCGGCAGGCAGTGAGCACCGCTCCCCCGACCGTGCGAGCCGTTGCTACCATCGATGAACGCCGGCTCTCGGGAGGAAACGACGGTCAGGGTATCGAAGACCTGACTCGGGAAATCTCCTCAGAAATAGGCAGAACTTCCAGGAGCGCAGTCAACCGTGGTCTGCGGAAGGTTCGTACGGGCCTGCACAACATCGCACATTGAACCCCGCTCCGAGGCCTGCCCCACCTGGGCAGGCTCGCGGAGAGAGTCAGGCATGGAAGGGAACTGACTTCGTCGCTCGCTTTTCGTGAGCTACATCCTGCTTCGCACATCCTGATAGGCAGGATCGTCGGTGATTCCTCCCGGCGGAAGCGCGCGAACACGCGACTGAATGTCCTTGATGCGATCCTCAGTCAGCGGGTGATCGAGGAAGAATTTTTCCACCGCGCCTGGCTGACCTTTTTCGAGGCTCAGCAGCTTCTGAAACATGTCGACCATGCCCTGACCGTTGTAGCCGGCCGCAGTCATGAACCGCAGCCCGAGGTCGTCGGCTTCCTTTTCGTCGGCCCGGCTGAATCGCGCCAGGACGCCGCCGGCCAGCACATTCGCCAGCAGGGTCTGCAACGCTCCGGGATTCTGACCGAGGAGAATGCTTCCAATGACGTTGATCTGCTGCTGCTGGACCATCTGCTGAATGACGTGGCGGGCCACGACGTGACTGATCTCATGGGCCATGACACCGGCCAGCATGTCGGCCTTGTCGGCCTGGTTGATCAACCCCCGGTTCACGTAGACGTGCCCACCGGGGATCGAGAACGCGTTCACATCGGGGTCATCGACAATCTCGAAGTCAAACGGACGGTTGGCCAGAGGGGTCTGGGCGTGGATCCGCTCTCCGACCATACGCACGTAGCGAAGGGCCACTGGATCCTGTACCAGCCGCACCTGCTGCTGCACCGATGCTGCCATCTGCTGGCCGAGTTGCCACTCCTCGTCGAGCGAGACACCACTCGTCGAAGCCACGCCGGTGGCGCAGCCGGACAGGCCGATCAACACCAGCAATAATGAGAATGAGTACGCCAGATTTTTCATTGATGCTCCTCCCGTTTTTCCCATAGCACAATGCGTGCAAACGCCCCCCTCCGACCGCCGGGTTGCCAGAATACGTACGAATCAAACGGCAGCGGTCTGGGCCCGGACGGTGGCCAGGCGCGCGCAACTCGACAAAAGACGCCGGGGAAGCGATATTTGCGGCACCACCCGAGGTCACTGAGGAGGTCCCTATGCGTTCACGCACGACTCTGCTCGCAGCAGCCGCGATCTGCGCACTGGTTGCCGCAACCGGAGCAACACTCGAATCGGGACGCGCCGCGGGCACGTTGAAGATCGCCAAGGAAGGCTGGAGTAACACCCGGGAATGAATCCATCCGGTCCTTTGAACGTCATCGGAGGTCCGACCATCGGTCTCCTGGCCGGGATGGGGGTTTCGGCTACGGCCCCGTTCCTGGAGATGGTCATCGATGAATGCCGTCGCCAGTATGGCGCGACACACCAGTACGATTTCCCGCAGATGATCATCTTCTCGTGGCCGGTCTATTTCCGGCTGGACCAGCCATTGGACAAAGCAGCATTCGGCGGCCGGGTGGCGGAAGGAGTGCGCTGGCTGACGGAGACGGGGGTCGACCTCATCGCCATTCCGGCGAATCTGCCCCATATCTTGTTCGACACACTGCGCGAAGCGAGCAGCGTCCCACTATTGAACATGATTGAGATCGCCTCGGAGTCGGTTCCTCCGGGGGAGGGACCCGTGGCACTCCTGGCCACGCGACCGGTCCGGGACTCCGGTCTGTATCACCGTCCGATGAAAGCTCGCGGCATCGAGCTCGTGGCGACGGACACCATGCAGGATTCCGTCGACGAGATCCTGGCCGGCCTGTGGCGGGGCGACGATGCCCGATCGATAGGGAAGCGGTGGCGGGAGCTGCTGGCCATGGCAGCGACGGGTGGAGCCAGGCGCGCCCTTCTGGCCTGCACGGACCTCAACGCCATCGACCGCTGGGAAGACGTGGAGATCCCCATCGTGGACGCGACCCGAGCCCTGGCAGCGCGCGTCGTTAGTTCGTGGTACCGCCTGGCTACGGGGCCGAAGACCTCCCCGTAGTGGCAAGCTTCCCTACTTCGATTTCCATGGACAAATCGTCACGAAACGGTTACTTTATTTTCCTTCTCTACAACTGAACCTGCCTCAGGAGGGCACATGAAAAAGGCCGTCGCCGCGCTGTTTATGGTTGCCATGGTTTCAGCAGCAGCCTCAGGACAGAAGTCACCCGAATTGAACGCCGAGAACGCCAACGGAAATGGCAACGCCAAAAAGTTCTACATGCGCGGCTATGCCAAGCCTGGCGGAGGAGGCGCTCAGAATCTGAATTACCACAACGGGGGAACTGTCATCCGCAACGCCAACGTGGTCCTGATCTTCTGGGGACCGAGCTTTGCCGTGAACGGCAGTGCTGACGCCAGCTACGCTGCTCAGCTTCAGGCTTTCCGCAATCAGTTCGGAACGACCGGGGAGTACAACACCATCAGCCAGTACTACGGCGAGGATCCCGTTTCCGGCTATGGAAACATTGCCATGGGAAGCCTGGTGGGACAGCCGGACTGGTTCGACACGTCCACACCTCCCACGAACGTCTCCGACGCGGCCGTACAGGCCGAGGTTAAGAAGTACATCTCCACGCATAACAGCGGGGCCACTGATTACAACGCCATTTACGAAGTATTCCTGCCGACGACATCCTTCTCGTCGGACGGCAATCAGGGCTCCTGCGGCGCCAGCGGAGGAGTGACCCTCGCTTACTGCGCTTACCACAGTAACTACTCGGCGTCCGGCAAGAATGTGAAGTACTCCATTCAGCCCTACCCGAGCTGCAGCGGATGTCAGGTCAGCGGCTGGACCGATGCCCAGGACCAGGAACATTTCGTCAGCCACGAGACGCGCGAAGCGGTCACCGACGCCCTGGGAAATGCCTGGTTCGACCGCCGCGGCTATGAAGCAGACGACAAGTGTGCGTGGTCGCCGTCTCCATTCATCGGCAGCGGCGGATTCGGATACCAGTACGAGTGGTCGAACTCGAACAGCGGATGCGTAAAGACCAAATAGTTCTGACGTGCTGCACATCGTGAGAAGCCCCGGCAGATGCCGGGGCTTTTCTCATTCAAGTCAAGCCGTCCCAAAACCCCACTGGCTTCTCGCAGTTGAAACGTGCCATCCCGAAGCCGAAGGCGAGGGATCTCCGGTGAAACTCGCGTTGTTGTTGAACCACGCGCAGATCCCTCCTCGCTTCGCTCGTGAGGCTGTGTCAAAACCAGGGGAACCTCAGAG
>JBDTRY010000156.1:0-9209 GCA_039931435.1 Acidobacteriota bacterium | reverse complement strand
GATATGCACCTCTAGCGGCAACAAACGAAAGAACATCTTCCGCAACGACGCCGATCGCCGCCTCCTCCTCGAGTTCCCCGGCGAGAAAGGACGAAAACCTTGCTGAGGAAAAACAAAGACCGCAGCAGCTTCTTCGTCATACCGACGCCTTGATCGGGAGCGGACGTACCTCGGAATCGACCATGACCGGATCTGCCTTCAGTTTCCTCGGCAGATCCGTTGGTAGACCCTCTTTCGTTTACTTCGGGATGGTTCGGCGTGACCGGAAGACGCCCATCATCCGGAATAGACTCGACTAGATGGCCGAGCAAAATTGGCGGTTGAGGCCGATGAAGTCGATCAGAACGTCCGTGAGTACATGGAGATCGCGCTCGTCCTAAACGAACCGAGCTTTTTCGGCGTCGGCAATGTTGGTGTCGTGGCCTTTCCCGGACTCGGCTCCCCTCTCTGTCTGACCGGTATTTCCCTCTGCCCGGTCGATCTCAAGAACCAACGCGAGCTTGGCTTTGACACGAGCCTGTCCGCTCTGTAAGCTGACGAGCGTGACAAAGACTCTCGGCGACCGCATCCGCGAGTTGCGCGATGCCGCAGACTTGTCGCTCCGCGATCTGTCAAAAAATACGGGCGGTCTCACCGCATCCTTCCTTTCAGATATTGAGCTCGGACGACGGTTCCCCTCGGACGATGCGCTCGCTCGTCTTGCGAAGGCACTGAACACGACACCGGAGGACCTCCGCAAGTACGACACTCGTCCGCCCGTAAATGAAATGAAGAGGATGTCCGCCCAACATCCTGCGCTCGGGCTCGCGTTTCGAAAGATCACCGCGATGTCCCCTGAAGAGATTCTGAAAATGGTGGACAAATCCTCAAAGGCGAAAAAGGGATGAGGAACTTGCGCGCGAAAAGCGGCCCATTCGCGGAGAGGCCCTTTTTTACCGATGGCGAAGTCGAGCGCACATGCGAGGACGCGCTGCGACTCTCCGGGTATTTTCCGACAACGCCCGGTCCGGTAAAGATCGATCGGTTCATCGAAAAGCACTTCAAGATCTCGCCGCAATATGACGATCTGCCGGAGGGGGTTCTCGGTTACTCCTGCTTTGGGCAATCGGGTATGGTCAGCATGCATATCGCAGCAGCGCTCACTGACAGCGGGAAACGCTCTGTAGAACGGCGCGTTAACACGACCTTGGCTCACGAAGCCGGTCATGGCCTCTTCCACGCGCACCTCTTCGCTCTGGCTGAACCGGGTCTGAGCCTCTTCGAACGTGACCCCGACATCACAGCCACCAAGATTCTTTGCCGCGACGAAAACTCTGCCGGGCGGGCGAGCCAGGGCTACGACGGTCGATGGTGGGAGCATCAGGCGCACAAGGCGATCGGACCGTTGCTCCTGCCGAAGTCCCTCGTAATTGATGCGGTCGCGCCGTTCTTGACCGTCCGCGGACTGCTCGGCGTCGCGGATATCGCGCCGGATCGACGCGAAGAAGCAGTTCGGCACGTCGGGGAGATCTTTGATGTGAACGCGGTCGTGGCGCGGATTCGACTCCAGGACATCTGCAAGCCATCAGGAGCGCAGTTGACGCTTTGATTTTTTTTGGCTACTCTGTACGCACAGTCAGCTTACATCAGCTTCTATAGACGGAGGCACTCATGAAGAAGAACATCCACGTAACCCGCCGCAAGGGCGGCGACTGGGCGGTGAAAGGCGCCAATGATGACCGGGCATCCAGCCTTCACACGACGCAGACGGAAACGATCGAGGCCGCGCGCCCACTGACTCAGAAGAATCAGTCTGAACTCGTTATCCACGTCCGCGACAACAGGATCCGCAACTCCGATAGCTTCGGTCCAGATCCGAATCCGCCGAACGACACGGAGCACTAAAGATCATGGGCGCCATCTCCCAAAATCGCCGCTCAACGCGGCCGGCAAGCACTCAACCGAGGACCGCAGGGGGGTCGACCGCCGTTCGCCCAGTGGGTCCAACTCGCGACATCAAGCCTCTCACGCGCGCCCTGCTCGCTGTGCGAGCGGGGGGACGGTGCGAGTTTGATGGCCACAACAAGTACTTATTCCGCCACAGGCTCACTCTGACGGAGGGCAACTTCGCCCAAGCCGCTCACATCGTCGCCTTCAGCACGCACGGGCCGCGTGGAAGAGTGAAAGCGCTCACCAAGACTCAGCTGAACGACGTCAACAATTTGATGCTGCTTTGCGGTGAATGTCACAAACTCATCGACGATCATCCCGACCGGTACACCGTCGCCACGCTTCGAGCCTTCAAGCGCCGTCATGAGAAGCGCATCTCCGAGCTGACCGCGATGCACCCGGAGTACAAGACCACGGCCTTAATTCTGAAGGCCAACATCGGGAATCGGCCGGTGGCCATCTCCCTCGCACAGGCGCAAGCAGCTGTCGCGCCGCGGTACGTCGACTCGGACGAGCCGTGCATGATCGACCTGACTGCTCTTCCGGATACTGGGAAGGAGGCGTTTTACGCTTCTGCAGCGGCAGCGATCGACGAAAAGGTGACCAGACTCTACGCGGATCGCGTTGACGGGTCGCGCGCCTCTCACGTTTCGGTGTTTGCCCTCGGGCCGATGCCTCTCCTGATGCACCTTGGGAATCGGCTTAGCGACAAGATTGACGCGGACCTCTACCAACGCCACCGACAGCCAGAGTCATGGACCTGGAAGACGAAAGGTGATGCCGCGCTGTACACGTCACGGCGCCTTGTCGAGGGAGTCGATCCGGTCAAAGTGGCCCTCGTCCTTTCGCTCAGCGGTGCGATCCCGATCTCGTCGGTCTCCGCCCAGCTCTCCGCCGGCTTCAGCATTTACGAACTGACCCTAGACGGCGCAGTGCCGAATCCGAACTTCCTTCGGCGCCGTGACGACCTCCGTCTCTTCGAACAGACATTTCAGCAGCTTCTCCGCGTGATTGCGAAGGATCACGTCGGACTCACAGAGATCCACCTGTTTCCGGCGGTTCCAGCACCTGCAGCGGTCGCGTGT
The DNA here is from genome assembly GCA_039931435.1 of Acidobacteriota bacterium. Lineage (GTDB taxonomy): Bacteria > Acidobacteriota > Thermoanaerobaculia > Gp7-AA8 > Gp7-AA8 > JBDTRY01. The sequence goes on along the minus strand of JBDTRY010000156.1, from coordinate 6,195 downwards.
GGCCGCAGTCTCTTTCACAAGGTCGACCCGACGCTCGTCGTCTACGACTTCAATAAGAACACCGGCGGCTTCTCTCCAACCATAAGGATTAATCAATCATGACTGACAACGAGTACCTGAAGAAGATCTTGGAAGCACAGACGCTGAAGGAGGGCAGCACAGAACTCGAAGACCTCCGCAAGCATCGGAACGATGTAGACGGCCTGCTTCGAAGGAAATTCTCGTCACCGACCATCCACTACGGTGGATCGAAGGCGAAGGGCACGATGATTAAGGAGGGGTACGACCTCGACGTCATCTGCTACTTCGAGAACGACGACACGTCTGCCGGGGAGACGCTCAAGGATATCTACACCAACGTGAAGGCTGCTCTAGCTGATGACTATTTCATCGAGGAAAAGCCATCGGCGCTTCGTCTAAAGGGCTGTGACAAAAACAATCCGGACTTTCACGTTGATGTCGTGCCGGGACGGTTCACGGATGGTGAGAAGAAGGATGCCTTCCTCTACCGATCATCCGGTGAAAAAGGCCGTCAGAAAACGAACCTTCAGAAACACATTGACCATGTGAATGACAGCGACATCCACGACGCGATCCGCTTGATGAAGCTTTGGCGATCGCGCAATGCCATCGTCATTCGGCACTTCGTGCTCGAACTCCTGACGATTGATCGCCTCGAGGGGAAGTCCGGTAAACCGCTGACCGAACAGCTCGTACATGTCTGGACGGAGCTGCGCGACAACATCGACGAGATCGGGATCGAGGATCCGGCGAATCCGACGGGGAATGACCTTTCGGAACTCTTTGATGATGCGATCCGCAGTGAACTGAAAACCATCGCGGCTGATACCCTCGCCGACATCGATGCACGGGGTTGGGAGTCCGTTTTCGGCCCTGTCGAAGAGTCGACTGCCGAGGTAAAGCGGGACACGCTCCGCCAGGCGCCCTCGATTGTCGTGGGCGCTCCCAAACCGTGGGTGTCGCGTGAAGATGGCTGAAACGTGGCATCGGCGTAGAGCTGTGGAGTACGCCCAGGAGAAAGGCGAGGTTCGCCGGGCCTTCCCACAGCTGCATTTCTTCGCCGACGCAAACGTCATTATTCGCGGCGGGTTCCCTGTCACGCTCTCCGGAAAAGTAATCGATCGCTTCCAGCTGGAGATTATTCTTTCCACCCGCTACCCTGAAGAGGTTCCCACGGTTCGAGAGATTGGTGGCCGGATACCCCGCATCGCTGACCGCCACACTGAGTCGAATGGTGACGCCTGCCTGTTCATCCCCGAAGAGGCAGCAGTTCACTTTCCGCCGGGTTCGACTCTGCTCGCCTTTCTTCAGGGTCCAGTGAATTCATTCTTCGTAAGCCAGCTGTACTTCGAGGAGTTTGGAGCATGGCCATTCGGAGAATGGGGACATGGCACCAAGGGCACACTCGAGTTCTATGCCCGCAGGATTGGCTTTTCAGAGCCGCGAATCATCTTCTCTTTCATTGACTATCTCACACGTGAGGAAGTGAAGGGCCATTGGCCCTGCCCGTGCGGAAGCGGAAAGATGCTGAGGAAGTGTCACCGCGACAAGGTCATGGAGCTCCGGGCTGAGATCAGCCGCATCGTAGCCTCCCGCTCATTTGAACGCTTGGTCAGAAGTGCGTCGCAGAGGGGCGTTGTTAAAGACGACCTCTCGGTGGGCTGACATGCGTGCGCGTGGAACCATGTTGATGGTTAAAGCGATACCGCGGCCGCAGGACGTAGGCTCAAAGGAGCGTTCAACGTCTCACTCCTCTTTGAAGCCGTTCGCCTCACGTTGTCTTCGGCCAGTGCGTCCGGACATACTCGACCGAGTCGCGCGTTCCTAGCTCCTGTGTGGTGTTGCCCGTTCGAAGGTAGAAGCGCGTCTGCTGCCCTTCCTCGACGTAAGGCTGGGGACGCTCCGGCTTCGGCGCGAACCAGGCAGACCTCCTTGCCTTTCACCCGGGTGGAACGAGACGGACAGGCCGGCGCAGACGGCCTTCCCGAGCGTCGAGCAAGTCCGCCAAAACCCTTGTCCGCGACCATCGCAGACTTCTTGCGCTCACTTCCCGGACAAATATTAGTCGCATCTCACTGACATCGCAGTTCACTTCTTGATCGCCGAATCAGAGTTGCACGAAGGTGTGGCCCCCATTCTCTCTCCACCAAGGTGTGACCCCTACTCTGACCTTTATTCTTCGAGTCACACCTCGTCCGCCGGAGTCCAGCCATTGCTGATCCGTTCAACCAGCAGCGTATCATTCCATACCGCGAGGATAGGTAGCTGCTGCTGTTCAGGGGCTAACGCCCTGATCCGTTCCTGACTCTCCCCGTCCCACAGCCACCAGTCGGTGACTCGCCCCGTTTTCGGATCTCTGTTTCCTGCCGCTTTGAACATAGGAAACTGTTGCCAGTGCGGCGGCACCTCTTCGTGAGCGGCGATCGACACGATGTTGCGACTCACAGCCGCACCCAGTGGAAAAAAAGTAGAAAACCGTTCTTTCTGACGCATGAGATGTGCAAAGTTTTCGGGACGACGCTCAAACACCCCATTCACGACTCGTATCAGAGCTCCGTATGTTGGATGGTGGTGAGTATATTGAGCGTACGCGAAGCCAGTCGGCGTTGTGATTTCGACGATGTCGCCGATCTTAGGCCGCTTCCTACCTGATCTAGAAGCCGGCATACCCCGCCCTTCGAAGTAGTTCCACCCCTCGCTTCAGCGATTCTGCGTAGACGGGATTTGTCTTTGCGATGCTGTTAATCCTGTTCAGCAGAGTTCCACCTTCCCGTCCGATTCCGTGCGCCTCGATGAGGATCTGCTCGACAGCTCGCGCATCTGCCCGGGTCAGCTGCGGAAGGCCGATAATCGGTTCAAGGTGAATGCCCTTCTGTGCCAGATGCGCAGCAGCACGCGCAGCGAGATTCTTTGTTATCCCAATGTACTGCACCAGGCCTTCGGTCGTTACCGAGCGATACACGACAACGTCCTGAGTCAGTCGAACCGCAGCCTCATCCAGTGCGCCCAGATGCAGCAGCGTAGCTCCAGCGAGAATCACGTTGGATTTCGTGGCGCCTCGATCTATAAACGACTGAATTACCTGTGCGAACCCGCCCACGCCGGTGAATGAGCTCATCACGACGAGCCCCGTGCCCGTTGCAGTCACGGCCGGCTCACCCATTTGAGTCCCTCGCCGCACTGCCGCGATGCCTTTCTGATTTCCCAGCGCGGATATGTAGCCTGCCCGGGCTATCAGGGCGTCTGCCTCGCGTGCATCGACATCAGCATTAACGCCCAGGAAGTGGCGCACGCCTACCGGATTCATTGCGATCTCTGCTGGGCTGAACTTCCGTATCTGGCCGCTACTGTGGTTATCTGTCGCGATAATCCACCCGCCTTGACTCATCGAAGCGGCTTCACCGCGCGGATCCCGAGAGTTGACCGGCTCGCCGCCGCAGAACGCGTAGAGATTCGAGGAGTCTTTGTAGCCGAGAGGATCCGGCGAGAGCCACGTGCCCGTGCTCGGATCCAGCCATCGTTCGCGAACGTACGACAGTCCGGTGACGGGGTCGGCGTAGGGGTGGGCGTGGAAGGGGGAGGTCACCAGGAGGCGCGAGGTGCTGCTTTGGCCCGGGGCTCCAGCGAGAGCGAGATCCGTGATTTCGTAGAGCGTGTTCGTGTTCGTTGCGCCGTTCGGGATCGATGACAGCCAGGAGACGAGCGTGGCAAGTTGTTCGCGGACTTCCACAGGCAGCGCATTCGTGCTGTAGACCGCGCGCGTCACTGTGGCCCACTGCGGTGCCGGGAGGATGGCGACGGTATCGCCGAAGCCTGCCGAGCGCAGCGTGTTCGTGGCGGCGATCGACAGCGCGAACGGGGCGAGATTCGACGCGGGTGCGAGGCTCGAGGCTCGAGATTCGAGACTCGTCGCGCTCGATGCGCTGGTCGTGCTCGATGCGCTGGTCGTGCTGGTCAGCGCGTCCCATTGCGCCGGTGTCAGGGTCCAGCCGAGGGTGTAGTTGTCGAAGAGCTGCGGGGTTGCTGCGCTTGTCAGTACAACCGTGCCCGTCGAATCGACGGCAGCGAGACGAACGCCGGCGGTCAGACTGGCCGCGGCGATCTGTTCTGTCAGCCGCATCCGCACCTCGACCGAGACGAGTGTGCCGTTGTTGTCTTTCGTGGCATTCACCTCCACCCGGTCCACCGCCGCTCCCTCCAGCGAGGACTCCTCCGCTCCGTAGGGATCGCTTAGTACGTGACGGGAGAGCACGTTGCCATCTGCTCCGAGGACAACCTGGAGCACTCCCGCCCCCGCTTCGTCGTAGACCGGGTACAGATGCGTGACTACCGGCGTCACCTGCGAGCTGTCCACCTCGGTCACTTCGATCGGGTCGTCGTACTGCAGGCCCCCGTGAATGATCTGGCGCAGCAGGCCTCCGTTGGTATCGAGCGATGGATTCGTGCTTGCTCCGGCTCTGAAGACCGCCACGAGCTGGTCGCTCACCGCGTCCCAGACGAAGCTCACCTCGGCGGGCAGACCGTCGCTGAGAAGCTCGCTGCCGGCGAGCGTCCAGTCGGATTCTTTCGGCGGCGCACCGGCGGCGAGGATGGCCTGCTCTACCCTCCGCCCCACGAGCCGGTTGTTTCCGTCGTAGTCGAAGCGCTCTCGCAGCAGGATCGATTGCGGCGGGCTGGTGATCGTCTCCAGCGCCGTGACCAGCCGTCCCTTCTCGTCGAAGCCGTAGGTGAACCGCCCGTCGCTCGATCGCTCGCTGCCGTTCCAGGTGAAGCTCCGCGTGGTGCCTTCCGTGACCGAAGCGATCTTGTGTCCGGGTTGCTCGGTGGCGACCAGCGGAAGCGGATCGATGGTCTCCACCTTCGCTCCGGCGGTAGCGAGCGCTGAGCGCGTCGGCGCGTCAAAATGCGCGGCGCGCTCACTCCCCGCGCGGAAGTCCGCCGGCGTGAGAACCTCGGCGGCAGCGAGCGATGTGTCGCGGGCGATCGCCGCCGAGGAGAGTCTGCTGCGGTCGTCGTAGCTGTACTGATTCACTCGGGTTCCATCGGAGACTCCCAGCAGGGACTCGGAGGCGATCTGCAGACCGTCGTACTGCACCGCGGAACCGGCGAGCTGCCGGGAGTTCACATTCACACTCATCGTATTCAGTTGCGAGCTCGCGGCGTCGTAGCCATAACTGCGAACGAGATCCGCCGAACTGCAAATGATCGATCCCGTGTCGCAGAGCGTTGTCACGCTGCGTTGGTCCGGACGGCCCGCGTTCCGGAAGCTCGCGGACATCATCGTGACCGGCGCTGCAGCTCCTCCGGTCTGCCGTCCAATCTCCGTGAAGTTCCCCATGGCGTCGTAGCGGAATTGCAGCAATGTGGTCCACGATCCTGCCGGGGCGAAGCCCGGGTAGGAGGGCATGGTCGTGCTGGTGCGCTCGTCGTGTTCGTTCCAGGTGTGCTGCTGGCTGTAGGAGTCGAGGATCGTCTTTGCGCCTAGGCCGGAGGAGTCTTTGTAGCGTGTCTGCGTGGTGCGACGTGGGTGGCTGGCGAGGTCGAACTCTCCGTACTCGACCGCCGCATTTTTGTTCGTCCAGCGCGTGAGGCGGCCGGCCTCGTCGTAGTCCAGGACATCCGTGACCGTCCCTTCCCCACCCTTGATGCTTACGATCTGTCCTCGGATGTTGTAGACGTACCTCTGTTGCCGTCTCTGGCGGTCGGTCACGGCAGCCACGCGCGGGCCGTCCCACTCGATCGTCTCCCGGGTTCCATCGGCGTACGTGCGCAGGAGGGGCCGCCCGAGGAGGTCGGTCTCGGTGCTCGTCGCTTCGGACACCGGATCGAGGTACTGCTTTAGCGCGCCGGAGGCGTCGTACTGGAAATGGTTCTCCGCGCCGTCCGGCATCGCTTCGCTTCGGAGTGAACCTCGCGCGTCGTATTTGTAGCTCGACGCCGGGCGGCCGGGCTCCTTTGCCGCAGTCACGTTGCCGGCCTGATCGAAGTGCTGCTCGAAGGCCAGCGGTCCGATGCGCGTGCCCACCGCATCGCCCAGCGCGTTGTACTCCGCGTTCAGTGCGTAGGTACTCCCGCTGCGCTCGGTCCGCCGCGCGGCCGTGGGCAGCGTGCCGCTGAACCCATCGACCGCCAGTTGCTCGAACGGATCGCTCACCGCCGCAGCCGTTCCCGCAC
>JBDTRY010000155.1:0-9236 GCA_039931435.1 Acidobacteriota bacterium | reverse complement strand
CCCTCTGGGTTTCCTCGCTCACGCTCGGAATGACCCGTTTGCGAAGCATCGCTTGGTAAATCTCAAGAGCCGACGTCACACGGCTCCACGGTGAGTTTCTTACAAGCGAGGGCACAGCCGGGGCGCTGAACCAGAGTGAAGAAACAATGAGCGCCGTCATCCCGAGCGAGAGCGAGGGACCCCAGTGGACGGGGGGCACGATCCCTGGGGCGCTTACCACCCGCCCCTCTGGGTTTCCTCGCTCACGCTCGGAATGACCCGTTTGCGAAGCATCGCTTGTTAAATCTCCAGAGCCGACCTCACAAAACGCGATGTGAGTTTCTTACAAGCGTCGAGCGAAGGATCTCCTCCCACCTTCTCCGGTTGCTCAAAAAGGGAGCATTCAGTCCTTGACCATGCTCAGCGCATCCTCGAGCATCGTCTGCCCCTTCTTCTGCTCCTCTTCCTTCTTGCTCTTCTTCAGCTTCTCCGCCTCGCGGATGCGCGCGATGAACGTGGCGATGGGCAGCGATGAGGGACGGCCGAACAGACGGCTCTCCAGCCGCGCGATCTCGTCGTCGACGGACGCAGGCGTGGGATACGACGCAAACTGCTTCAGTCGCTTGATGGTGTCGTAATTCGGATTTTCCGGATCGTCCTGCGCCACCGCCTGCTTGAAGTGAATCTCTACCAGCGCTTCCTTCAGATCGGATGCGGCGGCGGAGACGACAGCCGAAGCGTCGGCCCGGTCGGCGATGTCTCCAAGGTCGAAGCTCCGCGACGTATCGGGACGGAGCCAGTCGTTGATTACTTTCTCCATGACCTTTTCCCGGCCGTCTACCCAGTAATGCACAACGAGCCGCGAGACATAAACGCGATTGTTTGCCTTCAGCAGCGAGCGTTTGCGGGGAACGACCACGCTAACAGCAAAGGGATGCGTCGAAGAAGCGTCAAAGGTATCGTTCTCGCCTGCCCCCTGATCGGCGGTGACGGTGTGCTCTTTCTTCTGATCCGGCGCGCTGCCCGACGGGCGTGTCCACCTCACCCACCGGTACGTGCCGTCGCCAGCCGGTTCGCGGAGGCGGTCGAGATGGTAGTCGACGCGCTCCTGAAGATCGTAGGACGAGGAGTACGGCTGAATCATCAGATTGCGAATGTCGTAGAAGGCCTGCAGCGCCGAAACCTCCGGTGCGCAGGGATCCTCCACGGCAAAGACTGGAAGCGCGAACAGAACAACCAGGAGAACGAGCGGGATTCTCTTCAATGCAGACCTCCGGACGTGGAATGGTAGTGAGGCGATTCTAGCCGCAAAGGGGCCACTTGCCTTTGACTCCATCGTTCTCGGGCACCTGTTTCATCGGCCTCGCCGGCGACGACAGACACCTGGCACCCGGCGTGAGCCTGGTGACACGACACCTCGGGCGTCGCGCCGGACTCCATGCACCCGGCATCAGCCCGGTGAAAGGGCACGGCCCCGCGAAAAGGCCGTCAGCACGGTGAAAGGAACTTCCATTCTGGGCTAGCATGAATGCTCGCCGTCCATGCCCTCCGGAGGTCATCGTGAATCGAACACTTCGCTGCCTGGCCGCAGCATCCGCAATTCTCGTCACCTTTCCACAGGAAGCTCAGATGCGAACGAATAAGCCTGTCATTCATGGGAAGAAGTGGGTCGCCGTCACCGGAAAGCCGCTGGCAGCAACAGCCGGCGCCATGATCTTCCAGAAAGGCGGCAACGCTGTCGACGCCGCTGCGGCGATGATCGCCGCAACCTGCACCATGTGGGACACCCTGAGCTGGGGCGGCGAAACGCAGGCCCTGATCTACAACCCTCATACCGGAGAAGTCATCGGCATCAACGCCCTCGGTGTAGCACCCACAGGCGCGACGGCAGAATTTTTTCGCTCCCGAGGCATGAACTATCCGCCCGAATACGGACCTCTGGCAGCCGTCACGCCGGGAAGCCCGGGCGGAATCATGACCATGGTTGCCGAGTACGGAAAACTTTCTCTGGCCGACGTTCTGCAGCCGGCCATCGACCTGGCCGACGGCTATCCGATCGAGGCACAGCTGGCGAATACCATCGAGCGCAACAAGGAGATGATGAAGCAGTGGCCGTACTCGAAGGCGGTCCTTCTGCCTCATGCGCAATCGAATGATCCGGCACAGAAGCCCCTGTCTGATTCGAAGAGTGAATCCACCGCCACAGGCCCGACGCCCGCACAGGATCGCCCGGCAGGCGCCGTAACCTCCAGCAGGCGCGAAGGTCCGGAACCAGGTGAGATCTTTCGCCAGGCCGAGCTCGCGGCCACTCTGCGAAAACTGGTGGAGACGGAAAGTCAGGCTCTGAAGTCAGGAAAATCGCGCAAGGAAGCGATCTACGCCGCCTACGACCGGTTCTACAAAGGGGACATCGCACGCGAGATTGTTCGAGGCGTTCGCGAACAGGGCGGTCTCTTCACAGACGAAGATCTGGCCCACTGGAAGGTCCGCATCGAGAAGCCCCTTAAAACGAACTACCGCGGCATCGACGTCTACAAGCTCAACGTCTGGACCCAGGGTCCGGCCATGCTTCAGGCCCTGAATATTCTCGAGAACTTCGATCTGAAAGCGATGGGCTACAACAGCGCCCGCTACATCCACACCGTTTACCAGGCCATGAACCTGGCCTTCGCCGACCGCGACTTCTACTACGGCGACATCTACGTTCCGCCCGAAGAACCGGTGCAGGGATTGATGTCGAAAGAGTATGCGCGCCAGCGCGCCCGCCTGATCGCTCCGGACCGCAACGACCCCACCATCAGGCCCGGCGATCCCTATCCGTATCAGAAGGGAGTGAACCCCTACGCGGACGTACTCAAAGCGTGGCCACCCGCGGCGGCAAAACCGGGCACGATCGCACGGCTCACGCCTGATTTTCTGGAGACCTTCACCGCCGGCACGACCTCGGTCGAAGCAGCCGACGCTGAGGGCTGGGTGGTTTCGGTCACGCCCAGCGGAGGATGGATCCCCGCGGTCATTGCCGGGAAGACCGGAATCGGCATGAGCCAGCGCATGCAGAGCTTCGTCACCAACCCGGCCGAAAACCCGTTCAATGTGGTCCAGCCCGGCCAGCATCCACGCGTAACCCTCACCCCCACCCTGGCCATGCAGAACGGGAAGCCGCTGCTCGGATTCGCCGTGCAGGGAGGCGATACGCAGGACCAGAATCTGCTGCAGTTCTTCCTGAACGTTGTCGAGTTCGGGATGAACGTTCAGGAGGCAACCGAGGCGGCGAACTTCAACAGCTATCAGATGCGCAGCTCCTTCGGTGATCACCAGTCCATACCGGGAAAAATCCTTCTGCACAGTGCGACACCGAACTGGATCCGTCGCGATCTCCGGAACATGGGCTACTCGATGACCTTCGAAGACAAGACCTCGGGACCGATCAACGCCGTCTGGCTCGACCAGCAACACGGCACGATCTGGGGAGGGTCGAGCGATTATGGAGAGGACTACGGAATAGGTTGGTAGCGTCCCGTTGCGTGATCGGCCGGTCTGAGTGACGCCTTTCAGGCGTCCAAACGGCAAGATGCCGGATGCCGGCGTATGCCCGCGATCATCCCTGGAACCGGGACCTGACCCGGAACATAGTAGGGCCGCATGGCATGCGGCCGGCACCCGGGTCGGACCGGCCTGCGGACATCGCCAGGAATACCGGCCGCACGCCGTGCGGCCCTACAAGGGTGGCGCCGCAGCCGTGGCCGTCGTGGATCAGTGCTGCCCTGAAACGAATCGCAGTTCGCCGCGCTACTCGTCGCCCATGAACGGATAGGCGAAGCCTTTCGCCGGCGTGAACGTTTCCTTGATGGAACGGGCCGAGGTCCAGCGAATCAGGTTCAGATAGGATCCGGCCTTGTCGTTCGTCCCCGACGCTCTCGACCCTCCGAACGGCTGCTGGCCGACCACCGCTCCGGTCGGTTTGTCGTTGATGTAGAAGTTCCCCGCCGTATGTCGCAACCGGTGTCCCAGATGCACGATGGCCTGCCGATCCCTGGCGAAGATGGCGCCCGTCAGACCGTAAGGGCTGGCCGTGTCGCAGAGGTCGAGTGTTTCCTCGAGCTTGTCGTCGTCGTAGACGAAAATCGTCAGCACCGGTCCGAAGATCTCCTCGCAGATCGTTTTGAAGTGTGGATCGCGCGTGAGAATGACCGTGGGATCGATGTAAAAGCCTTCGGACTTGTCACTCTTTCCGCCGATTATCACCTCGGCCTGATCCGACTCAACGGCGCTGGCGATATAGCTGGTGATCGAATCGAAGGCTTTCTCGTCGATCACCGCGGACATGAAGTTTCTGAAGTCGGTGACGGGACCGATTTTGATTTGAGCGATCATCGATTCCAGTCCGCTGCGTACCTCCGGCCAGATCGAGCTGGGGATGTAGGCTCGTGAAGCAGCCGAGCATTTCTGCCCCTGGTATTCGAACGCGCCGCGCACCAGAGCGGTGACGAGCGCTTCGACGTCGGCGGACTGGTGGGCGAACACGAAATCTTTTCCACCGGTCTCGCCCACGATCCGCGGATAGCCGGAGTAGCTCTCGATTCTCTCGCCGATCGTCTTCCACATGGACTGGAATACGCGCGTCGACCCGGTGAAGTGCACTCCGGCAAAGCGGGGCGATTCGAATACGGCATCGCCGATCTCGGAAGCACGTCCGGGAATGAAGTTGATCACGCCATCGGGCAGCCCCGCCTCGCGCAGGAGCTGCATGAAGTAGTGGCCGTAGAGAACTGCAGTCGAGGCGGGCTTCCAGAGAACGACGTTGCCCATCATGGCTGGAGCGGTCGGGAGATTCCCGCCGATGGAGCTGAAATTGAAGGGAGTGACAGCGAAGATGAATCCCTCCAGCGCCCGGTATTCCAGCTGGTTCCACAAGCCGGGCGCACTGTCCGGCTGCTGTTCGTAGATGAAGCGCATGTAGTGGACGTTGAAGCGAAGGAAGTCGATCATCTCGCAGGCGGCGTCGATCTCCGCCTGATGCGCGGTCTTGGCCTGATTGAGCATCGTGGCCGCATTCATCGTGTCCCGCCACGGACCGGCCAGCAGATCTGCCGCCTTCAGAAATACCGCGGCCCGGCTCTCCCAGTCCATGTGCGCCCAGTCCCGCCAGGCTTTCTGCGAGGATTCGATGGCCGCCTCCACTTCCATGGTTCCGGCCTGATGAAAGTTTCCCAGAACATGTTTGTGATCGAAGGGGCAGACCGCCTTCGCCGTAGTCTCAGTACGAACCTCCCTGCCGCCGATGATCAACGGCATATCCACCTGCTCGCCCAGCATCTCGTTCAGACGGGACTTGAGCGAGGCGCGCTCCGGCGAACCGGGCGCATAGTTCCGCACCGGCTCGTTGACAGGCACAGGGACACGAACGACACCGTTGGCCATGGAATCCTCCTGGAATGATGGAACACTTCAGCGGTATTGCGCCGCGGACGCAATCGTATCGCGAAAGCAGCGTCTCATGAACCGCCGCCCAGAAAACGAAGCGCCTATTCGTTCGCCACGAGGGGCTGATACTCGGCGTGCCGTTCGATGTAACCCTTCACGAAGCTGCAGCGGGGAATGACCTCCAGCCCTTCATCTTTCGCCTGATCGAGGGCAGCCTTGACCAGTTTCCCGGCTACTCCCTGCCCTTCGAACTGCGCGGGAACCTCGGTGTGGGTGAAGGTGATCCTGCCCTCGCCCCGGCGGTAATTGGCAACGGCCAAGTCGTTTCCGACGTGTGCTTCCCATCGATTCGCATCCTTGTTATCGACAATTCGTAGATTGCTCACGTCATCCGGCATTCACGATCTCCTTGATGGGACAGACCTCAGCACGGACCTTGCCATCGCCGTTTCACAGGCGGCGGTGCTGCGGGCATGACAGGACTACCACGGCGTGTCATCCTGAAGCGTCGAGCGAAGGATCTCTTCTACCTTCCCGGCCGCAACAGCGCACGACTGCACCATTTTCGTTGAAGAGAACGTTCGGTCGCTGTCGCTGTGCTCCCTCAAGGATGACAAGCCCTCCACACCTCGCAAGAACGATAGGCGTTTCATCAGAAGCGAGCGACGCGAGGACCCATCACGCGCCTGTCAGACCTCCACGGAATCGCCCGGCTTTTTCAATGGCACGAACTCGATCCCCTGGCTCGAAAAATATTTTCCGAAGTTCTCGTATCTGGAATCGAGAAAGAAATCTTTGGCATAACCGTCGTGAATGGGAATGATCTGCCTCGGACTGAGCCGGACCGCAAACTCTGCAACCTGCAGTTCCGTCGTCCAGGGGGCCATCACCGGCAGTGCCAGCACAGAAATCCCCCGGCAAACATCCAGACTGGCATTGAACGAGTCGCCCGGATGCAACAGCGTGTCGTCGAGAACGAAGGCGGTGTTCTGAGGGATCGCCGCGTTCAAAATCTTTTCGTGGGTTGCCGGAATTGCTTTCAGCTCGACGCTGGCGACTCTCCGGCTGCCTTCCTCGAAGACTTCCGCGTCGATCCCCGATTCAGCGAGCCTCGCGCGAACCGCGGAATTCGTCAGCACGCGCACACCGGGGTTGTGATTGACGATTCTCTTCAGCGAAGCATCATCGACGTGATCCAGGTGCTGATGGGTGATGACGACCGCCGAGAGATCACGAAAATCCTCGGGGCTGACGCCACCTTCGGCAAAGGTGAAGCGGCCGGGATCAAAGAGGATCCTGGTTCCCTCTTTCTCGACCAGCAGGCAGGAATGAATGTACTTGGAAATGCGCATCAGTTTGTCTCCATGAAGAAAATGCGTGCAGGAAGAATCAGTGATCGTCGGAATGTCCCGGATCCGGTGGTTGGCCGCTCTGCTCTGTGCATCGGCACCGGTTCGAAGACACTCTATTCCTCCACTCCCGCGCTCTTCAGATGCACGGGCTTCGTGCCCCGCTGCCGATCGCGCTCGGCGATCAACTGCGCGGCGACGCTCACCGCGATCTCCGCGGGATCGTTCGTTCCGAAGGGCAATCCGATCGGGCAGATGAAGGCCTCCTGTGCCTCCGCCGGCAGCTGCGCCTCCGCCACGTCCTGCTTGAGCCGGACCGCTTTTGCTTTGCTGCCGATCACGCCGAGGTACGGGAAGCGGCGAGCGTTTCGGAGAATCTCCAGGAGGATCGGCTTGTCGGTCGTGTGACCCATGGTCATGAGCACCACGTAGGCATCGTCAGGAATCCCAGCAACCTGAGAAGGCATGTCGGCTGTCGTGATCGTGCGCAGTTTCGGGGAACTCGGCAGCCGGGCAATCCACTCCGCACGGGGGTCGAGGCAGGTGATCCGGCAGTCGAGCTGCTCCAGGATCGTCACCAAAGCGTTGGCCACATGGCCCGCTCCGAAAATGAAGATTCTCCACGTTCCGACGTTGAACGCCTCGAAGTAGAGTTTTACGGAGCCGCCGCAGGTCATGCCCACATCGCGGTTCAGGCTCCACTCCACGAAATGCGTGTTCCGGCGAAGGACGTCGTCCAGCAGCCTCTTCGCCTCCTCGATCGTGCGGCTTTCGATCTTGCCACCACCGACCGTGCCGGCCACGCGTCCTGATGCGGTGACGAGCATCTTTGCTCCCCGTTCGTTGGGGACGCTTCCGCTGACGTCGACGATTGTCACCGACACGCAGGGCACTCCCTCGTTGATCAGTTCCACCAGCTTTTCGAAGATCGTCAGCGCCACGAACGAATCTTAGCGCGGACGAGGCGCTATCATTCGTTTCGTGCCTGATACCATCCTGCGAAGCCTTCGCGTCGTCACTCCCTCCGGTGTTCACCCCTCAGCGATCCACGTAACGGGCGGACGCATCGATCGCATCGCCGATCACGAGGACATCCCCTCTGATGGAACGCTTCACGATTTCGGGAACGACGTCATCATGGCCGGGGTCGTCGACTCGCACGTTCACATCAACGAGCCGGGTCGGACGGATTGGGAGGGCTTCCGGACAGCCACGCGGGCCGCGGCCGCGGGCGGGATCACCATGGTCGTGGACATGCCCCTGAACAGCATCCCGCCGACAACGAATGTGCAAAACCTCGAAGCGAAGCTGGTGGCGATGGAGGGAAAGTGTTCCGTTGACGTGGGACTGTGGGGAGGCGCTGTCCCCGGAAACAGCATCGATCTCCGTCCTCTGCTCGAGGCCGGTGTCCTCGGGTTCAAATGTTTTCTCATCGATTCAGGAGTTCCGGAATTCCCTCACCTGGATGAGCGAGGTCTGCAACTGGCGCTGGAGACGCTTCGCGACACAGGAGCGCCGCTCCTCGTGCATGCGGAGCTTCCGGGACCGATCGAATCGGCAAATCCTGGAGGTGGGCTGCGATCCTACAACCGATTTCTCCAATCACGGCCTGCGCAGTCCGAAGTCGAAGCCGTCCGCCTGGTTTCAGAAATGTGCGAGAAAACGGGATCGCGTGCGCACATCGTGCACTTGTCCGCAGCGGACGCTCTTGGGGAACTTCGGCGCGCTCGCGAACGGGGGCTGCCACTCTCTGCGGAAACAACGGCCCACTATCTTCACTTCGCAGCCGAATCCATTCCTGATGGCGCCACGCAGTATAAATGCGCACCTCCGATCCGCGAGGGCAGCAATCGTGAGCGCCTGTGGGAGGCACTCGAAGAGGGATTGATCGAGCTGGTGGTCAGCGATCATTCACCCTGCACGCCAGAGCTGAAGAATCTCGAGAGCGGAGATTTTCCCTCTGCCTGGGGAGGAATCGCCTCGACACAGTTTCTGCTGCCGGCGGTGTGGACGGACGCGCAGGCGCGAGGAATCGGCTTGCCCTCTCTCGCCCGCTGGCTGTGCGAAGGCCCTGCGCATCTTGCGGGGATCGGCGATCGGAAGGGCCGGATCGCCGCGGGACTCGATGCCGACTTCGTGATCTGGTCTCCGGAATCGACGTTCGTCGTGGACGCGGAAATCATTCAACATCGCCACAAGGTCACGCCATACCTCGGGGAAGAGCTTCGTGGAGTAGTGAGGGAAACGTGGCTGCGCGGTGCAGCTGTATTCGGTCGGAGCGCATCTGGTCCCCCCCGCGGGATGTGGGTGCGGCGCTAAGGACCTTGCCATGAACGGGATTCGGGGCGCTGAACCAGGGTAAAGAAACTACGAGCGCCGTCATCCCGAGCGAGAGACTGTGTCAAAAGTATCTTGAAATCACAACCGGTGCTGCTGCTCGTAGGGCCGCACGGCGTGCGGCCGATACCCTTTGCCATCCCATCC
>JBDTRY010000154.1:0-9263 GCA_039931435.1 Acidobacteriota bacterium | reverse complement strand
TCGAATCTGGACTCGCCGCTCCACTCTCTCGCGGTCGGGCGTTTCTGCCGCGCAGGCTCCTAGGCGCTGTTGTTCGCCGTGGTGATCGCCAGCCTCTGTCAGTCCCTCAATATCGTTTCGGCGGCGACACTGGTCGCTGAAGAGGCCCTGCTGATCGATGCGCTGACCGGTATCTACAACCGCCGCTACTTCGATCGTCGCCTCCAGGAAGAAATGAGCCGCTCAAGGCGGCATGGCACGCCGCTTTCGCTTGTGCTTCTCGACGCCGATCACTTCAAGAAGATCAACGACACGCATGGCCATGTCGGAGGAGATGAGGTGCTTCGCTCCATCGGCTTACTGATGACTCAGAGCCTGAGAAGCGCCGACGCTTTCTGGCGTTATGGGGGCGAGGAATTCGCGCTCGTCCTGCCCAACACCACCATTGAAGCCGCAGAACTCCTGGCGAGGCGGCTTTTGAAGAAGGTCTCGCACGGCGTGGAGGCCGCAACTGGCATACCGATCACTATGAGCGGGGGTCTTACAGCATTCGGCGCAGATGATCAGCTCGCAAGCGCCATGATTGGTCGCGCTGATGCAGCCCTCTATGAGGCGAAGGCATCGGGCCGCAACTGCGTGCATGTGCGGCCAGCCACTGCGACAGGATGGCTGGACTCTGCCTGGACGAAGCCCCGGCCACCACTCTGAACCGGCGTTTCGAGATCCCCGGAGCCCCGCTCTTCCTCCTTTATCAGGCGCAATCCGTCGCGCTACCAGAGCTCGCGGTTCTTTCTTCGTTCAATGTCAGCTATTGGGCCGTTGCTTCGGCCGAGGAGTCTCGACTTCCTCCAGCTGATCCGATAGCGAAGCTACATCTTCGGTGAGCAGAACGATTCTGCTGATGATCGTCGAGACAATAGCTCGATACCTGGGCTTCACGGCCGCGATACGATCGATGAGCGGTTTCACATGGGCGATGTCGCCGGCGTCGTTCGGAAGCAGATTGCCCGGTTTCTCGCCGAGAGCTTCGGCGATGCGGACGAAATCCTCGACGTACAGCCCGCGCTGATTTGTTTCGAGCCTGGCGAGTTGCGCGGGCGAGATCCCCACGCTCCTTGCTACGTCTGCCTGACTCCGTCCCTTCGCTTCACGGAGTTGCCTCAGGATCCGGCCATATGACGGAGAGTGTCTGGTCACTCAGCCAACCAGCCCGGGATCGCAGGCGCTAACGAGACCGGAAGCGACGTCGCGTCTGCAACCGGTGGCTCCAGACTCTCAGACGATTTCTCACCCCTAGCCGCTGCCAGCTTGCGCGCCAGGTCGGCGAGCTCGAAAGGCTTCTGCAGAAACTGCCAGTCCGGCCGGCCCGATCCCTCGGTCCACGGCTCTTCGGCATAGCCCGACATCAGAATCACCTTCAGCGATGGCCATCGATCGCACAGTTGCTCGCCTAGCGCGAGCCCGCTGAGCCCTGGCAGCGTGATGTCGGCCAGCAGGATGTCCGGTGGCGATTCCATCGATGCGACCAATGCCTCTTCGGCGCTGACGGCAACGGTCACGTCGTATCCGATCATTTCCAGTAACATGATGATTCCTTCGCGTACGGCCTCCTCGTCCTCCACCAGGAGCACGCGGCCACCTCCCGTTGTCATCTCCTCTGGTTCGTTCGTGGATTGGGAAACAGGCAGACTCTCGCGAAAGACGGCCGGAAGAAGAATACGGAAGCGGCTTCCTTCTCCGGCCCGGCTATGCACATCGATCCGGCCTCCATGCTGCTCGACGATGCCGTAGGCGACCGCGAGCCCGAGCCCCGTTCCCTTTCCCATCGCCTTGGTTGTAAAGAATGGTTCGAAGATTCGCATGACGGTCGCCTCATCCATCCCTACGCCGGTGTCCTGCACTTCGAGAAAGACCTCTCCCCTGACGCGGCCGGAGCGCAATGTCAACGTTCCTCCGTCCGGCATGGCATCCCGAGCGTTGATCGACAGGTTCAGGAGTATTTGCTGAATCTGGCCGGCATCCCCTTCGATTGTCTGTTTTTCTGGTGAGGTCTCAATCAACATACTTATGTTCTCTGGGAGGAATCGGCGAAGCAGGGCGCTGGTTTTGTCGACTTGCTCCTGGACGTCAAGCTCCGTCTTCTGCAGCGGAGTCTGCCGCGAAAACAGCATCAGCTGATGGATAAGGCGGGCGCCACGCCTGATCTGAGTCTCCATCTCCGAACCCAGCTTTACGATCTCGGGAACGCCCGCCCGCAGACGGGTAATGGTGGCCATTGACATGAGTGCCTGCAGCAGGTTATTGAACTCGTGGGCAACGCCCGCAGCGAGTTCTCCTACCGCTTCCATTTTCTGGGCTTGCCGAAGCTGAGCTTCCATCCCTTGGTATTCCTCGTCCCGTTTCCGGAGCGCCATCTCGCTCTGCCATCGCTCGGTCACGTCCTGGCATGAGCCGAGCGCCCGGACTGGCGTTCCGTGATCGTCATGCAGCACCGTCCATCGCTCTTCCACGAACTTGATCCGGCCACCCGGCAGCAGCACCCTGTGCCCGAGCGCGTATGCTGAGCGTTCCGCCACCGGCAACCCCTCGACGGCAGAGGGCGAGTCGTCGGCCAGCGACCGGCCGAAGGATTCATCAAGTGATTCGCGATCATCCGGATGAACGAGGTCACGGAAACCCGCATACGTCGCCTCGAAGGCCCATGGGTCGGTCTCGTAAATACGGTGGGTCTCGTCCGACCAGATCATGGACAGGGTAGCGAGATTGAGATCCCAGCTGCCCATCTGGGCCACTCTCTGCGCGGTAACGAGCCGCGCGTGCTCGATCTCCAACTCTCCGGCCAGTTCGCGATGTGCGCGCGCGCTTTCGAGCAGCGCAATCTCGGATTGCTTTCGCCCGGTGATGTCCGACACGACCCCGAGGTTTCGAGTCACATTCCCAGAGGCGTCACGGACCTGGGACCCGCGGAGGAAGACCCAGCGAACCTCACCGTCAGGCCGTGCGATGCGATACTCGATCTCCAGGTTCGCGGCGTCGCGCTGGAGCGAGTCCCTGAAGGCGCTCCACACACGTTTCCGGTCCTCGGGCACGATGAATTCGAGCCACCTTTCCGGGTTGGCCAGCAGACTCTCCACCGAGCGCCCCCAGATGCGCTTGAAGGCCGGGCTGAGATAAAGCACCTCCTGCATGTCGGGGGACCGAATCCAGAAGACGTCGGTGATGTTGTCCGCCAGCTGGCGGAATTTCTCGTCGCTTTCGCGTAGTGCGATCTCCGTCCGCTTGCGTTCGGTAATGTCGAGCGCCGTGCCGCGCAACCATCGAGGAATGCCGGCTTCATCCAGCGACATCTCGCCGCGGCACAGAATCCATCCAGAGTGCTCGGGGGAGATGATCTCCAACTCCAGCTCGAACGGAGTCCCTTGCTCCCTCAATTTGCGAATTGCAAGTTCCAACCTGGAGAAACTGTCCGCGGTAAACAGCTTCGCATGCTCACTGTATGACGGAGCGTCAACATTCGATTTGAGGCCAAAGATGGCGAACGTCTCGTCCGACCAAAGAACAGTTCCGCTATTGAAATCGAGTTGCCAGCTGCCCAGACATGCGAGACGTTGAGTCTCTTTCAGTTGAGCCTCGCTCTCCTGCAGCGCAACGCGAGCTCGTTTGCGTGCGGAAATGTCCTGGATCGTTCCATGGACCCGGGAAACGTTGCCCCTCTCGTCCGGGCTCGGTGCCGCGATAATTTGAACATGAACCTGCTGGCCGTCTGGTCGTATAGCCAGAAGCTCGTATTCCTGGACTTCGCCTGAACTAACCGCCAGGCCATACTTCTCCGCCATCAGTGCCCTGCTTGGCGGATCGTAGGCCAGGGCAATCTCATCGTAGGTCGATGGCGGTCCGAGTTCGGGATCGCGCCCGAGAATTTTGAATACCTCCGGCGACCAGGTAACGATTTCTCTGGCAATGTCGAATTCCCAATCGCCTATCTGAGCGATGCGCTGTGCGTCGTTGAGGCGCTCCAGCGCCCGGCTTGCTTCCTGCTCTGATAGTTTCTGCTCGGTGATATCGACGTGCCTGATCACCGCCCCACCGCGTCGGTCATCCGATATCAAGGGGGTGACCGTGAGCAAGAACCATTGCACTTCGTCGGCGTTGCCGCAGGAATATTCGTACGAGTACCGTGCAATTCCCCCGTCAAGTACGGCACGAATTCCTGCCGCAACCTGGTGCGCATCCAGCGACCCTTCCCCTCGCGCGTTGTCGCAAATCTCGAGGTAGTTGAAACCCAGGCCCGATCCGGCATCCAGAAAGGCTCTCGCTCTGGCGAATCGCCGCCATGTCTCGTTCACCGATACGATGACTCCCTGTGTGTCGATCAAGGCAATGTTTACGGGCAACGCGTTGAGGATGGCGGCGTGCCGGGCGGCTTCGCTTTCCCGGAGCTGCTCCTGGGCGCGCCGCAACATGAATGCGTGTCCGCTGGCGTCGGATACCGCGTCGACCTCGCCTCCGGTCAACTGCTCCAGCCGCCTTTCTATGTCGTGCAGTGAGGCGATCAGCACAGAGATCTCCTCTGCTGGATCCAGAGCCGGGGGAGAGAGCATGGCGTTCATGGTGCGGACTCGAGCCCGATAGCCTGCAGTACGGCCTGCGTGTCACTCAATGAACCTACGATTCTGCGGAGAGGCAGAGGGCCCAGTTTGACAAGAGTGGGGGTCATGAAGATGCCGTCCTTCAGCGCACGATCGGGGTGGCGAAAGACGTCCACGATCTCGACCGTATTTCTCCCTGGCAGGTGTGCCTTGCAAAGCCTGTTGAGGTTGGTGATCGCCTGAAGGGAGTTCGGCCCCTCGCCAGCCACATAGAGCTGAAATCTGAATATGCGGCCCTTGCTGATGACGGGCTTCACTTGAGCTCCGGAATCGCCGAATCACCCCCGCGCAACTCCCTGATTCGGACTCGACTTCTGGACTGCACTCCCTTGCGGCTTGCCGTGGTGCGCGACAACAAGGTCTTCTCCACCTTCTTGGCCTGAAGCTCCGTCTGCAACGACTTGGCGCGGACCTCGAGGACCGCTTCCTCCGCGTCGAGGCTGACGCGCTTGAGCTTGCCGGCGACTTCGGCGACCTCGTTGGCCACCCGTTCGGCACTCTCCTTTTCCCAGCGCATCGTACCCATGAGCACTTCACCACCCGCTGTGTAGATGTCGGCAAGAGTGACACCATCATCGCTGAGGATCAGCTCACGCACCTGGTTTGAATGTGCCGTGCCGCGGGACTTGATGATCGACATGCCGCGATTGCGCTCGCCCGCCTGTACCAGATAGTTCAGGTGAATCCATGTGTCGGCCAGCGTCGAGATCTGCAGCGGATTTCCGCGGTTGATCTCGCCCGATATCTCGTCGAGAATGCTGGTACAGACCAGAGTGGTCCCGCCGGACTTCGTCCAGTCGATCAGCCGTTCGGAAACGTTGCCGGTTCCGGCCAGCGTGGAAATCGGGTCGATCACGATGCAACGGGCTCTATGCTCCGTGGCCAGACTCTTGATGCGCACGAGAAGTGTTTCAGCGCTGCCGCGGAAGGTGCGGGCCGATACCATGCGCAGGACTCCGCTTTTCACGTAACGACCTAGCCGAATTCCTACCGATTCCAGGTTGCGGATCACCTCGGTTCCGTGCGCATCGAAAGTCACGAACAACGTCCGCTCACCACGCCTGCACGCCGCCTGAGCGAAACTACCGCTCAACGTCGTCTTGGCAGTTCCGGGGACCCCTGTGATCAGCACGCTGGCGCCGCGGTAATACCCGCCACCCAACATGGTGTCCATCCGCTTTACACCGCTGGTCACCCGCTCGTTCGTCACGTTCGCGTCTGTCCGGTCTGACGGGCGGTCGATAGCGACATCAAGCCCCGTTTCACCGATCACGAATGGAGACTCGTTCTCATCGAAGCTGGAACCGCGGTACTTCTGTACGCGTAGATTGCGCTGCGACACTCCCTTCTCCACGCGGTGATTGAGAATCACCGCGCAATCCAACATGAACTGCATGAATCCGAAGGGTTGCTCGCCGGCCGTGTGCTTTTCATCTCCGCCGGTCTTCGCGGTGATGAGGCCCGTCAGATCGTGCGCCACAAGCCACTCGTGCAGCCGGTAGACTTCCCGTTTTCTCGAAGTTTCATCCGGAAGGAGCGCGAGAACGATGTCGATGGCGTCGAATACGATGCGCTTCGCTCCCATGTCTTTTGCTTTTGCTCCCAGGGCAGCCAGCATCCCGCTGAGGTCGAAGTTTCCCGACTGGATCAGCTCGGGCGTGGGCCGAGCGTCGCAGAAAAACAGCAGTTTCCGCTGAAGTTCCGCGATCTTCCAACCGAAGCCCTCGCTGTTGGCCACGAGACGTGCCGGGGTCTCTTCGAAAGCCACGAAGATGCCCGGCTCTTTGTCGTTCCGCGCACCGTTCACGAGGAACTGCAGGGCGAATACGGTCTTACCCGAGCCTGGTCCGCCGGCGAGTAGCGTTGTTAGCCCCCGGGGAAGCCCGCCACCGGTAATCTGGTCGAACCCCATGATTCCCGTCGCGGCCTTCGTCACTTTGGCAGCCTGGGGTAGTGGTGAAGCCAGCTGGTTCACTCTGGTCACTAAACGAACCTTGCGGGGAGTCTGCGCTGATCTCGTCACGAGTTTGGGACTGCAAGTTTCTTGCCTAAAAGGCAATAACGGAACCCAAGATTACCATATTGGTAAGAAGTGCGCGGAGACGGGAGTCGTGCAGGCTTTCCTCTCTGCGCCTCGTTTGCTGATGGGGGAGGCGAATCGCACGGAGAGCGGTGACCTCGGGCGGGCGAAGAGTGAACTCAGCCCGCCACCTAGAGAGGTTACACGGTTCCGCAAAGTGGTCCCTGGTCGGCAAAACCAAAACCCTCCATTGACAGAGGGTTTGTCGAAATGGGATTCGTTGCGGGGGCAGGATTTGAACCTGCGATCCCGCTCGGCGGGATTATGAGACCCGGCCGAACCTCGTGGGGTCCAGACCCGTCTTCGCGAAAAATCCGGCGCCGCCCTTCTGCGCTTTGAGGTCCATCTCGCGACGACGAGCGTTCGTATAGGTCGGATAGCACTCGGTAGCGACGAGGACCCAGGGCCGGTAGCGGTTCGTCCAGCCTTTACCGGACTCGGAGTTGTGTTGCTCGAGGCGGTGAACAGGGTCCTCGCTGATTCCAATGTAAAACCGCAATCCGGAAACACTCCAGAGGATGTACACGAAGTAGGGTTTGCCGTTGATGCGCGACATGGGGGGCGAAACAGAAGCGCCGCCCTTCAGGCGGCGCGTGGTTCATTCGGAATTGGTTGCGGGGGCAGGATTTGAACCTGCGACCTTTGGGTTATGAGCCCAACGAGCTACCAGACTGCTCCACCCCGCGTCAATTGGCTGCTGCTCTCTGAAGCGCTCGTCATAACCTCGTGGCCGGACCGCTCATTCCAGTCGGTCGAACAGTCGCTGGCCGCGACGAGAGCGGTTATTATCTACAGAGGTCCGGGAGCGGTCAAGCCGATTTCGCCCCAGGGCAACGCCGCCCGCGCGCGAGCCGTCAGGCCACCATCAGAAAATACCAGATCGTTGCTGCGCCGATTCCGCAGAGCGCCAGGGCGATGAACGTTGGTACCACTGTCGAGCGAATCGGAGCGAGCTGGCCCTGGCCGGCGGCGGCGAGGTCGTGGCGAAAGCGGTACGCGGCCCAGGCAGCGGCGCAGACGCCGAGGGCCACGAGACCCGTGCCCAGAAGCGGCGAGATGCCCCGCCCCGGTGGAACGACAGCGCCTCGTACGCGTTCCAGCTCGCGCAGGAACAGACCGAACCGCGCCACCACGAAGCCGAATCCCATCATGGCCAATCCCGTCCGGATCCAGGCCAGGAACGTCCGCTCCAGCGCCAGCGGCACTCGGGGATCGACGGGCGCATGGTCCTCCACGCCTGTCGAATGGGTCTCGCCGCTCATCGCTCTGACCCGGCTGCAGGTTCTGTTCCGGCGGGTTAAGGGGCGATACCCGGGCCGGCCGGTTCGTTCTCGAAGTTGGGCGCGCCGCTCGCATTAGGCGATGGCGACGGGCTAAGCCGGTACACTAGCGGCAGACAAGGGCGGCCGTTGCGCCAAACCCGGACGACCATGAAACGAACGTTTCTCACCGCACTGCTCGTCGCGCTGCTCATGGCGCTGCTCATGGCCACGCTCACGCCGGCGCTGCGCGCGGAGACGCTGCCCGGATTCTCCGTCCGCAAGGTCGCCGCGGCGAAGGGGTTTCTCACTTCCATCGCTTTCGACGACCAGGACCGGCTCTTCTACTCCAGCCGCTCCGGCGAGGTTTTCCGGCTCGATGGAACGACCAGTACGCGAGTGGCTCTCGTGCCCACCGCCAACATCGGGAACGCTGCCCTGCTGGGCATCGCCTTCACGAAGCCGGACGAGATCGTGGCGCACTACGTCGTTCCCGATCTCAGCGCTGACATTCTCACGTCCGTCAATCTCGGCGCAGGCGATAAGGCCGATCAGAAGGAGCTGGTGCGCTTTGTCTGCGATGAAGGACGGCCCTGTCCCAGCGAACATCACGGCGGGAATCTCATCGTCGCTCCGAATGGCGACATCTTCTTCGGCATCGGCGACTACGGCGGCGGCCTCGTTGCCCAGGAGCCGGAGTCGACTGGGGGGAAAATCTTCCGGGTCTCTCCCGACGGTGAGGCGAAGATCTTTGCTCTTGGGCTGCGCAATCCGTTCGATATGGCTCTCGATCCCACAAACGGCAAGCTGCTCATTTCCGACAACGGTCCCGTCGGCGGCGACGAGATCGATGCCGCCTCCTCGGGCGACAACCTCGGGTGGCCCTTCACCGTGGGCACGAACGATCCGATCGGCGGCGATGTTCCGCCGATTTACACGTTCCCGCAGACGGTGGCGCCGACCGGCGTGTTTTACGTGAAGGGCCCGAAGCCGATGGCGCCCGGCGGGCTGCTGGTCACGGCCTTTGTGACGAAGACTCTCTATTACTTTCCGAACATTCATCTGGCGACGATTCCGCAGCCGCTGGAGTTGGTCCGTGGGGAAACGGACGAGCTGATCGACGTGGCGCAGAACAGCCGAGGTGAGATTTTTTTCGCCAGCGGGACGGGGATTTATCAGTTGATTCTACCGAGGGCCGGGGATGCGAACGGGGATGGCTTCGTGAATGATGATGATCTGGCGGCGCTGGCGCATGAGATTCAGGACAGCGACGGCGAGCGTGCGGTGAACGCGCAG
>JBDTRY010000153.1:0-9326 GCA_039931435.1 Acidobacteriota bacterium | reverse complement strand
TGGCGGCCTCCAGGGCCCGGCAGATCGTCTCCGCCACCATCACCGATCAGGACCGCCACCGGCTGTTCGATCAGAGCGTCGAGGACATCGGAAAGGTGGTCTCGTGATCCGCAGGTTCGCCACGCCGTACGCGAAAGCGCTGGCTGAAATCGTTCCCTCAGCGGAGGAGGCTCAGGTGCTGATCGGACAGCTGCAGCAGTTCGAAAAGGCGCGGTCAGGGGCCCCGGACCTCCAGGAACTCTTCTCCAACCCGGGCGTGGACCTGGAGACGAAACTGAACATCGTCGGAAAACTGGCCGAGCGGCTGGCCATTTCCGATACCGGACGGCGGCTGCTGGGCGTGCTCGTACGCAACCACCGGATCAATGACCTCCAGTCCGTGCTTGGAGCCTGGCAGAAACTCGTCAACGACCAACTCGGCGTGGCTGTCGCTGATGTGCGAACGGCTCACACGCTGGACAGCGGGGAAGAGAATCGCCTTCGAGCGGCGCTGGAAGAGAAGTTCGGCAAGAGAATGCAGTTGAAGATCGTTACGGATCCTTCGCTCATCGCCGGCTTCGTGGCTCAGGTGGGAAGCGATGTCTACGACGCTTCCACTTCCGGGCAGATCGATAAATTCAGATTGTCTTTAGAAGAGTAATTGTGATTCATGATTTGGAGACACTATGGCTTCTGATTTAAGAGCAGAAGAAATCACAGAGATTATTCGTCAACAGATAACGGGAATTGATCGCGGCGTGGACGTGGCCGAGGTCGGAACCGTGATTTCCGTCGGCGACGGAATTGCCCGGGTTTACGGGCTGAACCGTGTCATGGCCGGCGAGCTGCTGGAGTTCCCGCACGGTGTGGCCGGTCTGGCCCTGAACCTGGAAGAGGACAACGTCGGTGCCGTCCTTCTCGGGGAGACTCGCGAGATCGCCGAAGGCGACCAGGTCCGGCGCACCGGCAAAATCATTTCCGTTCCCGTCGGTCCCGGTCTGATCGGCCGCGTGGTCAACCCGCTGGGGCAGCCCCTCGACGGCAAGGGTCCCATCCAGGCCGCGGAGTTTTATCCCATCGAGCGCATCGCCCCCGGCGTCATCGACCGCAAGCCTGTAAAAGAGCCGCTGCAGACCGGCCTGAAAGCGATCGACGCCATGATCCCCATCGGACGCGGACAGCGTGAGTTGATCATCGGCGATCGTCAAACGGGCAAGACCGCCGTGGCCATCGATACGATCATCAACCAGAAGGGCAAAGACGTCATCTGTCTGTACGTCGCCATCGGCCAGAAGAAGTCCACCGTTGCCCAGATCGTGAAGACTCTCGAGGACTACGGGGCCATGGAGCACACCATCGTCGTCACCGCCTCGGCGTCCGAACCTGCCCCTCTGCAGTTCATCGCCCCCTATGCCGGTTGCGCCATGGGCGAGTACTTCATGTACAACAAGCAGCACGCGCTCTGCGTCTATGACGATCTGTCCAAACAGGCCCAGTCCTACCGCGAGATATCACTGCTGCTCCGAAGGCCGCCGGGCCGCGAAGCGTATCCGGGAGACGTCTTCTACCTCCACTCCCGACTTCTGGAAAGGGCCTCGAAGCTCAATGACGAAAACGGCGGTGGTTCGCTTACCGCCTTACCGATCATCGAGACCCAGGCCGGCGACGTCTCCGCATACATTCCCACGAACGTCATCTCCATCACTGATGGCCAGATCTACCTGGAGACCGACCTCTTTCACTCCGGCGTCCGTCCGGCGGTGAACGTCGGACTGTCGGTCTCGCGCGTGGGAGGATCGGCGCAGATCCGGGCCATGCGCGCCGTCGCCGGAACCCTGCGGCTCGATCTCGCGCAATACCGCGAACTGGCAGCGTTCGCCCAGTTCGGATCGGACCTCGACAAGGCCACACAAGCGCAGCTCAATCGCGGCCGGCGTCTGGTTGAGCTGCTCAAGCAGCCGCAGTACGTTCCCATGCCCGTGTCCCTGCAGGTGGCGTCGATCTTTGCCGGAACTCAGGGCCTGGTGGACAGCCTGGCCGTGGAGGCCCTCCGCTCGTTCGAGACCGGGCTGCATGAGTTTCTGCGCAACGAGCGAGCTGACCTGCTGCAGCGAATCGAAACGTCGCCGAAATTCGACGACGCGCTCTCCGGGGAGCTACGCTCGTCGATCAACGAATTCAAAGACGGATTCACACGCGATAACCCTGAGGCAGTCGCGGCCTGAGCCTATGGCAAACACGATCGACATCCGGCGGCGCATCCGCAGCGTGAAGAACACGCAGCAGATCACCAAGGCCATGAAGATGGTCGCCGCAGCACGCCTGCGGCGGGCCCAGGACCGCATGACGGCGGCCCGTCCCTATTCAGCGGCATTGAAAAAGGTGCTGGCCTCGCTGGCCAATCACGTTGGCGAACAGGACCATCCGCTCCTGCGGCAGCGCCCGGAGAAACGGGTGGTCCTGCTCATTGTCACCTCGGACAAGGGTCTGGCCGGAGCCTTCAATACGAACGTCATCCGCGCCGCCCAGAACGCCATTCGCGATCACGCCTGGGAAAGTCTGGAGCTCATTCCCATCGGGCGAAAGGGAAACGATTTCTTCCGCCGACGGGAAATGAACATCCGCTTCCAGGCCATCAACATCTTCCAGACTCTCTCGCCAGGACACGCTGAAGAAATAGCCACAATAATTGCTGACGATTACAAAGATGAAAAAATAGACGCTGTGTATGCTGTCTATAATGAGTTCAAATCGATCATTGCCCAAACCATAGTGGTTGAAAAGTTGCTCCCCCTGAAGCCGGAGCAGCCCGCGGACGATGGGGACGGCGTAGACTATCTCTACGAACCTTCTCCTGAGGTTCTTCTTTCCCAGCTTCTGCCCCGACATCTGGAGTTTCAGATCTACCGCATACTGCTGGAGAGTGCTGCCGCCGAGCATGGCGCGCGCATGACAGCAATGGAGTCGGCAACGAAGAACGCCGGTGAGCTCATCGATAGTCTCACCCTGAAGTACAACCGCATCCGCCAGGCCTCCATCACCAAGGAACTGATCGAGATTGTGTCAGGAGCGGCGGCTCTCGACTGACGCGCTACGTCTGCGAAGGAACCCATGAAGGGGTGGCCCAGGCTGCCCGAATCGGAGATTGCAATGCCCGAAAACAAAGAACCCCAGAAGCAGCACGACGGTAAGGTTGTGCAGATCATCGGTCCGGCCGTGGACATCGAATTCGAAGAGGGATATCTGCCGGCGATCTACAACTCCATTCGCATCGTCGACAACCTCGAGCTGGGCAAGATCCCCATTGACGTCGTCGTGGAAGTGGCCAACCACATCGGTGAAAGTCAGGTTCGCTGCATCGCCATGAAGCCGACAGACGGCATGGTGCGCGGTATGCGGGCGATCGATTCCGGTGCTCCGATCACGGTTCCGGTCGGCCGCCAGACCCTCGGTCGGATCCTCGACGTCCTCGGCGATCCCGTGGACGGCCTGGGCCCGGTGAATAGCGAGGAGCGCTGGTCCATTCATCGCCAACCGCCACCATTCGACGAGCAGTCCACGTCCATCGAAATGTTCGAGACGGGCATCAAGGTCATCGATCTGCTCGAGCCCTACTCGAAGGGCGGTAAGACCGGCCTGTTCGGCGGCGCCGGCGTGGGCAAGACCGTTCTCATTCAGGAGCTGATCAACAACGTTGCCCTTCAGCATGGCGGATTCTCGGTGTTTGCCGGCGTGGGCGAGCGAACCCGTGAAGGAAACGATCTCTATCTGGAGATGTCGGAATCCGGTGTCGTCGTTCCAGGCAGTCCTGAGAAATCGAAAGTGGCGCTCATTTATGGCCAGATGACCGAGCCGCCGGGAGCCCGGCTCCGCGTAGGACTGACCGGACTGACTGTCGCCGAGTACTTCCGCGACGTTGAGAACCAGGACGTGCTTCTGTTCATCGACAACATTTTCCGGTTTACGCAGGCCGGGTCGGAAGTCTCGGCACTTCTCGGACGCATGCCCTCGGCAGTGGGATACCAGCCCAACCTTGCAACGGAGATGGGCGAGCTTCAGGAGCGGATCACTTCGACCAAACGGGGGTCGATTACATCGGTTCAGGCCATCTACGTGCCTGCTGACGATCTCACCGATCCGGCCCCGGCTACGGCCTTCGCCCATCTCGACGCCACGACCGTGCTTTCCCGTCCGATCTCCGAACTGGGCATCTACCCCGCTGTCGATCCGCTGGCGTCGACATCGAAGATTCTCGATCCCAGAATTCTCGGCGACGAGCACTACAACACTGCCCGCGCCGTACAGGCCATCCTGCAGCGGTACAAAGATCTTCAGGACATCATCGCCATCCTGGGCATGGACGAGCTATCGGAAGACGACAAGCTCACCGTCACCCGTGCCCGCAAAGTGCAGCGCTTCATGTCGCAACCGATGTTCGTTGCCGAGCAGTTCACCGGGAAGAAGGGCAAGTACGTGAAGATTGCCGAGACCATCCGCGCTTTTCGCGAGATCGTCGACGGCAAGCACGATGCCCTTCCCGAGCAGGCTTTCTACATGCAGGGTACGATCGATGACGTTCAGGAAACCGCGGAACGAATGAGAACGGAGGCGGCGTAGCCCATGGCCGATCTTCCCACGAGTCTGCATCTCACTGTGGTCACGCAGGAGAGGAAAGTTCTCGAGGCGGACGTCGACGAGGTGGAACTCCCCGGAAGCGAGGGCTACCTCGGCGTCCTTCCAGGGCATACGCCACTTCTGGCGATGCTCAAGATCGGAGTCCTTTCTTATCGTCAGTCCGGTCAGCAGCAGGCCATGGCCATTCGCTGGGGTTTTGCGGAAGTTCTTCCGGACCGTGTCATCGTCCTTGCCCAGGGAGCGACTGCCGCGGAAGAAATCGACGCCGCCAAAGCTGAGGCCACTCGCCAGGAGGCCGTTCGGGAACTGGCCTCGCTGACCTCGAGTGATGAGGGATTTGCGGAGGTCGAGGCCAGATTGCACGAGTCGCTGGCCATGATCCAGGTATCCAGCCGCGGGCACTGATCGTATCCGCGTCCCGAACTCTTCGAGACTCCGCGCTTTCCTCGATCGCTTCCGCCAAGATCCCCGACGCCTCGATCACCGCTCATAGTAGGATCGCAGCCATGGAGCGGTGGACAAAGGAGTTTGCCGAGGTTTTCTTCAAGCGGAGCGCCGACATGGCGCACGACCTGAAGACTCCCCTGAACATCGCCGTTCTGAACCTGGAACTGCTGCGCATGCGCGTGCGGAAGATGCCCGGGTCGGACGACGAGAAGCTCAATCGGCATTTCATTGCCATTGAAGCCGAGCTGCGACGGCTTGCGGCGATCTTCGATGCCTTTTTCGTCTACACAGTGCCCCCTTCCGACTCTTCGGAGACCCGGGCGGTCGACGTGCTGGCCAGTCTGCGAGGGCATTGCCAGCGCCTGGGAGTCAGTCACCGTCTGGACGGCCAGTTCCATGTGGCCGGACATGGGTCGAGAATCGAGCAGCTCTCGAAACTGTTCATAGAGGGAGTTGCGCGGAATTTTGAGCTCGAAGTAATTGATTCCGTTACGCTGCCCGATGGTTCCCGGCTCCTGGTCAACGCCCGGGGAAAGCCGCGATCGGACGACAGTGAAATTGGAAAGGTCTTCAAGTTCTATTACACTGACGCCTCCGGAGCCCCTGACTTGTCACTGGCGACTGGCCGGCTCATCGCAGAAACCTATGGTGGGACGATGTCGCTTCACAACGACGATGCCGGGCGAGTGGCGTTGAAGCTCGAGCTTCCGCAAGGGGAAAAATGAAGAGAGTTCTTATCGTCGATGATGACCACGCCACCAGTGCGGGGATGGCCGACATCATTGAAGAGTGGGGCTACGAAGTTGAGGTCACCGACACCATCAAGACCGGTTGGGACTCCGTGTCCAGGCTCGTTCCGGACTGCGCCATCGTCGATCTCAAGCTTCCGGACGGATCCGGCATCGATCTGCTCAAGCGCATCAAAGACTCCTATCCGGACGTCTCCGTGATCATTCTCACCGGACATGCTTCGGTCGACACGGCGGTCAAAGCGCTGAAAGTGGGCGCGGAGGACTACGTTACCAAACCGGTCGACCTCCCTCGGCTGGAGGTGTCCCTGAAGACAATCGAAGACAAGCAGCTCATGAAACAGGAGATCCTCGAGCTGCGCCGGCAGTTGCAGAAGATGGGGGCTCTCGGGCATCTCGTCGGCAAGTCCCGGGCCATGCAGAAAATCTTTTCCGAGATCGAGATGGTGGCGAACACAGACGCCAACGTCTTCATCGTCGGAGAGTCGGGCTCGGGAAAGGAAATCGTCGCCAACACAATTCACACGCTTTCCCGCCGCAAGAACAAGCCATTCATCGCCTTCAACTGCGGCGCCATTTCACCCACGCTCATCGAGTCGGAGATCTTCGGTCACGAGAAGGGCGCGTTCACGAATGCTATCAAGCGGCGTGAGGGCTACTTCGAAATGGCTAAGGGAGGAACTGTTTTCCTCGACGAGATCACGGAAATGCCGGCCGAACTGCAGGTCAAACTGCTCCGTGTCCTCGAGGAATCCAAATTCCGGAGAGTGGGCGGCAACGAAGAAATTGCCATCGACGCCCGCATCATCGCCGCCTCGAACAGGGATCCGGCCAAGGCCATCACGGACGGAAAACTCAGAGAGGACCTCTATTACCGGCTGAATGTTTTCCCGGTCGAGGTCCCCCCGCTGCGCGAACGTAAGGAAGACATCCCGCAGTTCGCCTACTTTTTCCTGGAGAGACTCAACGAGAGCGAAGACAAGAAGATCGAGAAGATCGAGCCGGAGTTCATCGACGCTCTGACGGCCTACGAGTGGCCCGGCAATGTGCGGGAACTGCGCAACGTCATCAACCGTGCCTACATCATGGCCCGCGGGAACGCCTTGACCATTGAGTGCCTTCCCGATCGGTACATCGGAATGCCCAGGATGAAAAAGTCCGGGAATGCCATGTCCATCCCCCTCGGTCAGCCCATGGAAGATGTAGAGCGCATCGTCATCGAAGAGACTCTACAGATGACCTCCGGCGACAGAAAGAAAGCGGCTGAGATCCTGGGCATCTCGTACAAGACGCTCTACAACAAGACGAAAAAGTACAACGAAGAAGTAGCTGACTGAACGCCCTTCGTTGTGGAAGATGAGTGACTGGGAGCCGGGCATTTAGCTGGCTTCTGCGTTTCGGTTGGCGCCTCTCGCGCAGCTCTTTTTCGCGCCGTTGAGAAGGCTCGCCGGGCCTCCGGGGAGAGCGGTCAGCGACCCGGGCACTGGAATATTGGATTCCGGGCGAGGGGTTGGCTTAACGTTCATTCAAGGATAGGAGCATCGGTTTGACCAAGCATCTCGTCATCGTGGAATCGCCTGCCAAGGCCAAGACCATCAACAAGTTCATCGGCAAGGACTACATCGTCAAAGCCTCTGTGGGGCATGTGCGTGACCTTCCCAAGAGCGAGCTGGGTGTCGATGAGGAGACCTTTCTTCCGACCTACGAAATACTGGAGGGAAAGGAGAAAGTGGTCAGCGAGCTGAGGGCGGCGGCGAAGAGTGCCGACATGATCTACATCGCCTCCGACCCCGATCGTGAAGGGGAAGCCATCGGGTGGCATGTGGCCCACCTGCTGAACAAGCCCGAAAGCAAAGTCCGGCGCATTCTTTTCCACGAGATCACCAAAAATGCCGTGAAAAAGGCCATGGAGAACCCGGGCCAGATCGACATGAACAAGGTCAACGCCCAGCAGGCCCGGCGCGTCCTCGACCGCCTTGTCGGCTACAAACTCTCGCCGCTCCTGTGGGACAAGGTCCGCCGCGGGCTTTCAGCTGGCCGCGTTCAATCGGTGGCCCTGAAGATGATCGTCGACCGCGAAGAGGACATCAAAGCGTTCGTTCCGGAAGAGTACTGGACGTTCGCGGCGAAGCTGAAGGCGAACAATCCCCCTCCTTTCATCGCCAAGCTCTCCAAGATCGACGGAAAGAAAGCCGAGGTCCCGGACGAAACCACAGCCCGGCAGCTCGAACAGACCCTGAAGGCGGGAACGTTCACCGTCGAGAAGATCACCCGCAGGGAAAAGAAGCAGTCTCCCGGAGCCCCGTTCATCACCTCCAAGCTCCAGCAGGAGGCTTACCGGCGATTCAAGTATCCGGTGAAGCGCACGATGTCCATTGCCCAGAAACTCTATGAAGGAAAAGAGCTCGGCGAACTGGGACAGGTAGGATTGATTACCTACATGCGTACGGATTCCACGCGCATTTCCGACGAGGCGCTGGCCGAAGTACGGGAGTACATCACCGGGCGCTACGGAGCGGAGATCCTCCCGGATAAACCGAACGTCTACAAGGTCAAGAAATCGGCGCAGGAAGCGCACGAGGCTATCCGGCCGACGTCGACCGAGTTCGACCCGGAGAAGGTCGCTCCCTATCTCACCAAAGAAGAGCACAACCTCTACAAAATGATTTTCGACCGGTTCGTCGCCTCGCAGATGAAGCCGGCACTCTTCGACGTCACGGACGCCGACATCCAGAATCAGAACCTGACCCTCCGGGCGTCGGGGGAAGTGCTGCGCTTCCCTGGATTTCTCTCCGTGTTCAGGGATGTCGAGGAAGAAGAAACACCGGTGGATGAGTCCAGGGCGCTTCCGGCCATGACCGAGGGAGAGGTTGTGGAACTGCTCGGGCTGGACACGCGCCAGAATTTCACCCAGCCACCTCCGCGATTCACCGAAGCGACGCTTGTCAAAGCGCTCGAGGAGAACGGCATCGGCCGGCCATCGACCTACGGGGCCATCCTCACGACCATTCAGCAGCGCGACTATACCTTCAAGGACGACGGGAAGTTCGTTCCCACGGAGTTGGGGAAGATGGTCACGCGCCTGTTGAAGGAATCGTTCGCGGACATCATCGACGAGAAATACACGGCCCGCCTCGAAGAAGAACTGGACGATATCGAGGAAGGTAAACTCGAGTGGACCAAGGCCCTTCGCGACTTCTCGGGGCAATTCAACCGTGATCTCGACCGCGCCAGGACGGAAATGACCAAGATCAAAGGTGAAGGGATCAAAACGGAGGAAGTCTGCGAGAACTGCGGCGCCGGGATGGTGATGAAGTTCGGGCGCTTCGGCGAGTTTCTGGCCTGTTCGAATTATCCGGACTGCAAGACAACCCGCGAGGTCGGCCCCAAGGCTGCGGCACCGGAAGGCGAAGAGCAGATCGTCTGCGACAAGTGCGGAAAGCCGATGGCGCTCAAGCGCTCGCGCTTTGGACAGTTCTACGCCTGCACGGGCTATCCGGAGTGCAAGAACACGAA
>JBDTRY010000152.1:0-9336 GCA_039931435.1 Acidobacteriota bacterium | reverse complement strand
CGCCAGTACAGTGGATTGCGCTCCACTTCCAGACGCCGTCCTGGCTCGAAGCGCACGACACGAAACGGGCCGGTGCCAACACATCCCTCGTTCCACGAGGCTCCCAGCGTTTCCGTTCCCTCGGGAACGATCGACGCCGCGGGATAGGACAGCAACGTGAGAAACACGGAGAAGGGACGGTCGAGATCGATGGTGAGCTCGAAGGGCGAGAGGATCTGCAATCCCTCGAGCTCGCGGGTGGTTCCGTTCATCAAAGCCGCAGAACCTTTGACGGAGGTGTAGAACCAGCGGGCACTGCTCTCCTGCATCGAGAAGAGGCGCTCCAGAGAATACCGAACGTCGCGGGCGGTCAGGCGGCGGCCGTCGTGAAAGCGAATGTCTTCGCGCAGACGGATACGGTATCTCCTGCCACCCTGTTCCGTCGTAATTTCCGAAGCGAGCCACGGCTGCACCCGCGCCCCTTCTCCCAGCCGCGTCAGGGTATCGAAGATCAGCGGGAGCACCTCGTTCTGTTCAACCGTGGAGGCGAGCGTGGGTTCCAGGGTGAGCACCTCGCCCGGCACGGGAACCTGCAAGGTCCCACCCGATGCTGCGAGAGAGCTCGACTGAGAGACGTGTTCCGACTTCCCGAGCTCTGCGTAATTCACGAACGGAGAGCGGCTGTGCAGCTGCATCCCTCGCACGAATGGATTCGCCAGGCGGTAATCGATCTCGTGAAAGAGGGGTAGGAGAGTACCTGACTCCGCGACCACGTTCTCGAATCGGCGGTAGATCCCTTCCCGTGCCGAAGGACTCTTCTGGCCTCTGCCTTCTTCAACAAGTCTGTCCGTTTCGGAAGTGGAGAAGTACCGGGAAAGGAGACCCGATCCTGAGTGAAAAAGTCCGTAAGTGAAGTTGTCGGCATCGTCGTAGTCGCCGGCCCAGCGCATAATTCGCACGTCGATATTCTCGTTCTCCGTGTAGGTGGCGATGAATTCGTCGAAACCCGAAGTGACGATCTCGAGGTTCACTCCGATCGAGGACCAGATATCAAGCAGTCCGTCGAACAGGGAGCGATAGCGATCGAGGTAGAGCGGCTGCACGGCAGCCCGGAGAGTAATCGGCAGTGGAGCACCGGAAGAACGGAGCAACTCGATGGCCTGCTCGCGGGTGATGGCATGCCGGCGCCTGCCGGGATCGTGACCGAGGATTCCGGGCGGCAAAAGGGAAGTGGCCGGTTGCGCCAGACGACCCAGCGAGCGCCATACGAGATCATGGACGGGAACCACACCCGAGATTGCACGCCTCACCGCCTCATTCGATCCCAGCGGCGTGTTGTGATTGAAGAGGACGAAGTAGGTGATCTTCTTCGCGGTTTCCTTCAGACCGGCGCGAAAGCGTGGATCACGCAGAAGGTCATCGAGGTCGTGCTGAAGAAGATCGCGCGCCAGATCCACCTCTCCTGTGCGTACCGCTGTGGCGATGGCGGAGGCATTGGGGAAAACGCGGAACTCGATGCTGGCGAGGCGGGGAATCCCCGGCATCCAGTAGTCCGCATTCTTTTCCATGACGATGTTCGAGGGGCTGTGACTGGAGATGCGAAACGGCCCCGTGCCCACAATCGTGCCGTCCTGCGCGGCCCGGGCGATTCCGGACGAGGTGTCGGTAAGCAGGGCGGGATAAATCGGCAACGCCTCCTTCAGATGGATGATCAGTTCCAGATCGGATTGCAAAACGATGCCGGAGATTTCCTCAGCCCCTCCGCTGCGATATTCCTCGAAGCCTTCGATCACGGAATTGGCTGCCGTGTCCCGCTTCCCGTTACGCGTGGCATGTTCGAAGGAGTCCTTCACGGCACGTGCGTTCAGAGGAGCGCCATCGTGAAAACGGATGCCGTCCCGGACCTTCAAGGTCATGGAACGCCCGTCCGCCGCTACCTGCCACGATTCACAAAGCGAGGGCACGAGGTGTCCGAGCTCATCGGTCGACACCAGACGTTCGAAGGCCAGCGCCAGAACCTCCGCCTCCTCCAGGAATCCGATGTGCGAGGGTTCCCTTGCCGGTGCTGGATTGGCCAGGGCAGCGTGGAGAGTTCCGCCGCTGGGGATATCCTCGGCTGCGCTGGCGGGGCTGGCTGGACGCAACTGCTCGATCTCGTCCAGATACCCCTTGGCCTTGGCATAGTCTCCACGCAGATTGGCCACGGTCGCCGCCAGTGACAGCAGCGACATCAGAGCTTGCACCTCACCAGCCTTGCGCGCCGTTTCGATTCCCTGATCGAGCCAGCGGCGCGTCTCCTCCACCCTCCGACCCTGCCACGCAGTTTCGGCCGCCATGAGGATGGCGATACAGGCACGGGACTCCATTTTCTCGGTGGTGAAGATCTTTGCGGCGCTCTCCGCTTCCTTCAGAGCGGCGTCGATCTGCCCCTGCTGCCGCAGAGCCGAGGCCATGAGCATTCGCGCCTCTGCTTCTGTGTCACGTGGAGGATTCCAGTCGTCGTCATCGAGAAACTCCAGAACGGTGCGGAGAACGTTCACGGCCTCGTCGGCACTGAAGGAATCCAGTGAGCGACGGGCGAGGAGCAGTCCGTACTCGACAGTTTTCTCCGGAACATCGCCTTCCGAGAAGTGATGAACGAGTTGCGGATAGATTCGGTCCAGACGTCCTGCGTTCCGGCTCTGTAGAAGCTCCGCGTAGCGGCGATGCAGCGACTTTCTCTTTCTACGGGACAGCGCCCCGTAGAGAACGTCCCGCACGATTCCACTGGAGAAGGCCAGGCGATCACCGCGAGACTCCCGCTCCTCCTCGATCAGACCTTCGTAAACGAACCTGTCGATCATGTCATCGAGTTCGCCCTTGCCTTCGGCCAGAGACTCGAGTTCACGAAACTCGAAGCTCCGGCCGATAACGGAGGCAATGGAGAGGATCTCGCGCATGTCATCGGGAAGGCGTTCGATCCGTTTCTCCACGGTCTGCTGGATCGTTGCCGGCAGGGCGTCGGAAGAGATCGCCATCTCGCCGGACAGTGTCCATTCACCCGTGTCGCTGCGGGCGATGCCCCCGGAATCAATCAGCGAGCGGAGGAGTTCGCGGGTGAAGAAAGGATTAGCTTCCGTGGCCTCGAAGAGCCGCTCGGCAAGGCCTGCAGCCAGCTCGGAACTTCCGACGATGCTCTCGATGAAGCGCCGGTGTTCGGAACCGGAGAATGGGCCGAGTGCAATCTGCAGAGATCGTGGATCGTCCGCGAATGAGTCCAGCAGTTTCGTCAATGGATGTCGTTTATCGATTTCCGTCTGACGGTAGGTACCGATGATCAGTGTCGGCGTCGGTCCGAGTCGGCGCACGACGTACTGCAAGGCGTCGAGGGAAAGCTCGGCGGAATGCAGATTTTCGAAGACGAGCACGAGCGGCTTCCCGCCAGCGATTCGGGTGATGGTCCGCGCCAGCAGCTCAAAAATGTACGTGCGGTCGTCGGCTCGTCTGGGCTCTCCTCGTGCGGAGACCTCGCCGCTGGCGGCCGCGCGCAGTTCGCCGATTTCGCTGAGGACGGGAAAGAGGGCGATGAGGTCCGCGGCCAGGTCCGAGAAGTCGGGATGCTCTCCGGAGGCAGACGCATTGCGTGTGCGGAAGAATTCCTGGATGACCTCGCAGAATCCCTGGTAGGCGAATGTGCGGTCCTGCTCCAGAAAACGGCCGTGAAGCACGAGCATTTTTCGGGCTCGGGCCAGGTTTTCGATCTCTTCCACGAGCCGCGTTTTACCGACGCCCGGTTCGCCGGCAACGATCACAAACTGGCACTCGCCGTCCGAGGCCGAGTTCAGGCGTTTCTGCAGCTCGGCCACTTCCTTCTCGCGGCCGATGAACGGGGAGAGGGACGGGCGTGCCATCTGCGCGGTCATCACCGAAGAAAGGGCGATGACCCTGGCCCGATCGCTCTCCTGCAGTTTCCCACGCAGCGTTCGCAAGGCCTCGGCCATCTCGCCCGCCGTCCTGTAGCGCCTGGCCGGATCCTTGGCCAGCGATCGGAGAATGATCTCTTCCAGCTCCGGCGAGATGTCTGCGCCCAGTTCCCGCGGCGAGCGGGGATTCTCGTGCACGATGCGGTAGAGAATGGCCTGCATCTCACCGGTAAAGGGAGGCTCTCCGCAGATGGCCTCGTAGAGCACCGTTCCCAGTGAATAGACGTCGGTGCGGTGATCGACGTCCTTGGTCACTACCTGTTCAGGACTGAAATAGGCGACCGTTCCTACCAGCGTTCCGGTCCGGGTGAGCCGTTGATCCGTGGTGGCTCGGGCCAGACCGAAGTCCATGATGCGGATGCGCAGTGAGCCCTCATCATCCGCCACCATGATGTTCTCGGGTTTGATGTCCCGATGCACGACGCCGAGAGCATGGCTGTACTCGAGACCGTCGGCGGCCTGAATGCCGATGTCGATGATGTCGCCCAGGCTGCGCGTCCGTTCGTGAAGAAAGGCCCGCAGGTTGAGACCGCGCACGACAGGCATCAGGAAATACATCGAGCCTTCGTGCTGACCGATGTCGTAGATGGGAACGATGGCGGGATGATCCATCTGCGCCACCACCTGGGCCTCGCGCTGGAACCGCTCCTCGGATTGAGCAGTGAGCATCACCGGGGGGACGAGCTTGACTGCGACCTCGCGGTTCAGCAGAGGATCGCGAGCTCGATAGACCACGCCCATCCCACCGCGGCCCAGTTCTCCCGTGATCTCGTATCGGTTCCCGAGCTTGGTTCCGATCATGAAGTTTTCAGTTCTGAGACAGTCAAGTCGCGCGAAATCCTACCATTTTGCATCGCCTTATGTGTGAATCAGACCTGCCGATCACTCCTAACTCCTCGAGTTTTCCGGAGACCTCGAGCAGGGCTTCGGTTCAGCAGTTCCATGCGGCCGGATGGGCGGTCGCCGGAGTACCTCTGGCATGGGTTCGCATGGTCATGTCAGCAACCTGACGATAGAGTGCCTCGAAAAGCCAGAAAGGACTTTTATGTCGAGACTTCTCGTACGAACGTTTTCGATTTCCATTGATGGTTACGGGGCAGGTCCGGATCAGGATCTTCAGAACCCGCTCGGCGTCCGAGGCCCGGAGTTGGTCGACTGGTTTTTTCACACCCGCACGTGGCAACGGATGCATGGTGGCGCCGATGGCGAAACAGGCATCGACGATACGTTTGCTTCCGAGGGCATGGAGGGAAACGGAGCCTGGATACTGGGGCGGAACATGTTCGGTCCTGTCCGAGGCCCGTGGCCGGACGAAGAATGGAAAGGATGGTGGGGTGAGGAGCCTCCGTATCACGTCCCCGTGTTCGTGCTCTCCCATCACGAGCGGGCACCCTTTTCCATGAAAGGGGGGACGGAGTTCCATTTCGTCACGGATGGAATCGAATCCGCGCTCAGCCAGGCGAAGTCCGCGGCAGGCGAAAAAGACGTGCGGCTTGGTGGAGGCGTATCCACGATCCGACAGTATTTGCGCGCTGGATTGATCGATGAACTGCATCTGGCCATCGCTCCCGTGCTCATGGGAAAGGGAGAGAACCTGATGGACGGGATCGATCTGCCGGCGCTGGGCTACGAATACGTAAAGCATGTGGCCGGAGAGAGAGCCGTCGCGCACGTCGTGCTGCGAAACAGAAGCAGGGAACCCTGATCCGGCCGTGGCCGGCAACCGGTTGGATGGCCGAAATACGGTTCGTCCGGGATGCAGGATCGCCCGCGCCGCGCTTGCAGCTCGACGCCAACCACGCGACGATCCGGGCATCGGCTGAGGGAGCGTACTGATGAAGGTTTCGGTGTTCGTGGGAATCAGCGTCGACGGGTTTATCGCCAGGACCAATGGTGATTTCGATTTCCTTCCTACTGACGGAGGCGTACCGAACGGCTATGAAGAGTTCATGGCTACGGTGGACTCGCTGGTCATCGGAAGGCACACGTTCGATGTCGTGCGCAAGTTCGGGGAGTGGCCATACGGAACGAAGCCGTTGGTCATCTTGAGCAGCCGCCCGCTACCCGACACTGATTCGATGCCTGCATCTGTGGAGTGGATGTCAGGCGATCCCGCAGAAATCGTATCGGTGCTGGAAGCGCGCGGAATTGCACACATCTACGTCGATGGAGGGATCACCATTCAACGCTTCCTGCGCTCGAATCTCATCACGAGCATCATCATTACGCGCGTTCCCGTCCTCA
This sequence comes from Acidobacteriota bacterium, assembly GCA_039931435.1. Lineage (GTDB taxonomy): Bacteria > Acidobacteriota > Thermoanaerobaculia > Gp7-AA8 > Gp7-AA8 > JBDTRY01. The sequence continues at coordinate 3,151 of JBDTRY010000152.1, read as the reverse complement.
TCGGCGAAGGCATTCCTCTTTTCGGTGCACTTCAGCACGACGTTCTCCTGCGCCACGTGCATACGAAGCAGCTCGCCGGGGGTCTGGTTCAGAGCGAATACGCCCTCGGGTGAGTTGGCAGGACCCACCTCTCGGCGATCCCAGGCGAGCGTGATTTGTGGTCCAATAAACCAATGACGGCCGGGGATCGCGATGCTGCCTTCGAACCTCCGGCGTCATGGCGCAACTGGCTGGCGCGCAATCTCCGTCTGCACAGTGAGGAGAAGTTCGAGATCTATGTCAGCGTGGCGACCTCCTCCACGCTGAGAGACGCCACTTACTGGATCGAGATCCTGCTGTCGGCCGGAATCGCTACGCTCGGACTGACTCTGGGCAGTCCGGCAGTGATTATCGGAGCGATGCTCATCTCTCCTCTGATGGGGCCGATCATGTCCGCGGGGCTTGGTCTTGCTGCCGGGGACTTCGTCCTCACCATCCGCGCCGCCTACAACATCTTTCTCAGCAGCGTCGCTGCCATCGGCTTCTCCACACTGCTCGTGTTCCTGCTGCCATTCAGGGAGATGACCGCCGAGATTGCCTCGCGCACGCATCCGAATACGCTGGACCTTTTCATCGCTCTCTTTTCCGGGGCAGTGGGAGCATTGGCCGTCTGCAAGAGTCTTCGCGGGGTGGCCACATCTATCCCCGGCGCGGCCATCGCCGTTGCGCTCATGCCTCCTCTCTGTGTGGCAGGCTACGGAGTGGGCGTTCTGCTCACGGTAGACCGCGTGCAGGGAATCGCCGTGCTGCGTGGGGGAGGGCTGCTCTTCCTGACGAATCTCATCGCCATCACCTTCTCCTCCATGGTGGTGTTCATGATGCTGCACATCGATCCGCCCGCGGTTCGGGCCCGGATCCGGGAATGGCGACACACCGACCCGGAGGTAGCGAGGTTTCAGCGGGCATTCGATAGGGTTCTGCCGGTCGATCTGGAGAAGATCGGCAGTCTTCCGGCCCGGCTTCTACTGGTGGCCGGTCTCTTGGTCGTGGTGTTCGTTCCTTTGAAACGCTCCTTCGATGCTATGTCGTTGGAGATTCACCAGCGCCAGCAGCTGAATCGAGTGCAGCGCGCGGCCACTGCGGACTGGGAGGCATTGTTCGGAACGACCCGCTCGGGGGCGGCTCGCTCCTATATCGAGCGCCTCGACGCTGCCGCCCATGACCAGAAGGTGGCCCTCACCATTCGCGCCTTCGTCAGCGAAAGCATCACGCCCCTGGAGCGGGAGACCTATCTGAGATCGCTGGCCAGAGAACTCGGCAGAAGACCGCAGGAGATCGAGCTCTCTATCGTGGAAATCCCCACCTCGACATACCAGGTAGCCAGGGGGAAAAAGGATCCCGAGCCGGCAGCAGCGCCGCCACCGGAATCGATCGGCGTTCAGTTGACCCGCATCTCCCAGGAGGCCGTGACACGAATCGAAAAGACCAGATTACCTCCCGGCGCGCGGGCCCTCGATGCCGCGGTGGTTCTCGGTCCCGGGCAGCCCGATGTGGTGGTGACCTATCTCGCTCCGACCCCCATCAGCGAGGATGCCCGGGCGCTGATCGCAGCGGGGCTGGCCGAGGATCTCGACCTTCGGGGGATGAAGCTGCGGCTGGTTTGGATTCCGGCGCGGATCACTCTGGAGTTTTCCCGCCGATCGACGACAGTGTCCAGCGCGGGCGCGGCAGCGATCGATGCCCTGGCGAAGACCATTGCGGACAGGACAGGCCTTCGGGCGACGATCGAGAGCAGCGGCGAAGACCGCATCACGAAGCAACGCCTGGCGGCGATCCGTGCAGCGCTCGTCGCTGGTGGAATCGGTGAGGAGCGCATCGCCGAAGGAGCGTCCGCGAACTGGCGCCAGGACGCCATCGATGTGACGATAGCCCGGTTGCCGGTCGCAGCCCCTTCCGTTCCGGCCGTCCCGGCCAGTGCGAAGTAAGCGGGCGCATTCGAGGGCGTTTCAGAACTATGAAGGACTTTGCAGCGCAACGTCAATTTGACATTTCGGCGCTTCGACCGTGGAACCGTGGACGCACGTATCCGGACAGATCCGATCCGTCCGGCCGTCCGTAGATCTTCCGACATGCGCAGCAAAACCGACCGCACTCCTTCCGGTACCTCCGCGCACGTAACGCCGGGGACGGACTTGGTCTCGAAGGTTCCGGCGCGTCATTGTTTTGAGAGCCTTTCCACTTCCTTTGCCGATAGAATTACCTCGATGACCGGAAGCCGGAGCTGCGTGTTGCTCTTCGCCCGATCGCCACGCGACGAGGGTCGGGCCAAGCACATTGCCCGCTCCAATCGGCTCTTCGAACTCATCAGAAGGCGGATGGCAATTGCCGCGAGTGGCGCGGGGGCCGATCTCGTGGAAACGGTCTCCGATCGCTCCATGCAAGGCGGGCACTTACTGCTGCAGCGAGGGGCGACCTTCGCCGATCGGCTTCAGAATGCGCTGACCGACGTTCGATCGATGGGATACGAGCGCGTCCTGGCAGTTCCCGTCGACGTTCCTCAAATTACTGCCGCCGATTTGGTCGCCGCATTCGAACACCTGGACGTTCACGACCACGTTCTCGGACCTTCGGTCGACGGCGGCGTCTATCTCATCGGATCCCGGATCGACGAGGAGTCACTGACCGCCGGCATTTCCTGGAATACGAGTGAGGTCTTCGAGCAGCTGCGTGCTCGCGCTCCCTCCGCCGCGATCATGCGCACCCTGCGCGATCTCGATGTCGGCGATGACCTCTCTCCTCTGCTCGAGGACTGCCTCTCCGATGCCGGCGTTGCCCGGATCCTTCGCCAGCTCATCAGCGCACCAATCCTCCGTGAGTTCTTACGCAAGCCGGCGAAGCTCGCCGGGTTCATTCCGCATCGTTCCGGCCGCGACCCTCCGTCAGCCACGTCCTGACTACTCCGCCTTCTCCTTTCAGAAGGGCCTGCAGGCCCGGGGGGATTTCTTGTCAGTTCGTAAAACGGGACTAGCTCTGCTGCTCTCCGTCTGTGTTGTTGCTGGCAGCGAGCTTTCAGCTGCCAATAGTCCGAAGACTGATCCTGCGGCGAAAGAACCAGTCGACTTCTCGGGATCGATATACCTTTTCGAGTACCTGCCCACGTTGAAGGGCTCGA
>JBDTRY010000151.1:0-9374 GCA_039931435.1 Acidobacteriota bacterium | reverse complement strand
GTCGCTGCGCTCCCTCCAGGATGACAAGCTCCCCAGACCCCGCAAGACGAGGCGCCTTTCATTCGAAGCGGGGAAACGACGCCGGCCCCCGTGTGGCAGCATGACACCATTACCAAGGGCGTGTCATCCTGAAGCGTCGAGCGAAGGATCTCTTCCACCTTCCCGGTTGCTCAAAGAGACGCCGGACATCGGCGTGTTCCGACGCGCCAACCCCCGCATAAACATTGGCCAATTCCGGCAAAACACCCCCGTCTCACCCACCCCGGAAGACATCCGCGGGCAAATCCGTTAGAATCCGCGCGGCTCGCAGGCCGTGTCCGACCGGGCGAAACTCTTCGTCCTCGGAAGCGCGGGCCGGGGGAACACCCCGTTACGAATCTCACGAAACAAAATCTCGAACACCACACGTCCCGAAAGACGTCACGGAGGAACCATGAACGAACCCAGAACGCGGGTGGCGATCGCGCTCGTTGCAGCGCTGATCATCATCGCCCTGACCGGCCTGATTTCCGCTCCGGTCGCTCGCGCACAGGAACGGCCGCTCGATCAGCCCAATACCGGTCCGGCCACGAACTCACAGATAGCCAAGTCCGCCACGGAGAGCAGAACGGAGTCGGAGCTTATTCTCCCTGACGTCGGCCAGTCCGATTTCCGAGGAGTGAACGGACGCACGCTGCTTTACGGCGGACTGTTTGTATGCCTCCTTGGGGCGCTGTTCGGTCTGGTGATGTACGTCCAGCTTCGCGATCTGCCCGTGCATAGCTCCATGCGCGAGATCTCCGAGCTGATCTACGAAACCTGCAAGACGTACCTCATCACGCAGGGAAAATTCATCCTCCTTCTCGAAATCTTCATCGGATCGATCATCGTCTTCTATTTCGGCTGGCTCCGCGACTTCTCCGCCTTCCGCGTGGCCATCATCATCTTCTTCAGCCTCGTGGGTATCGGCGGCAGTTACGGTGTGGCCTGGTTCGGCATCCGCATCAACACCTTCGCTAACTCCCGCACGGCCTTCGCCTCACTGAAGGGCAAGCCCTACCCCACCTACGCCATCCCCCTGAAGGCGGGCATGTCCATCGGCATGCTTCTCATCTCGGTCGAGCTGGTGATGATGCTGCTCATTCTGCTCTTCGTTCCCGGTGATTACGCCGGGGCCTGCTTCATCGGATTCGCCATCGGTGAGTCGCTCGGCGCAGCGGTGCTGCGTATCGCCGGCGGCATCTTCACCAAGATCGCCGACATCGGTTCGGACCTGATGAAGATCGTCTTCGACGTCAAGGAAGACGACGCCCGCAACCCGGGGGTCATCGCCGACTGCGTCGGCGACAACGCTGGCGACTCGGTGGGACCAACGGCCGACGGCTTCGAGACCTACGGCGTCACCGGCGTAGCCCTGATCACGTTCATCCTTCTGGCCGTGGCCGAGCCGGCCACGCAGATCCAGCTCCTGGTCTGGATCTTCGTCATGCGTATCCTGATGATCTTCACCTCAGCTATTTCCTACTTCATCAATGAAGCGGTGGCCAAGGCGCGTTACGCCACGGCCGACAAGATGGACTTCGAAGCACCTCTGACCAGCCTGGTCTGGCTCACTTCGATCGTCTCCGTCGCTGTCACGTACGCGATCTCCTACGTCCTCATCCCCGAGCTGGGCGGCGGATCGATGTGGTGGAAGCTGTCCTCGATCATCACCTGCGGAACGCTGGCCGGTGCCATCATCCCCGAGCTGGTGAAAGTATTCACCTCCACCGAGTCTGCGCACGTGAAGGAAGTCGTCACCGCCTCGCGCGAGGGCGGGGCGTCGCTGAACATCCTCGCTGGCCTCAGCGCCGGGAACTTCGGCGCCTTCTGGCTTGGCATCACCATCGTCGCCCTCATGGGAATCGCAGCGGCCATCAGCTCCACCTTCTCCGCCGGACTGATGATCGCTCCGGCAATCTTCGCCTTCGGCCTCGTGGCCTTCGGCTTTCTGGGCATGGGCCCGGTGACCATCGCCGTCGACTCCTACGGCCCGGTCACCGACAACGCCCAGTCCGTCTTCGAACTCTCCACGATCGAGCAGCTCCCCGGAATCGAGGAGGAAGTACAACGCGACTTCGGATTCCGTCCGCGTTTCGACGTGGCCAAGCAGTACCTCGAGGAGAATGACGGCGCCGGCAACACCTTCAAAGCCACGGCCAAACCGGTGCTCATCGGAACCGCTGTCGTCGGCGCCACGACCATGATCTTTTCCATCATCATGATGCTCACCCACGGTCTGACCACGAACATGGAGAAGCTCTCTCTGCTGCACCCGCAGTTCCTTCTCGGCCTGATCATCGGCGGCTCGGTCATCTACTGGTTCACCGGCGCCTCCATGCAGGCCGTTTCCACCGGTGCCTACCGCGCCGTGGAATTCATCAAGAACAACATGCACCTCGATTCCGGGGCCACGAAAGCCTCGGTCGAGGACAGCAAGAAGGTCGTTGAGATCTGCACCAAATACGCGCAGAAGGGCATGCTCAACATCTTTCTGACGATCTTCTTCATCACACTCTCCTTCGCCTGCTTCGAGCCCTTCTTCTTCATCGGCTACCTCATCTCCATCGCCATGTTCGGTCTTTATCAGGCCATCTTCATGGCCAACGCCGGCGGAGCCTGGGACAATGCCAAGAAGATCGTGGAGACGGACCTGAAGGAAAAGGGCACTCCCCTTCATGCGGCCACGGTCGTCGGCGACACGGTCGGCGATCCCTTCAAAGACACCTCATCCGTGGCCTTGAATCCGGTCATCAAATTCACCACGCTCTTCGGCCTTCTTGCCGTGGAGCTGGCCGTGGAGATGGTCCGCGCCGGACGGCAGTCGTTGACCTACGCACTGGCCGTGGCATTTCTCATGGTGGCCCTGTTCTTCATCCACCGCTCCTTCTACGGAATGCGCATCGAGAGCGGCGCAACCGAAGGGCACTGAACACCTCCCCGGTCCCTCGCCCCGCTTGCAGTGAGAAGCGCCAGGTGAGGGGCCGCGGCGTGCAGAGATGATGCAAAAAATGACGCCTCATCCCGAAGCGAAGCGAGGGATCTTCCGCGCGTGTAACAACAGCCGGCCCTACACGAGCGGAAGATCCCTCCTCGCTGGGCTCGTTCGGGATGACATCGCCGCGGTAATCTCCCGCCGCGCCGCACGACGCGACCCGGACCCGCCGCTGCTATCATCACTCGATGCGCTCCCACTCCTTCGCTGTGCACACGCGCCAGCGTGTGGAAATGAGAATCATCACCGGCGAGGTCGACCAGGCGCTGGCATCACTGCACGCCGACGATGGAATCTGCACCCTCTTCACACCGCACACGACCTCGGCGATTTCCATCAACGAAAACGCCGATCCCGACGTCCTCACCGATCTGGCCCGGGCATTCGAGGCTCTGGTACCGGCCGTACGCTTCGTTCACGGCGAAGGAAACTCCGACGCCCATCTGCTCTCCACGATCGTCGGCGTCAGCGTTTCCGTCCCGGTCAAATCAGGCAAACTGAAACTAGGCCGCTGGCAAGGCATCTATTTTCTCGAGTTCGACGGACCGCGGGAGCGCCAGGTTGAGGTCTACATAGCGTGAATACGCCAGCGATTGGACACCACGGAAATGAACCTTCGAATACCAGCACGGGTTTTAGACGGATTGTGGAGCGCGTGTCATCCTGAGCGGACTAACAGCGGGAGCGCTGAACCAGAGTGAAGAAACTCTGCATGAATTTTCATGCGCGAGCGCAGCAAATTTGTCATCCCGAGCGAGAGCGAGGGACCCCAGTGGACGGGGGGCACGATCCCTGGGGCGCTTACCACCCGCTCCTCTGAGATTCCTCGCTCACGCTCGGAATGACCCGTTTGCGAAGCATCGCTTGGTAAACCTCAAGAGCCGACGTCACACGGCTCCACGGTGAGTTTCTTACCCTCACCTCCCGGACGCATATCCAGCAACGAGTGCCGTTCCGTGATCGCGATACAATCGCCGGCTCCAGGAGGACACCCGTGCGCACGTTTTCGATTCTCGTCGTTTCCGTTCTCTCTCTCACGCTCCTTTCCGCCACTGCCGGCGAGCTGCCCATGCGGGGCTTCAGCGACTCCGAGGCGGCGACGGAGCGTGCGCTCGAGGCGCGGTTCGATCAGCAGCTCAATCCCGGAAATCTCGACGCCTGGATGAAGCGGCTCAGCGCTCGTCCCCATCATCTCGGTTCCGACTACGACCGGGAGAATGCTGAATTTCTGGCGTCGCTCTTCAAGTCGTGGGGATATCAGACCCGCATCGAGGAGTTCACCGTCCTCTTTCCCACTCCCAAAACGCGCGTCCTGGAAATGATCGCGCCCACCCGGTTCACTGCATCCCTGGCCGAGCCGCCAGTCGAGGGCGATTCCACCAGCAGCCAGCAATCGGAACAGCTCCCGACCTACAACGCCTACTCCATCGACGGAGACGTCACCGCTCCTCTGGTCTATGTGAACTACGGCGTGCCCGCGGATTACGAGGAACTCGATCGTCGCGGTATCGACGTGAAGGGAAAGATCGCCATCGCTCGCTACGGAGGCTCGTGGCGGGGTATCAAGCCGAAAGTGGCCGCAGAGCATGGCGCCGTCGGCACGATCATCTATTCGGATCCGGCCGGCGACGGCTATGCGCAGGGCGACGTCTATCCCAAAGGGCCCTATCGCAACTCCAACGGTGTACAACGCGGCTCGGTTCAGGACATGCCTGTCTATCCTGGAGATCCGCTCACACCGGGCGTAGGCGCCACAAAGGACGCAAAGCGGCTGGCCATCAAAGATGCCGTGACGATTACCAGGATTCCGGTAATGCCCATCTCCTATAGCGACGCTCAACCGCTTCTGGCTGCGCTTCAGGGACCGATGGCGCCGGAGAGCTGGCGCGGGGGGCTGCCCATCTCCTACCGTCTGGGGCCGGGACCAGTCACCGTCCATCTGAAGGTCGAGTCGAACTGGAACATGGTTCCACTTCGTGACGTCATCGCAGTCATGCCCGGCAGCGAACGTCCGGATGAGTGGATCATCCGCGGCAACCATCACGACGCCTGGGTCAATGGAGCGGAAGATCCCATCAGCGGATTGGTATCTCTGCTGGAAGAAGCGCGATCCGTCGGGGAGCTGGCAAAGACGGGCTGGAAGCCGAAACGAACCATCGTCTATGCGGCATGGGACGGTGAAGAACCAGGGCTCATTGGCTCCACCGAGTGGGCCGAGACTCATGCAGACGAGCTGGAGAAAAAAGCGGCGGTCTACATCAACTCCGATACGAACGGACGCGGGTTCGTGAATCTGGCCGGGTCGCACACGCTGGAGCGTTTCCTCAACGAGGTAGCCCGCGACGTCAACGACCCTGAGAAGAACATCAGCGTTGGTGAGCGCGAACGGGCGCGGAGAGTCGTTCAGGATGGTGGCGACGATGGACGGGAAGCGGCAAAGCGCAAGGACCTTCGCATCGACGCCCTCGGCTCCGGCTCCGACTACACTCCTTTCCTGCAGCACCTCGGAATCGCTTCGATCAACCTCGGATACGGGGGCGAGAACGGCAATGGAATCTACCACTCCGTCTACGACTCCTACGCCCACTACACCAGGTTTCTGGATCCCGGCTTCGCCTATGGAATCGCCCTGGCCAAGACCGCCGGGCGGACGACGTTGCGGCTGGCGAACGCCAGCGTCCTTCCATTCGAGTTCGGCAATCTCGCCGATACGATCGACCGCTACGTCGCCGAAGTGCAGAAACTGAGCAGCGACATGCGCGAGGAGACGGCGCGGACGAACGAGTACATCAAGTCCAATTACTACGCCTCGGTGTCGGATCCGACGGAAACCTACGTCCCGCCGAAGTCGAAGCCGGAGGTCCCGCATCTGAACTTCGCTCCGCTTCAGAACGCATCAGAACGTCTGGACGAATCGGCCCGGAAATTCACGGAGGCATCCGAAGCACGAAGCGGCCGTCCGCTCACTGATGCCACCCAGCGTGCGGTCGATCAGACCATGATCGGAGTGGAACGATCGCTTGGCCGAAGTGAGGGATTGCCGGGAAGGCCATGGTTCAGGCACTTCATCTACGCGCCCGGCCAGTACACGGGATATGGGGTGAAGACGCTGCCTGTCGTCCGCGAGGCGATCGAACAGCGAAACTGGAAGCAGGTCGATCAGGGCGTCAGGGACACCGCGGCGGCCATCGAAGCAGCAGCCACGCAGATTGACCGGGCCACAGAGCTGGTGAAGTAGAGGACGGAAGCCACAGTCCCTCGCCCCGCTTGCGGGGAGAGGGTGGATCGCCGAAGGCGAGCCGGGTGAGGGGTGTCGCGCAGTACGAGGACCGTCGCTCCCCGCTACGCCCCTCAACCGGCCTTCGGCCACCTTCTCCCCGCCCGCGGGGAGAAGGACTGGATTCCTCACCGCTGTCAGCGGAAGTTGCGGATCAGCACTGCGTCGCTGCGAATCTCGCCGCGTCCCATCACCAGCTTCCCCGACGGCGTCCAGGCATAGCTGAAAATCAGCCCGCTCCTGAAGTGGGTCAACTGCTCTGGTTTCGAACCATCCAGAGGTTGCCGCCATAGATTGGACACGTTCTCGTCGTCCCTGATGAACGTCAGGGCTTTTCCGTCGGGAGTCCAGCCGTACTGTTGACCATCGGGCTTGAGTGTCACTTCGGGCGCTCCTCCGGATACAGGGACGACGATGAGCTTCCTCAATTCCCGGTCACTGGGGGAGCTTGCCCATACCTGGACCGCGACACGCTTTCCGTCAGGTGAGGCGCTCGGTGGTCCACCCACTCCCTTCACGACGACCTCCGACTTCCCGCTACCCGCGAGCGGCATACGAATCAGATCATCCGAATTCGCGGGGATGTAAAGGAGGAACTGACCATCCGCGGTGACGTCACTTCCACTCTGTCGACCATCCAGACTGTCGGTGATCGGTCGAGGGTTCGATCCATCGCGCTCGGCCCGCCATACCCGAGCTCTTCCGCCGGCCCGCGACTGAAACGCCACGAAGCTACCGTCGGCCGGCGCGGACGGCGCCCATACTTCAGCGTCTCCGCTGATCAGGCGTGCGTTCCCGCTGCCGTCCAGGTTGGCCGTCCAGATTTCAGGGTTTCCTCCCGGGACCAGGGCCATGTAATAAATGTTCGTGTTGGAGGTCGTGATATCGGCAACGTACGTGCCCTTTGTCTGAGAAACCTGAGTTGGCTCCGGCGAGCCTGGCGTCCAGAACCAGAGCTCCGAATTCTGGACCCGCTCGGACGTCGACAGGGTCTTGCCGTCGCGGGTGAGGGAGCAACCCTGATAGTCGGAGAGATCGTTGGTCACCCTGGTCAAATCTCCGGAAGGTACAGAGACGGACCAGATCTGCCCACTCCTCCGGGATACTTCCGCGCTGCCACCGGCCACGAGCAGCGCGTCTCCCTCGGGAACCCAGGCCAGACCGCTCGGGAACCAGAAAGTGCTTGTCCCAAGCTCCGTCAGGGAGCCGGTTGCGGAGTCGATGAGTACCAGACGCCCGATGGGTAGAGCACTGTCGAGCGTGAAGATGGCAATCTGCTTTCCATCCGGTGACCACTTGGCCGCGACGTTGCCGAATCGCTTCGGATATCGAAGTGTGGCCAACTTGCGTTCGTCTGACCCGTCGAGCTTCGCCGTCATCACGTAGCCCTCTCCAGAAGGAGGATTCCCCCGCTCGTACACAATCCTCTGCCCGTCAGGTGAAAACCCGGGTGGCGAATCGACGTCGTAGACAATCTTCCTTGGAGTTCCTCCGAGGGTGGAGACCTGGAAGAGTATCGAATAGCCTCGTACCATCTCCTCGCGGCGAGTGAAATAAATCGAATCGCCGTCGGGAGAAAAAGTGATGGCGAATATCTCGAACGGGGATGGGGCCACTGCCTGTACGTTGCTGCCGGTCGATACCTGCCAGACAGAAATCCCGTAGCCGGCACGATCGAGCCGGACATTGGCGATGTAGCGGCCGTCGGGCGAGATGGCCGTGTGAACTACGTCGCCGCTGCCGGTCACCGGAAGGATCTTCATCGTCGAGAATGCGGCGCTCGCTTCTTTACGGTGCGAAGTGACAAGCCGGAATACGGCGTATGCCAGCGAGGCTCCGACCAAAACAAGAAGGGCCAGCAGGCCTGGCAGCAGCCAGGAACGTGGCGCGGTGCCCGGGACCACCGGAAGCGAGTGACTACCCGAGGATATTGAGACCGAAAGCTCGTCCCATTCCTCGACCACTTCGGCGAGCTCGATGGAAAGATCCTTCATGGACTGGTAACGCCGGTCCACGTCCTTGGCCAGACAGCGTCGGATCACGCGTCGAAGCTCGGTGGGAACGTTCGGGTTCAACTCGTCGACTGGCTGCGGCTTGTCGTGGAGGATCTTGTGCAGCACGTCCACGTCCGAGTCGCCGTCGAACGGCCTGGTGCGAGTGGCGGCCTCGTAAAGAATGCAGCCAAAGGAGAAAATGTCGGAGCGGTGGTCGACTGATTTCCCCTGCACCTGCTCGGGCGACATGTAGCCGATGGTGCCCATCACTGCACCCTCGCGGGTTCGCTCGCGGACAGCCGTAGGAGCATTGGTCTCACCCGCGGCGTTCCGTTTCTCGGTCAGCTTGGCAAGGCCGAAGTCGAGTACCTTGGCGAAGCCGTCGCGGGTGATCATGACGTTGTCCGGCTTCAGATCCCGATGTACGATGCCGGCGGCATGGGCTTTAGCCAGTCCATCGGCCACCTGGGCCAGCCAGCCCACGAGCGTACGAAGCTCGGCATGCTCTTCGTGAATCTCGCCCTTGAGAGTGCGTCCGTCGATCAACTCCATGGCAATGAAGTAGAGCGGGTTCCCGGCCGCCTGGCCATCTCCGCTGGACGGCACTGCCTCTCCGATCTCGTAGATGTGTACGATGTTCGGGTGGCTGAGAGACGAGGCGGACTTCGCCTCCTGCACAAATCGTCGCAGCCGCTCGCTGTTCCGCACCAGTTCGTTGGGCAGGATCTTCAGTGCTACCAGACGCTCCAGCGAGTCGTCCATCGCTTTATAGACTTCACCCATTCCGCCTGAGCCCAGCGGTGCGACGATTCGAAAATGTGAGAGAGAGTCCCCGGTACGGAGCGCGAAAGCCATGGGAAGCGGAAAGTATACTGGTGATCCGCACCGGGCGGAGGATCTGTTCCGCCTCGCCAATCGGGCAACAACTCGTAGGGCCGCACGGCGTGCGGCCGGTATTCTTCGAGAACGGTGCATTCAGTGCAGATTCGAGAGCAGAAATGGCAAAGAGATTAGGGGTAGGAGGAGGCCTGTGACCGGCCTCCCCCTCCCTCCGAACCGGACGGGCGGATCTCCCGCATCCGGCTCTCCG
>JBDTRY010000150.1:0-9376 GCA_039931435.1 Acidobacteriota bacterium | reverse complement strand
CGACGCCTTCCAGGCGTCTGGCAGGGCGGCGTCCCGCGCCGCCCACCCCGGTATGGCGGTACCGGCGGCATTGATGCTGGTGTTCCCCGCCTTCTCAGACCATGTGCCAGTCGCGCAGTTCCCGTTTGGCGAAGGTGTAGATCACCGGCGCCAGGATGATTCCCTGAACTCCGAACGCCGCTTCTCCGATGATGATCGCCAGCAGGATCTCCCAGATGTCCGAACCGGTCCTCGAGCCAACGATCCGTGAGTTGACGATGTACTCCAGCTTGTGGATCACCACCAGGAAAACCAGCGAGGCGATAGCCATCCCCATAGAGATCCCCAGGGAGACGATGACGATCACGGAGTTGGAGATGAGGTTTCCCAGAACGGGAATCAGCCCGGCCACGAAGGTGATGAAAATGATGGTCATGGGGAATGGCAGGTGAACGCCGGCCAGTGGAAGGATGACGAGCAGGTAGATGGCCGTGAGCGATGTGTTCAGGGTGGAGATCGTCACCTGGGCGAAGACGACCTGCGTGAAGGCGTGCGTGAGCCGGTTGATTTTCGTCACCAGATGTCGGGCCAGCGGACCTCCGGACGCGAGCTCACGAGCCCGGCGGTGACTGAGAAATACCATCGTCCCCAGCAGAACGCCCATGATCACGTGGACCAGGGCCATGCCCACACTCTCCGTGGCGATTCCCAGTACGCCCGCGTGCGCCTTCAACCAGGTGACCACGAGAATCTTCAGGTCTTCGGCATCTCGCAGCGCGTCGGGGAACAGTGCGTAGCCGCCCACGCTGATGAGCAGAGTGCGCGTGGACTCCAAAGTCTCCGCCATGCGGTTCATCAGCGCCGGAATGTTCCTGAGCTGCACGCGGATGATGGCCATGATCAGGGCGACGGCTCCCGTGACCAGTGCCGTTCCCACCGTGGCACTGACCAGAAGGGCCAGGGGACGTACCGCGGAGCGCGAAACGCGCTTGGCCAGGAATCTGGCCGTCCCGTCGAGCAGCACGTAGAAAACGATGCCGGCCACGATCCCCGGCACGAGGTGTTTCCAGAAGACGAGGAGGATACCGGCAACGATGATCAGCCAGGCAGCGATCTCCGGCTTCGACGGTGAGGAGTGGGCAGCGGTGGTTGCTCCCGGCTTCTCGATCGAGACGATTTCCGCTGGTTCGCGGTGCTGTTCTTCTGCAGTGTTCGAGATCGCTGCCTCCTGGACTTTATACGGCGACTGCCCTCTGGCGTTTTCGGCCTCGCGGGTAGGGTGAAGAATACCGGCCGCACGCCGTGCGGCCCTACGAGGTACCGGCCTCACGAGATATCGGGCCCCGCTGTTTCCCGGTTTGATTGTACGTCCGCTCAATGAAAATCGTGGCTGGGCGTGGCGGAGAAGTGCTCCAGAGGCCAGAAACGCTCGGCACGGATCGATGGCTGTCCCAGCTCGTTCTGGAGAATTCCCTCGACTACCAGACCGGGTGATCCCACGATCAGGGAACGATTCTCCTGAAACAGATCCGGACGGACGATGGCCTGGGACATCCCCGTTTCATCCTCCAGCGTCAGGAACACGAATCCTTTGGCCGTCCCCGGACGCTGGCGAACGATCACCGCTCCGGCTGTGGTGACCCGTTTTCCATTGGCCATTTTCTTCAGACCTGCAGCGGAAACGATGTTCTGTCTCATGAGCTGGGATCGGTAGTGCTCCATCAGGTGGGCTCCCGCGGTGAGATCCATGGTCTGGTAGTCGGTCAGGGTTTCCTGGAGAGGAGTCATGGGTCGCAGGGGCGAGCGTTCTGCCACCATGTCCAGAGCCATGGCCTGGTTGTCATCCTGCCCATACTCGTTCTCACCGATCGTTTCGTTCCGGGAACCCGTATCATCTCCAACGACCGTGTCATCCCGAACGAGCGCCAGCGAGGAGGGATCGCCCGTGAGTGAAAGACTTCTGTTTCTGGTCTCGACGGAACTCGCGCGTTGCGATTCTGGATGACGCCCCTGGCGAACGTCTTCTTCCGACCACGCCTCCAGCGACCCGACATCTTCCAGCAGCGGACCTCCGCGCCGGGCTACCTTCGCCGCCTGCCACAGTGCGTCGCGCCGCCCCAGTCCGAACGGGGCCAGCGCACCGGCATGGGCCAGTCGGGTCAGTTGATCGTTGCGCAGCCGGCAGCGGCGGGCCAGATCTTCCACGTTGCGGAACGGCTCCCGGGCCTGTTCCTCTTCGATCGCTCTTCCCGTCTTTTCCTGCAGCCCTTTGATGAAGCGCAGACCGAGACGGATCGAGCCACCGTCCGGAGTATTCTCCGCGGGCTCCCACCGGCACATCCAGCCCGAGCGGGTGACATCGATGGGAAGAGCGGGTGTCCCGTGCCGTTGTGCATCTTTGATCAGCGTGGCCGGATGATAAAAACCCATGGGCCAGGCATTGAGCAGAGCCACATAGAACGCAGCCGGATGATGGGCCTTGATGTAACCGCTGGCGTAGGCGATCAGTGCAAAACTGGCGGCGTGCGATTCGGGGAACCCGTAGAGCGCGAATGATGTGATGGATTTCACGATCTGGTCCTGCGCCGCTCCGTCGATGCCACGCGCCTGCATGCCATCGCGCAGACGTTTCTCGATGTCGGTCATGCGCTCCATGGACCGCTTGAATCCCATGGCCCGGCGCAGCTCTTCGGCCTCGCCACCAGAAAATCCTGCTGCCACCATGGCGATGCGCAGAAGCTGTTCCTGAAAGAGCGGCACCCCGAGTGTCCGTTTGAGGATGGGCTCGAGGCAGGGATGCGGGTACTCCACCGGGACCTTGCCCTGACGACGGTCGAAAAATGGACGGATCATGCCCCCCACAATGGGCCCCGGGCGAATGATGGCCACCTGCACGACGATGTCGTAGAAAACCTTCGGGGCGTGACGGGGGAGGCTGGCCATCTGCGCGCGGCTCTCCACCTGGAAGAGTCCGACCGTATCCGCTTCGTTGAGCATTTTGTAAACGAGCGGATCTTCCTCGGGAAGATGGGCGAGATCGACGTCCACGCCCTCCTTCGCTTTGATCAGGGGAATGGCCTCTTCGATTGCCGCCAGCATTCCCAGGCCGAGCAGATCGACCTTGATCAACCCCAGGTCCGCGCAATCGTCCTTGTCCCATTGAATGACCACGCGCCCGGGCATGGAGGCCGGCTCCAACGGCACCACTTCATCCAGCCGCCCCCGGGCCATGACCATCCCTCCGGAATGCTGCCCGAGGTGACGGGGAAGATTCTGAATCTGCATCCAGAGCCGGAGAAGATGGCGGACACGTACATCCTCGACCTGCAACCCGGCTTCAGCGGCCTGGCCGGGCAGCGAGTCGGCGCGCTCACGAATCTCTCCGAAACTCCAGGTGCTGATCTGTTTTGCAAAGCGGTCCACCTGCTCGGGGGAAAACCCGAGAGCCTTGCCTACTTCGCGCGCCGCCGAACGGTCACGATAGGTGATCACGTTCGCGGTCATGGCTGCGCCGTGCACGCCGTAAGTCTGGTAGACGTGCTGGATGACTTTTTCACGCTGATCCCCGGAAGGAAGATCGAGGTCGATGTCCGGCCACTCTCCGCGCTCCTCGGAAAGAAATCGTTCGAAGAGAAGCTCCATCTTCACGGGATCGACTGCGGTAATGGACAGTGCGTAACAGACCGCGCTGTTCGCCGCCGACCCCCGTCCCTGCACCAGAATTCTTTCGCGCTGGCAGAACTGCACGATGTCCCAGACGATGAGGAAGTAGCCGGCCAGATCGAGCTTCTCGATCATGTTCAGTTCCTTCTCGAGCTGGGCCTGGGCCCTGGCGGTGAGAGGACGGAAGCGGGCCCGGGCCCCGTTCCATGTGATCTGCCGCAGGAAGGTCTGGGGCGTTTCCCCTTCAGGCAGCGGATAGTCCGGGAAGCGGTAGCCGAGATTGGCCAGCGTGAAGTCGAGCTGATCTCCGAGTTCGGCGGTGGCATCCAGTGCCTGAGGAAGATCGCGGAAGAGCTTCCACATCTCCTCAGCGGACTTCAGGGAACGCTCCCGCTGTGCCTGCAGGAGCCTGCCTGATTTCTCTACGGTGGTGCCCTGGCGAATGCAGGTCAGGATGTCGTGCAGCTCCTTGTCATCGCGCCGGGCATAGCGTACGCCGTTGGTGGCGATGATGGACAGTCGCCGGGAACGGGCCATTTCCACCAGAGCCTGGTTGCGATGCTCCTCTGCCCGCAGATGGTGGCGTTGCACTTCGACGTGCAGGTGTTTTCCGAAGACGCCTGATAGATAGTCAATAAGTTGATCAGCTTCGGAGTGAGCGCTGCTGCTGAGCAGGTGGGCCAGAGGGCCTTCTTCGCCCCCGGTCAGGCAATGCAACCCCTGGCTGTGCTCCTCGATCAGATCCCAGGAATAGCGCGCTTCTCCTTTGGGCCGTCCCAGTGCACCGGCGGTGAGGAGGCGGCAGAAATTGCGGTAACCAGTCTGGTTTTCCACGAGCAGCGTCAGGCGGGTCGAGGGTTCAGGTTGACGGGCTTCATCGACAAGGCACAGGCCTGAAGGCTGATCGCCATGGGAACCATCCCGGGGACGGGCCTCGGCCAGAACGATCTCGGCGCCCACCAGCGCTTTCAGGCCCGCCTTCCGCGCTGCGCTGTAAAAACGGGGAGCTCCGTAGACGCCGTTCGTATCCACCAGAGCCACAGCCGGGAGATCCAGCTTCGCCGCCTGTTCCACCAGATCCTCGGGGAGCGACGCGCCGTTCAGAAAGGAAAACGCGGATGCGGTATGGAGCTCCACGTACGGGCGGACACTGCGGTGCTGGTGCCCGTAAGAACGCTTCCGCGCTTTTTCCTTCCGCGCACCGGCGGAGATCAGGTAGTTGTTGGCGAGGTTGCGGGAGGGAGGAGAAGGCATGAGGTGAGTTTTTGGAGCGAGATGAATTTGAGAATTTCGAATTAAGAATTCAGAATTGCGAAATTCGAATTAAGAATGTATGGAGACGTTAACCAGGTCATCCCGAACGAGAGCGAGGGATGACGCAATCGCTGCGTTCGTTTGTAAGAAACTCATATGGGGCGCTTGTCATCCTGGAGGGAGCGCAGCGACCGAAGGATCTCTTCAACGAGGAGTGGGCTGGCAACCGGGAAGGTGGAAGAGATCCTTCGCTCGACGCTCAGGATGACAGCCGGCGATAGAGTTTCTTCACCCTGGTTCAGCGCCAGCGCTGTCGCTCTCGCTCGAGATGACCTGCTCTCAATCTCATTCTCCATTCAACATTCTCCATTCATCTCGCTTCGTCCTTCAGTCGTAGATTCCATCCACGAACCACTCTCCGTTCGCGCATTCGCGGAAGACTCGGTACACCCCTCCCGTGGACAGTTCCACGTCCCAATACTCCCGTTCCGTGGGCGTGTCCGACCACCAGGCTTCTTCGAGGTCCCAGGGACCGGAGGCCACGCGTACATGGCCGTGGATGTCGAGAGCTTTCTGTCCTGGATCGAGCGAGCGGATGGATGCGAGGGCAACCGCTGGGGTGCTGATCACTTCCAGGGGAACGACGGGACGAAGGACACGCACGGCCAGCAGGCCACGCCCCTGGCGCGGCTGGCGGCGCACTGGCGGAGGCGGTGGCGGATCGTAGCCGTCGATGGTGAATCGCTCGGGCGCGTGCCCGTTGACGACTCCCGGAGTCCCCACGCGATCGGCGCCGACCATGGAGGCGATTCTGGCGATTGTCGTGGCCACTTTGTCCGGGGAAAGTGCCGCAGGGCCGAAGAGCGAAAGCTGCGCGCGGCGGGGACGATCGGGATGGGCGACGAAGAGAAACCCCGCCACCGGTGCGCCCGGGGGATTGGCTTCGAGGTCGAGTTTCGTCAGCGTGAGCAGGGTCTTCACATCCCGCGTCGGAGCGGGAAGATCGATGGCCCGGCTGTGAAAGCCGTCCGGCTCCAGGCGCAGAGTCAACTCCAGACGGGTACAGGCGAATCCCTGCAGCTCCATCCGCTTCGTGAGGCGGTCCAGGGCGGCGTTGGCAACGAAGACGAACGGTTCGAGCGAGACCAGCGGCCACTCCAGATCCATCCCTTCGCGGAACTCCGGCAGCGGCTGCCGCGGCTGAAGCGGCTGCGGATCGATTCCCCTCGCTGCCCAGTGCAGATCACGGCCGCTCTCACCCAGACGTGCTGCCACTTCCCGTTCGGGCAGCTGCGCCAGCTCTCCAATCGATGACAGCCCCCAGCGCTGCAGCATCTCCGCAGCTTCGAGCTCTGGCGTCAGACGGGCCAGCGGCAGGGGAGCGAGAAAACTCGACTCGCTTCCGGCAGGCACGATCGTCGGGGACTTCGGCAGCTCCGCCGCAATACGGGCCGCCAGTTTGCTTGCGGCGATGCCGACGCGTACCGGCAACCCGATACGTTCCACTGCATGAATTGCGGATTGCGCCAGCGAGTGCTCCCACGCTGCATGGCCCTTATCCTTCGAACTTTCCTCTGCGGTAGCGGACATCCGCGAACGGACCGCTTTGAAATGACGTTCCAGTCCGCTGATGTCGAGGTAGACCATCCCGCTGCCGGCATCTTCGACGCGCGGTGAAAAACTCTCCGCGATTTCCACCAACGCCTCCTGCGCCGTCCGTTCGCATTCGGCGTCGCGAGCGCGAGCGATGAGCTTCGGCAGAAGAGCGCGGGCCTGAGCCAGGGTCAGCCCGGAACGAATCCCTTCCTTGCGCGCCCTGCGTGTTGCCGCGAATACCCGCGCGGCGCTGCCATTGCCTTCGGTGATGATCACCGCTTCCGCAGTCAGCTCGGGCTCGCTCCGCAACCGGGCGGCCAGAGGAAATAAGGGGACGAAAAAGCAGGCGATACGCATGACGGCTCGCAGCGCGGATGTCAGACGGAGGAGACAGGGGCGGGAAGTGGACTGCTGCCGCTTTCCTGAACGGCAGGCACTGCACTCCGGCTGCTGGCCGGTGCGTTTCCGATTGCATCCGACGTCAGCAGACGCATCCCGGCTATGCCGCCCGGACGGCGATGACGGTGTTTCTCCAGCGTCAGCAGAGAAGACGTGCCGGTGAGAATGCGTGGCGTCTGTCCGGAGCCCTGCCAGAAAATGTGTGCTCGTTTCGCTGAGAGCACGGCATCCGATGCAGTACGGCTGATCGGATAGGGGGAGGAGACGATCAGGGCGGTTCCGCTTCCTTCTGCGGCACGGGCCAGCCGTACCCAGGCTGCTTCCGGAACTCTCGCTCCGCGGACGGGATGCATGCCGAGGTCGAGCACCACCAGTTGAAATCCGGTGTGAATGAGCATCTCCGCGCAGGCCACGGCATCCTTCAACCGCTGCGGCCGGACCCAGAGAAGGCGAGGCAGTTCCACGCCTGCAGCCTCAGCCAGTTGAGGATCGAAGTGATCGCCGAGGTCGACGAGTGCTGCTGCTTCGCCGCTGCTGGTCACGGCAGCGACGGTGGCGATGATGGCGGAGAAGCGGCCACCGGAACGGTTGCCTGCAATCTCGGTGAGTTTGCCGCGGGAGAGTCCGCCGCCGAGGAGTTGATCGATTCCGGTAAGAGTGGTGAGGACGGGCTCGGTACGCCGGGTTTTTTCCAGGGATCGACTGAGCTCCGCTGCACTGGAAAGGTGAAAGGCAGCGGCACCCAGGTTGTCGCGGATGGACTTCAGCCGGGAGGGGACGGCCGCCGTTTCAGGGAGAGGAAGTGCTGGTGGTTCCGGAGAAAGCGGGATCTGGTAGTTGAAGGAAAGTGCATTCGACATAACGCCCCCAGTGCCTGTGAACCATAGGCGGTAATAAGGCGTAAGTCAAGCGAATGATATGCCAGAAAACTTCCCTTCTCCCCACGGGAGAAGGTGGCCGCGAAGCGGCCGGATGAGGGTCTCCGTAAACGTCGTCGAGCAGGCGGTAACAGAGACCCTCACCCCTGGCCCCTCTCCCGTGGGGAGAGGGGAAATGCTTCACGTCTACTTCGGGGAGAATGTTGGATCGGTGATCTTCATCTCCGTCACCGGGCCGTACTTTTTCACCACATCCCGGATGGCCTCCGCTTTTCCGATGAAGACGAATGTCAGATTCTTCGGATCGGCGTAGAGCCGTTTGATCACGTTGTTCACGTCCTGTTGCGATGCTGCGGAAATGGCCGGCCCGTAGGCGTCGACGTCGTTTCTCCCCAATCCGTAGAATTCGATCTCGGCCAGCCGCGCGGCCAGTTGCGATCCGGTCTCCAGGTCCGGAGGGTACTGTCCGAGGATGTAGGCCTGGGAGGATTTGAGCGCGTCGGCGGTGATTCCTTCCTTCTCGTACTTTGTCAGAACGTCCAGGGCCATATCCACCGCTTTTCCGGTGGAATCGGTTTTGGTATAGGAGGCGATGCCGATCGAACCGGGCTCCGTGGCAGTTACGTTCCTGGAAAAGGCTCCGTAGGTCAGCCCGGATTCGATGCGCAGGGCGCTGTTGATCAGGGACGTGAAGCGGCCGCCAAAGACCGTATTGGCCAGATCGATGGCCGGGGTCTGCGGATCGTTTCTGCGAACGCCCACGTTGCCGATCCAGAAGTAGGTCTGGGTGGCGTCGGGCTTATCCACGAGCAGGACGCGACGGCCTTCCACCGCGGCCATGGCTTTTGCCTTCGGCGCTGCGGCTGCGGCCTTGTTCCAGTCGCCGAGTGCGGCGCGCAGTTTCGATTCGATCTCTTTCGCTTTGAAGTCGCCGACCACGGCCAGTACCAGGCGATCAGCTCCGAAGTTGTTCTTGTAGTAGTTCAGGACATCCTGACGTTCGATTCCGGCCAGCGAAGCTTCGCTGCCGTCCGTCGGCCTGCCGTAAAGATTCGATCCGAAAAGGAAGGCGTTGGCGTAGGTGCCGATGAGCGAGCGCAGGTCGGAATCCTTGGCCGCTTTCAGCGAATCGATGTCGCGATCGCGAAGTTTTGTGAACTCTTCTGTGGCGAAAGCAGGTCGCCGAAGCATATCGGAGAGCAGCCCGAGCATGAGGTCCGTATCGCGCGTCAGAAACTCTCCGCGAATGGAAATCCATTCCGCTCTGGCACTCTCTCCCAGAACGCCTCCGACACTGTCCACGGCTTCGGCGAACTGGGCGGCGTTTTGTTTGCCTGCACCTTTTTCCAGAAGGTCAGCAGTCAGTGATGCCGTTCCTTCTTTCCCGGCGGGATCGGCCAGTGCTCCTCCGCGGAGGATGGCCGTGAAGGCGATGAGGGGAACATCGTGTTTCTCGGCGAGCAGGATGGTCGCGCCGTTGGGAAGCTTGATGGTCTGATAGGCGGGCAGGGTGACCCCGGGGCTGGTGGCTGGGGTGGCGCCGAACATTGTGGTCGTGGGCAGGATAACGATGGCCGTGAGGACCAGGGTTGCGAGCGTGGTGCGTT
>JBDTRY010000149.1:0-9463 GCA_039931435.1 Acidobacteriota bacterium | reverse complement strand
CAGGGTGAGGGGCACAGCGGTAAGCGCCGCAGACTTATCCACCTTGAACAACGCACCATTTCACTGCACCATGACCAGGCATGGCCCAACGACCTGACGGTGTGTACGACCTTCTGATCACGGCGGCCGTCGAGCGCGAGCTGTCCGAGCTGGGAGCGGACCGCCGGAAGGACGAAGAGCCGCTCGATCCGGCGGACGCCGACGTACTGCTGGCGAGGCACGTCGCCAACGCCGTGCGCACGGCTTTGCTCGCAGTTCCGAAAGAACAACGGCCGGCAGTGCAGGCGACGATCTGCAACGAAATCATCGCCAGCCTGAACGGTGATGCAGTCGCTCTACCGCCACGGCGGCTGGCAGCGATTTATCCGTTCGATCCCCTCAGGCCCGGTCCTCCTCGGCACCCGGAGATTCCCCTGGCCCAGAGTGACCTTCTGGTAAACGCCACGGGCGAGCCGCGCATCGGAAGTGTTCTGGAGCGGGAGATCGAATCCGCAGACCGAATTGATCTCATCGTTGCCTTTATTCGCTGGAGCGGCCTGAGGCTGCTCGAAGGAAAGTTGAAAGAGTTCGTCAAGCGAGGCGGAAGGGTTCGGGTGATTACCAGTACGTACACCGGCTCAACGGAGCGGCGGGCCATCGAGTCGCTGGTTGGACTCGGCGCGGAAGTGAAGGTTTCCTATCAGACCGATAGCACGCGTTTGCATGCGAAGGCCTGGCAGTTTCAACGAGATTCGGGTTTCACGACCATCTTCATTGGTTCGTCCAACCTTTCCACCACAGCGATGCGCGACGGTGTGGAGTGGAACGTCCGTCTCTCTTCAATCGACGCGCCGACAATCGTCAAGAAATTCGCCGCCACGTTCGATACATACTGGAAAAGTCCCGAATACGAAAGCTACGACCCGTCGCGTGACGGCGAGAAGTTCGACCGCGCTATTGCGAGCACGAAGCAGGACACCCCAATTCGCTTCACTGCTCTGGAGGTGGAACCCTGGCCTCATCAGCAGAAGATGCTGGAGGCGCTGAAGGTCGAGCGCTACCGCCACAATCGCTGGCGAAACCTCGTTGTTGCGGCGACCGGGACCGGCAAGACCGTCGTGGCGGCACTCGATTATCGGAGACTTAACGATCTCGCCGAGCCGCTTCCCTGGAGCGGAACCACGCGGCCGCTGTCGCTTCTGTTCGTCGCGCACCGAAGAGAGATCCTGGAGCAGTCGCTGAGCATGTTCCGCACGGTGATGCGCGACGGGTCATTCGGTGAGCTCTATGTTGATGGACATCGACCTGATGAGTGGCGACATGTGTTCGCGTCGATCCAATCCTTGTCTTCTTGCGGAGTAACGGACATCAACGCGCACGCCTTCGACATAGTCATCGTCGACGAGTTCCACCATGCCGCTGCGGACACCTACCGCAAACTTCTCACCCACTTGCAGCCGCACATGCTGCTCGGACTCACTGCTACACCGGAACGCACGGATGGCAGATCGATTCTCGAGTGGTTCGACGGCCGGATCGCCGTCGAGCTGCGGCTGTGGGACGCGCTCGATCTCGGTCTTCTGTCGCCGTTCCACTACTTCGGCATTCACGACAACGTGGACATTTCGCAGGTGGCCTGGAAACGGGGTGGTCGCTATGACCAGAAAGAGCTTGAGAACGTCTACACCGGGAACGATGCGCGCGTGGTCCAGATCATCGCCGCCCTGCAACAGAAGGTCGATGACGTCGGTACGATGCGCGCCCTGGGGTTCTGTGTTGGTGTGGGGCATGCCCAATTCATGGCCGACCGCTTTCGCGCTGCTGGCATTCCCTCGGAGGCGGTGCTCGGAACGACAGATAGCGAGGCGCGCGACCGGGCCTTGAGGCGATTGCGGGATGGTGAGATCCGCTGCCTCTTCGCTGTGGACATCTTCAACGAGGGCGTGGACGTACCCGAGATTGATACGGTTCTCTTTCTTCGGCCGACGGAGAGCGCCGTGATTTTTCTCCAGCAGCTCGGGCGCGGTCTGCGGCGCGCTCGAAATAAGGACTGCCTGACTGTGCTGGACTTTATTGGCAATGCCAATCGCAGCTTCCGCTTCGATCTCCGCTATCGGGCCATCACCGGTTCCTCCCGACGTCAAATCGAAAAGGAGGTGGAAGAAGGCTTTCCATGGCTGCCTGCCGGAACATCGATTCAGCTCGATCGCGAATCGACGAAGGTGGTGCTGGAGAACCTTAAGAAATCGATCGGCTCCAACCGTTTTTCTACGCTTGTTGATGAGCTGCGAAGGATGCAGGGTACTCCTTCGCTTGCCAAATTCCTTTCGGAGAGCGCGCTCGAGCCGGAGGACCTCTATCGAGCGAAGGGTTGGTCCTGGACGCGTCTCCGGCGGGAAGCGCGGCGAATCGATCCTGTCGAACCTCGAATCGCCGAAGCTCCCGAGGAACCGGTTGAACGGTTCAATGACGAATCAGCACTGTTGAACGCGCTCCCTCGGTTGCTGCACTACGATGAAGTACGACGCTTGACGCTGCTTCAGCAGCTGCTTCAGCGCCATGAGCCGCCGCAAAGTGACTCGCTCTCCCCTTCCGATCGCCGCATCGTTGAGGCATTACTGCTGGCACTTCTTCCAAACGAGACAGATTTCCACGTAGCCGTGCATCGGCTTTGGCAGCTGCCATCGGTGAGAGAAGAGCTGCGTCAACTACTGGGGGTCCTCGACGACCGGGCCGCGCATCTGACGATTCCGCTGGCGACCGAACTTCCGGCTGTGGTCTTCGGTGACGTTCCTCTTTCGGTTCACGCGCGCTACAGCCGAGACGACGTTCTCTCAGCGATCGGGCTCTCGACGCTTGCGCGCCGACGCGAGCACCGTGAAGGGCCGCTCTGGGATGCGGCCACGAATACGGACTACTTCTTCATCACCCTGGAAAAGAGCGATCGATACTATTCACCGTCAACGCGATACCGCGACTACGCTGTCTCGCCCGACGTATTTCACTGGGAGTCGCAATCCACGACGAGTGAGGGTAGCCCCACTGGACAGCGCTACATCCATCACCAGGAACGAGGATCCAACGTGGTCCTTCTGGTTCGGCCTCGCAACAAGGACGGCACGCGCACACTCCCCTTCACTCTCCTCGGGCCCGCGACCTATACCCAGCACACAGGCAGCCGTCCTATGGCTATCCTCTGGCGACTCCACCGTTCTATGCCACTGGATCTGTTCAACACGGCCCGGGTGGTGGCGGCTTAGGGTTAAACGTACTGCTCGGGATGGAAACGTTCATGACCGGCGGCGAAGAACAGCGCGAACGCTTGGATCGTCTGTAACTGCGTTAGTATCGATTTCGAAATGACCAAATTCGACGGAATCTATGCGGAGTGTGGCTTGGGTATTGTGTGGTTTCTCGCATCCGTTGCCGTGGTGTTCGCGCAACCTATACCCACCGAACCCGTACCGATCGAGTCATTTCATGGTAGCGACGTGATCCCTGGCGTGATCCCCAATTTCGTACCAGTTGCAATGAGAGTCGGTTGACGTTCAGGCGGCGCGGTTGGCGTCCGCGGTTTTTGTTTTCTCCTTCCCTGAAGCTTTTGTCTTTCGTCTCTCCGGAAGCAATGCGAACTCGCGGGGAGTGAGATATCCGAGCGAGCAGTGACGACGCATCGTATTGTAGTAGAGGCGATGCTCCTCGATGAGCAGGCGCGCCTCCAGCAGTGAGGTGAAGACCTCGGCATTGAGCAACTCGTCGAGGAACCGGCTGTTGAACGATTCGCTGAAAGCATTCTGCCAGGGGCTGCCCGGCTCGATGAAGTCCGTGGCGATCTTCCGCGAGGCGAGCCACTGTCGGAGCTGGCGGGCGATGAACTCCGGCCCGTTGTCTGAGCGCAGAAACTCGGGTGGCCCATACTCGGAGATCAATCGTTCCAGCAGCTCGATGACATCCCGGGCCGTGATGTTGTGAGCCACGAGAATGGCCAGACACTCGCGCGTGTAGTTGTCCACCACGGGAAGGATCTTCAACTGCCGTCCGCTTTCGAGCTGATCGAACACGAAGTCGTAGCTCCAGACGTGGTTCTTTCGCCCGGCCACCATCCTGCTCGTCCCTGAGCCGCCCATGCGGCGCCGCTTGTGTGCTTTAGGCACGATCTTCAAGCCTTCCTCGGCGCAGATGCGACGAACGAATTTCCCGTTCACGATCCAGCCCGCCGAGCGAAGCTCCTCGGTGATGCGCCGGTGCCCGTAGCGAGTCCTCCTGCCTCGTCTCGAGGCCTTAGACTCGCATATGATTTGGATCAGTTTTTGGGGATCAGGCCACATGGATATCGATGCGCTCAAGGAGATCGCCTCAAAAAATGGTAGGCCCGTCAGGCAACCAGGTTCGGCGGCGGCGGTGACGCGAACGTCGACGTCTCTCGAGTTTGATGCCGGAGCTGTGACGACGGGCAGACGACCCACATACAAACAAATTTCCCGCCGGTCTGTGACAAGTTTTGGTGAGACCGGACAATCAATAGGATGAAGAACGTCAGCCGGTCAGGTCGAAACTGAAAGCCTTTCTTACTTCTAACTTCCGACCTGACCGAAAATAGGTGCTCCTCCTCTGCTCGAACGAAATTCACTTTGCTCGATCGACGCTCCAGATCTTCACGCTACCGTCCATGTAGCCGGTTGCGATCGTTTTGTCATCTGGCGCGAAGACGAGGACTTCGACAGCGGGCGACCCCGCCTCACCGGTTATCGCCTGCTCGAGGGTACCAGTCTGCACGTTCCACAGTTTTACATCTTCCCCTAACGTGACGGCCACGGTCTTCCCATCGTTCGAGAAGGTGACGGCGTCACCATTCGCTTCGTCTTTTCCGAGCGTCCGGATGAGACTGTCCGTGCGAAGATCCCACAGCTTGACCGATCCGTCTCGGCTCGCGCTGGCCAGGGTCTGGCCATTCACCGAGAAGGCAACTCCGTAGATGTCGCTTGTGTGTCCGGTGAGCTGCTTCATCTGACCGGTCGCCACGTTCCAGATCGTCACCGGGTAGCCCACTCCGCCGCCCGCAAGACTCTTGCCGTCAGGAGAGAAGGCCACTGCATTTATGGAGCTATCCCTTCCCTCGAGCGTTCTCAACGCTCCCGAGTTGGTGTCCCACATCTTGACCACGTTATAGGTGTCATTTCCGACGGCCAGCGTGTTGTGATCGGGTGACAAAGCAAGCCCATTGACGTTGTCCTCAGGGATCTTGCGGCTAGTTGGGCCCAGGCCTGCGGGGCCGTTGCTTACGAGCGCTATGTATCCGTGTCCATTTTCTCCCACCGCTCCCAAAGCGAGGAAGCTGCTGTCAGCGGCAAACGCGATGGCATGGACTTCGGTACCCGGCTCTTCGTGCGTTTGCTTCAGGGTACCAGCCTGCGGATCCCACGCCTTCACCGTTCCATCGTTGCTGGCGCTGAAAAGGGTCTTGCCATCAGGCGAAAACGCGAGCGCGGTGACTTTCTTCGTGTGCCCCGTCAGAGCTTGTTGCAATCCTGGGGGCTTCGCCGCCGCCTCAGTAGTGGTCGGTGCCGTCTGCCCAGGCGGGAGAGGTGCTCCCGTAGTGGTCGTTCGCGAGGAAGAAGAGGATGTCATGACGATGGATCGTGTGGCCCGACGGCCTAGGAGGAGCCATCCTGCAACTCCAGCAGCCACAACCATGAGGAGGAGGAGGACCAGCAGGAGTTTGCCCGGGCCCTTTCCGGCTGGTCGTGCAGCCACAACCGGAGGGGGCCCGGCTGCCGGACCGGAAGCGTTCGGTACTCCTTGCGCCCCCGAGGTCCATGCAGTGCCGCAATGATTGCAGAAGGCCTGATCCGGCTGCAGTGGTTTCCCGCATGATGTACACAGTTTGTCCATGGATTCTCCCCATTTAGGTTGTTCAACCGCTCAAGAACCCAACTTTGCTAACACCTTTTCGGCCATCTGTCGCGCCATCAATCTTGCTTTCGTTTCGTATTCGCCACCGACCTCAGTGGCAGAGTGCGTGATCATGTCGACCGCGCCGCTCATGGCGTCGGGTTTTGCCAGCGCTGCCATCCCGGGATCCCCCTTCATCGGTTCCGTAAATTCTTCCATTGCTTTTCTTTGGCCTTCCGACCCCATCGGTTGCGCCTTCATATTGTTGTACTGATCCATCTTGGCGGCATACTGCAGGTTGGGGGGACTGATGGTCAGTATGATGTCGTTGCGGCGAACATAAAGAACGTTGAGCGCTCCATAGAGGGCATCGTCTCCAACTCCTGCAACGGTTTCCGCCTTGCCACCGAAGCCTCGGCGTGTCACCAGCCGCGCGGCCTCCATGTCCTGAATCGCGTCCGACGGGTCGTTTTTGCGCTCGATTTCGATGGACGCCTCCATCATCACATTGGCGAACTTGTACGTCGCATCTGTTTTGCCGGACATTTCGATCGACGTCACGGGAGTGCCGACAATCGCGCCCACCTCTTCCTTGCTAAGAAAGGCGTCGCCGACGTTGGACGAGGTCGCCGATTGCCGGTTCGAGCCGGTGGACGCTTCAGAAATCGGAAGGGTCGCCGCCACACCGTTCTTTTCCCGCCACTCGGCGACTCTCTTCTTACCGTAGTAGAACGCTCCTATTCCTGCCATCACGACTGCGGCGCCGGCCAGAAGGACGATCACCAGAAAGATCTTCAACGCGGAACTGCCGGACTTCACCGGCGCGGCAAGCGGGTAGTGGGGAGTAGTCTGGACTGGCTTCAACGGCGCCTGCTGCGCCACCGGAGGTTGCTCCGTCCCCGTGGTTTGAGCCGTACCGCACCCTCCACAGAATCGTTCATCGGGCGCTAGTGATTTCCCGCAGTTGCCACAGAATGATGCCATCGGTTTCTCCTCTTCTCATTTGTGTTGCCTTTTTGGCCTCGTTGTTGGGCGACCTGTTTTGAAGGTCTAGTATGACCAGAGCCGAGCGTCGTGTGCCGAGTCGCGTGGGGGCGCCAGAGCGGGTCGCGCGCGCTGGCAACGCTCTGCGCCCAATGGAACAGAATCCCCGTTCCTCGTGGACGCGCGTCCCGCGAATGCCGCAAAGTTCTGCCATCGTCGTAGGCGCTGAGTCGCGGTCGCTGGACGGGGCTCAGGGGGCAGACCGTACTTACCGGGCCGGAGCGGGTCGGGTGATCGGAGGGAGCACTCAGATCACTTCGTCTGCATAAGCAGAGCCAGAACGCATCGGCGCCTGCACCTGCTCATGGGGCATGCCTCAACTCTCTATATGTTCTCAGGGTACCCCCCTTCACACCCGCTCCAGCTTCGCATACTTGGCAATGAACTTCTTCGTGCCCGCCCGTTCGAAATACACCGTCAGCTTTGAGCTGTCCCCCGTTCCTTCGATGCGCAGGATCACGCCTTCGCCGAATTGCTCGTGGCGGACGCGGGCGCCGCGGGTCAGTTCTTTTTTGCCGCCGTCCGCTTTGGCGCTGGCGGGGCGGAGGGCGGCGGGGTCGAATTTTACTGGCGAGTCTTTGAAGAACGACAGCACGCTCGAGGTGGAGTCGGCGGCGCGTGGTTTCGCCGGAGTGCTGTAGGGGCGTGGCTGTTGCTGCGGCAGGGAGCGTTCGCGCCAGCTGGGGGCTGAGCGGCCTGAGTTCGAAGCGTACGATCGCGGGCGGGAGGTGGCCACCATCTCGCTCGCTTCGCGGGGAATCTCGGCGAGGAAGGGCGAGGGGCTCTGCTCCCGGAACTGGCCGTGAATGCGCCGCGTCTGGCAGTGAATGCAGTACAGAAGCTGCCGGGCGCGGGTCATGCCCACGTAGCACAGCCTCCGCTCCTCCTCCACGTCGTCGTCTTCCTGCCGCGAGATGGAGTGGGGGAGGATGCCTTCCTCCATCCCCGCCAGAAAGACCACCGAGAACTCCAGCCCCTTCGCCGAATGCAGCGTCATCAGGGTCACGCCCTTCTGCGGTTCGTATTTGTCCACGTCCGAGATTAGCGTGATCGAATCCAGGTACTCGCTCAGCGGCGCTCCGGGGTTGTTGTCGGAAAACTCCCGGGCGGAGTTCAGAAGCTCGTCGAGATTCTCCAGGCGGGACTCGTCCTGCGGATCGCGCGAGTTTTCGTACACGCGCCGGTATCCGGTGCGGAGCATGACGTATTCGATGAACTCGGGAATCGAATTCGACGACGCCTTCTGAAGGTCGCGGACGATCTCCCGGAATTCGCGCACGGCTTTGCGTGCGCGGTCCCCGAGGAAGGGCAGGTCGCCTTCGATGACACTCCAGAGCGGGACATCGTTGCTCGTTGCCGCTTCGTCGAGCGCGGCCACGGTCGTGGCCCCGATGCCTCGCGAAGGTACATTGATGACCCGCTCGATGGCCGGCGTGTCGTGCGGGCGGATGGCCAGACGCAGATACGACAGCAGGTCCTTGATCTCGGCGCGCTCGTAGAACTTCACGCCGCCGACGACGGTGTAGGGAATGTTGGCCCGCAGCAATTCTTCTTCAAAGGGCCGTGACTGGGCGTTGGTGCGGAAGAGCACGGCGAATTCGCCGAGGGCCCGGGAGCTGCGCATTTCCTTGATGCGGTTGACGACGAACTCCGCTTCTTCACGCTCGGACTCGCAGGTGACGATGCGCACCGGATCGCCTTCACCGGAATCGGTGAAGAGCCGCTTGCCTTTTCGCCGGACGTTCTGCGCCACCACTCCCGTGGCGGCATCGAGGATGTTTCCGGTCGAGCGATAGTTCTGTTCGAGCTTTACGATTTTCGCGCCGGGAAAGTCGGCCTCGAAGTTGAGGATGTTGTTGATGTCCGCGCCGCGGAATTTGTAAATGGCCTGGTCCTCGTCGCCGACTGCGGTGACGTCGCCTCGTTCTCCGGCCAGAGCCTTGATGAGCATGTACTGGGCGTGGTTGGTGTCCTGGTATTCGTCGATGAGGAGGTGCTGGAAGCGGCGGCGGATCTCGTCGCGGACGTCGTCGTGCTTCGTGAGCAGCTCCACGTACTTGCCGATGAGATCGTCGAAGTCCATGGCGTCGAATTCTTTGAGCTTCTTCTGGTAGAGGTGGTAGACCTCGCCGACCCGCGCGCCGAAGAAGTCGGTGTAATCCTTCTGGAACTGCGACGGCCCGATCAGCTCGTTCTTCGCTTTCGAAATCCTCGACAACACTCCTCGGGGCGGAAAGGCATCGTCGGACAAGGCCAGCTCGCGCATGCAGCGGCGGGTGAGGGTCATCTGGTCGGACGTGTCGTAGACGACGAAGGAGCGGCTGAACCCGAGGCGGTCGGCGTATTTGCGGAGCATGCGCAGGGAGGTGGAGTGAAATGTGCCGATGAGAGGTCGGCGGCCGGGGCCCCGTGTAAGCCGATCGACCCGTTCCAGCATCTCATTGGCAGCCTTGTTCGTGAAGGTGACGGCGAGGATGGTGGAGGGATCGACGTTGCGATGGCTGATGAGCCAGGCGATGCGGTAGGTGATGACGCGGGTTTTGCCGGA
>JBDTRY010000148.1:0-9474 GCA_039931435.1 Acidobacteriota bacterium | reverse complement strand
AGACATCGGCCATCTCGCGAAGTGAGCTTCGGGCGCTCGAGCGCAGAGAGCTGGAATCGAAGTCGAAGAGCACTTCGTTGCGGACGCTGACGTTCAGCTCATCGTCGGCCGTACGGCTGACGTTGACGCCTTCGATCTGGCGAAGCTCACGCTCCTGGCGGTCCATCATCGCGCCGATGCCCGCACCGATTGCCGTTCCGGCCACTGCGCCGACGATCGTTCCTCGCTTGGCGTTTCCTTTTCCGCGATTGTTGCCCACGACCGCTCCGATAATTCCGCCGGCCACGGCACCGATGACGGCGCCCTTGGCGGTCTTGTCACGGGTGGTGGCAGGATCCGCGGCGAAGGCGGTGAGGCCGGTAAACGAAAAGATGAGAAAGATTGCGATGAAGCGTTTCATGGTGTTCCTCCTGGCTGTTGCGGGCCTCGTGGCCCGAACTCTCAGACGATGTTTTTCTGGCTCGCTGATCGTTCTGCTGCGGTTCTCTATCGCAACCGGGGTGCCATGGAGCCGGAGACCTCTGAAACGGGACGATGCCCGGTTGCGTTGAACTGTAAGTTATTTATCGTAAATAACTTGCAGGCCGATGTAGGTTGATCGAAGCACTGTCAGGCTCGGTGGCATCACTCCAAATAACCAGCGGGCTCGTGCACGAAGAGGGCGACGATATGTGCCCCTGAGGGGACATCTTCGGATCCCGAGTTCCAACGATTCCTGTGGACAGTAGGGAGTAGATGACGCATCGTTCTCCAGACCTGTCAGGAACCATGGCCGATAACAAGACTCAGTATCAGCAGATCGCGGAGGCTTCGGCCCTGGCGCTGATGTTCCCGCTGACGATCGGCGCCGGATTCCTGATCGGATATGGTCTTGACCGTCTCTTCGGGAGCTGGCCCTGGATTTCGTTCTGCGGTGCCGGGCTCGGAATCGTGGGCGCGTTCATCAACCTCTTCCGGACGGCGGCGAAAGCCGATGGCGGATCCGCTGAAGTGAAGTCTGAGGACGGGAATCAATGACTGGGGAGAGGCGCGGGCTGATCCTGAGGATGGCCGAGGCGGGGATGATCCGGCGCATCGAATTGTTCGCCGTGGGGGCCTGGTTCATCCTGGCCATCGTCGAATTCGTGCGCGCCGGATTTGCGGGCTTCGTTGCATTGACTTGCAGCGCCCTCGTCGTTATCATCGCCTTCCTCTGGATGGAACGGTTTGTCCAGCGGGTGCTCCGGCCAATACCGGATGCGAGCGCGTGGAGTTCGGCAGTTGGAGTCCTATCGCGCTATGTGCTTTTGAGCGCCGCGCTGGCAGTGATCATCATCGTCGTTCGTTTCAACACTCTAAGTGTGCTGCTGGGATCCTCGGTGATCGTTGCGGGTATCGCCGCAGAAGCGCTCTACTCGCTGACTACAGAACTGCTCCGGGCCAGGTCCGCCCGCTCTGGTGAATCGCATGGAACATGAAAGCTCGATTCTGTATGCGCCGGTCAATGGCCTCTGGCAGGCCATTGGAATGCCTGGCCAGATTCCGGATCACGTGATCATGGCCCTGCTGGTCCTGATGATCAGCGCCATTCTCTTTCCGCTGGCCACGAGGAACCTGAGCAAGGAGAATCCGGGGTACTTCCAGCAGCTTCTCGAGTATGTCGTGTCGGGACTGAAGGGTTTGCTGGAGGAGATCGTCGGGCACGGCGGCGCGGAGCGATTCATCAACGTCATCGCCGGCTACGCCGTATTCATCTTCATCGGCAACCTTTTCGGTTTGTTCTTTTTCCTTCAGCCTCCCACGGCGAACGTGAATACCACCTTCGCCCTGTCCATCAGCGCCTTCCTCTACTACAACATTCTCGGCATCCGCAAACACGGGTTGTTCGGATACCTCAAGCACTTCATGGGGCCGCTGTTGTGGCTTGCGCCGCTGATGTTCCTCATCGAGATGATCGGGAACTTCGCCCGGGTGCTGTCGCTGGGAATGCGTCTGTTCGGAAACATCTTCGGTGAGCACACCGCTACCGGAATCTTCTTCGGGTTCTTCCCTCTGGGGCTTCCCTGGCCGATGATGGCCCTGGGCCTCTTTGGTGCGATCCTGCAGACATTCGTCTTCATCATGCTGCTCATGGTCTACATTGGCGGCGCCGTTTCAGCCGAAGAACATTGATTCGATCGATCATCAGGTTTGATTCTCAGGAAAGGAGGAACCGTTTAGTGAAAAATTTCAGAACTACTCTGCTCACCGCGATGGCTCTCGGCATTACGCCGGCTCTGTTCGCGCAGAACTCCGTCAATCCCAGCAATGGGGTGGGGGGCTGGGGCCTGATCGCCGCAGCCTTCGTGCTCGGCGTGGCTGCAGCTGGTGGAGCTCTCGGTCAGGGGCGGGCCATCGCCGCGGCGTGCGAAGGCATCGCTCGAAATCCTGGTGCCGCGGGGCCCATCCGTCTGGCGCTCATCATCGGACTGGCGCTCATCGAGTCACTGGTCATTTACTGCCTGATCATCGCCTTCATCGCCGTGAACAAGTAAGCGGATTCGAACGTAGTGGAAAAAGCCCGGCAGAGATGCCGGGCTTTTTTGATGTGATTGCTTTCCCTTCTCCCGGCGGGAGAAGGTGGTCGCGAAGCGACCGGATGAGGGTCTCCGTTGTAGTCACGGGCTTCGCCTCGCCCCTGAGCCGGGCACACAGTAGGGCCCGCAGTCCAGGCAAGCGGCCGGTAGCGCCGGGCAAACAGTAGGGCCGCATGGCATGCGGCCGGAAACAGGGTCGTACCGGGCTCGCGGAAATCGGGAAGGATACCGGCCGCACGCCGTGCGGCCGTACTAGTGGCACCACCTCTCCCCCGTGGCACCGCTATTGCTGCTGTGTTCGCCGGAGGTATCCCGTGAAATGGTTTAATCTTTCGCTCGTCGGCTGGATCATCCTCATCATTGCCATGGGAATTGCCGCCTATTTTGTACACGTGCCGGTCAAATGGATCGGCGTCGGTGTCCTGGCACTGATCGGGATCGGGGTCATCGTTTCCGTCGGCAAGAGTTCCGGCAACGCTCCGCCGGCAGCGTAACTTCGGCTCAGCACCGCGTACAAAAAAAGCCGGCTCGCAGCCGGCTTTTCAATTTCCTGGATGAGAACAGCTGGTTATTGGGCGGCGATCAGTTTCCTCATGGCCTCCAGAGCCATGTCGGAGGTGATCTTCTCGTTGAAGGCGATCGACTTCACTTCGGACCAGGTCCCGTTCTTCACGACCATGTAGTCGTAGCCCTTGCCGCTGCGGAAGTAGAACAGCAGATTGCTGTCATCGACGCCGGCCCCCGGAAGCAGGGTCACGCGGCTCTCGACGACGTTGCGGAAGCCGGGAGCGGCAGGGAACTCACCGCGCCAGAATCCCACGGGCGGCTTCATGTATCCCTGGGCGACGATGGGGCGCACGGAGATCTTCTCGAAACGATTCGTGTCCCAGTCGGCGAAGATCAGCTCCACGGAATCGTGTGTGGGCTGTTCCAGGATTGCCGGATGACGGAACAGCTCCCGGTTGTAATCCTCCGGCAGCGGAGCCGGTTCGAGAGCGCGGTGCTCGGCGAGCATTTCGTTCAGATTGAAGACGCTCTTTGTTTTCACCAGCCCGTTCTCGAGCTGCAGCATGGCGTAGCCGCCGTCTTCTCCGTGGCCGTTCTGGTTCCACCAGGTAACGTGGATGATCAGCGCTGGTTTGTTGAGGTAGCTGCCATCGGGCTGCTGCTCGCCGGCGAGACGGGTCATGCCGATCCGGAAGTTCGAACGGAACTCGAATTCCGTGTTCGTCACCAGCGTCGCTCTGCTCCAGACGCCCTCGTGCAGCGACGAAAAGAGAAGGTCGCTGCTGGTGCGGGGATTCGGTGTGCGCTGCCAGAAGACGAAGAGCGTTCTCGATTCCGCGTCCCAGGCCAGAGCAGGGTCGGAGTGGATGCCCGGATTCAGGGACTCGGGGACGAAGACCGATTGGGTCTCGGTGCCGTTCTGAATGGTGAGGTGCAGCAATTTGGACGAATCGGCGGCGAACTCGTAGTCGCTCGAGTATTCGCTTTCGATCGTGTAGAGGGTTCCTTCGTTGGTGAGCAGCACGTCGCGATCGGAGGCCTGTGCAAACGCCACAGCCGGCGCTACGAGGAGAAGGAGTACAGCGATGCTGTGGCGCAGTCTCATAGTTTGAAGTTCACCATTTTGCGGAGGTCGATCGCGAAGAGCAGGTTTTTCAATTGAGGGAAATCGGGATAGTGCGTGGCCAGGTGATCGAAATGAAACTCGGCCAGCTCGACGTCGCCGAGCTTGTAGGAAATCTCACCGAGCAGGTAATGAGCGTTGCGTGTCTGACGCACTTCCGTAGCCTTCTCCAGGCCCAGTTCGCCGAAGGTGCGTGCCTGTTCAAAGTCTCCGAGATCGAGATACCCGAGGCACAGATCGAGGTAGGACTCGGCGCAGAACGCTTCGCTGCCTTCCCCGAAGAACAGCTCGATGGATTTGTGAATGAGCTCCACACCTTCGGCAGGGGAGGCGGTCATGATTTTCGAATACCCGAGGTTGTGAACGGCGAAGGCACGGGCCAATCCGTCGCTCTTCTCGGGGAGCACGGCCAGAGCGCGCTGGAAGTACTGGGCGGCCTCGTCGTCGCGTGAATCGAATCCGCAGTCCATGCCCAGAGCGATCAGTGCCGAAGCGATCCACTCCTGATTTCCAGCTTCCTCGGCTGCCTCAAGAGCGATGCGTGCGTAAAAGCCAGCCTTGGAAAAATCGTGTTCGTTGCGGAACTTCGTTTCCAGATGGTAGGCGGCGAGGTAGACGTGACGCACGTTCCGCCGGCGCATCAGAATCTGGGGAAGCTTCTGAACCTCGGGCCCTGTGCGCTCCATGGTCAGCAGCGCGCCAGCCTTGTCGATGGTCAGAAGTTCGCGTGATTCGTCATCGGCGGCGTTGGCCAGAGCCTGGTCGAAGAGCGAGAGGGCCTCTTCGATGGCGTTGACGCGAAGTTTCGCCAGACCCTGCTGGCGAAGCTCTTCCACTCGGCTCATTTCACTCACCCTCCCACCCGTTCGAGTCCGCCTCTTCGTCGTCCGATTCCTGAAGGTGCTTGAACTCGATGAAGCTCTCCACTTCCTTCTGCGCCGAGGGGCTCAGAAGCGTGTACTTTTCGATGACCGTCGGTTTCCGCTCTTCGAAAAACTCGCCGATGCCGAGGTCGAAGGTCTGCAGAATCTTCAGGAGCGTGTCCAGTCCGACTTTGTATTCGCCCTGCTCCATGCGGGAGAGGTCCGACTGATGGATGCCGATTTTTTCGGCAAGTTCCACCTGCGTCAGCTTACGCTGGCGCCGCAGCTGGCGGATCTTGCGACCCACCAGTTCGAGTTGGGCTGGCTTGTTCATTGCGGTTTCGTTGACTTTTATGCTGCTGAAAAATAGACTCCGACGAGTGCCCAATCTACGGACTTCCACCGTTGATGTCAAGCTGTTTCGGCCGGCGGAAAGCCTCCGGACCCTCTACCTTACGAGCGAGCTGATCAAACGGGATTTCAGGGCCCGCTTCACCGGATCTGCCCTGGGTGTGGCCTGGGCTGTTCTGCAGCCCCTGAGCCTGGTCCTTCTCTACTGGTTCGTCTTCACCCTCATGATCCCGCCCCGGAGCCCCCGCGTGGCGGGCGAGAACTACGTACTTTTCCTGATTTCGGGGCTGCTTCCCTGGCTGGGGATCTCCGAGGGCATCATGCGCGCCTCGACCTCCGTGGTCGAAAATGGACCGATGGTGCGGAGGCTGGCCTTCCGCAGCGAGATCCTCATCGTCGTTCCCAACGCCTCGGCTCTCATCTTTCAGTCCATCGCCATGCTCCTCTTCCTCTGCTTCCTGGGAATGAAGGGGCAGTCGTTCGCCGGACTCTGGCTGCTCCCCTTCGCCCTGGCCCTGCAGATGGTATTGCAGACCGGGGTGAGCTGGTTTCTGGCCACGGTCTACGTATTTTTCCGGGACGTGACACAAATCCTGGGATTTTTTCTATCCATTCTTTTCTATCTCAGCCCCATTCTGTATCCGATCGCCGGAAGGTACGAGCGCTTCTTCATGTGGAATCCGATGACGCCTCTGCTCGGTTTGTTCCGCAGTGCCTTTCTCGCCGCACCGTTACCTGAAGCCGGCTCGATCGTATTTCTGTTGGCGATTGCTTCGGTGACGTTCGGCGGAGGTCTGATGTTTTTCCGCCGCGCGCAGCCGAGTCTCGTCGACCTGATCTGATGCAGCCCGATTCAACCGCCCGCTAAGGAGATGTTTTCGATGGCCGTTTCGCGTTCTCTCACTATCCGTTTGTCCGTTCTTCTGGCGATGCTGCCCTTCAGCCTCGCTGTCTCCGCCCAGAAACCAGCACCCACCCCGAGTTCCGCCGGGGAGAAGGCTGTGCCGGCGGAAACGCGCGCGCAGCTGATGGACCGTCTCGGTCTCACGGAAGATCCCGGCCCGGACCCGGATCAGAGTCACATCTACCTGCGCTACGGCCAGCCATGGATCATCGCCAAATTCGAAAAGCGCTGGGCGGTCTTCGACGACCCGCGGCCGGGATGGGTGCGGCCATTCGGCCCGGCCAACTTCGCCAAAGAGATTTACCAGATGAACGAGAACTGGATCTGGGTGTTCGTCGAAGCGCCGAAGAAGACGGAGGCGCCGGCTCCCAGCCCGAAACCGTCCGCACCGGTGGTAACGGCGAACCCGAACGGTGTCGATCAGGTCGATGCGAAGAACGAACAGTTCGACGAGCATTCTGCCGAGAGCATCCAGTACTTCGAGAGCATGCGCCCCGAGTTTGCCGTGCTGGACGTCCCCGCGAGCGGAAAGACGATCTCCTTCGAGGATTCCTCCGCGGGGCTGCCGACGACCGGCTCCTTTCGCAATTCGGGTGACGTAGCAGACATGAACGGTGATGGCTGTCCGGACATCATCTCCCCGCCGCAACGCGGTGCGGGAGGGTCCCCCTCCATTTTTCTGGGAGACTGCAAAGGGGGCTGGACACACTGGCCGGTCAAGTTTCCCAAGGGCTTCAACTACGGTGGCGCGGTGGCCGGTGACTTCAACAAAGACGGGCACATGGACCTGGCCTTCGCCGTGCACCTTTCCGGAGTGGAAGTTTTTCTGGGAGACGGCAAGGGGAACTTCACCGATCACAGCGAGGGGCTTCCAGAGAGATTTCCGACGCGGCGCATCATTGCCCGCGATGTGAATCGCGACGGATGGCTGGACCTCGTGGCCATCTCCGAAGGCCCGACGATGAACCAGCAGGCCGAGGAAACGCCTCATACACGGCTGAAGGTGCTGCTGAACGAGAAAGGACGCACGTGGAAAGATGTCAACGTCGCCGACCGCTACCGGCTGCTGGCCGGAGACTGGCTGACGAGCGCTGATCTGAACGGCGACAAGTATCCGGACTTCGTCGGAGCGAGCATTTTCTACAACGGTCCGGACATCCTCTTTCTGAGCAAGGGAGCGGGAAAGTGGGAGCCGACCGGACGGGGGACTCTCATTCCCTTCCTCTCTTACTACTGGGCAAACACGGCGGGCAGGTTCACGGGAAAGAAAACCGACGACGTGATCATCGGCTACTCTCGCTACTGGCCGGCGAATCTCGATCCGCAGATCGTGGCCCGACCCGAGAACCGTCAGGTCGTGGGGCTGGACATGCTCACATGGAGCAAGGGCGCAGTGAAGCGTGTACCGATTACTCGGTGGGCCACGAACAGCCCGATCTGGGGGATGGCATCGGCGGATTTCGACGGTGACGGGAATCTCGACGTCGCTTATACGTTGTTTCAGCCACGCCAGCTGGTCATTCTTCTGGGCGACGGCAAGGGCGGATTCCGCAAAGCGGATCTGAAGGGCGCTGAACTTCGTCCGAACACGAGTTACGATTTGAAAGCGGCGGATGTGAACAAGGACGGACGTCCGGACCTGGTGATCCTTTACGAGACGCGCGACAGCAAGATCGTCACGCGCGAAAAGGACGGTTCGATTCAGGTTCTGCTCAATGGCGGAGCGGCGAAAACGGGGATGGAGGACGGGGCGAAGACGGGTCAGGCGCTACCGAAATAGGCGCTTGTCTGGTCAGCTCTTTGCAGTATAATCGCCCGAACCCTGAAACGAAGCGTATGGGGAAATCCCATAAAACCCTGTTTCGGGTATTGACTTCCCATAGTTTCTGCCCTACCTTGAAGTTGATTGTTCCTCGCAGTTTCATCTTTGCTAATGAGAATCAAGTAAAAAATCTGATGCGGGAGGTGATTCTATCGACCAGGCCGGTCGCTGAATTCGTAAGCAGTTCCCATAAAACGTTCAAATGTAGTGTAGGAGATAGAAAATGAAAAAATATTTCGCACTGGCCATGATCGTGGCACTGGCAACTGCCGGTGCAGGCATGGCGTCGCCGTCGTTCATCGCGCCGAACGCCACGTTCGGAGCGGGCTCGCCGAGCACGACGAACAATGACGACAGTTGCGACATCGCGAACCAGCCTGCAGCAACACTGCTGCTGCCTGTTTTCGAGGTGGACTTCAACTCGCCGTCGACAACCGCAGTGAACACGCTTTTCACCGTCACCAATACGTCGGTTCTTCCGCAGATCGCGCACATCACGGTCTGGACGGACTTCTCGTATCCGGTGCTCGACTTCAACATCTTCCTGACCGGTTATGACGTACAGTCCATCAGCATGTACGACATCCTCAACCGCGGCGTACTGCCCGGTGGAGGCAGCGGTGCCAACCAGGGAGATCTCTCGGCCGACAACGATGCCAACCCGTATTTCGCTTCGGGCGCCATCAATGCCTGCAACAACCTCCCGGTTCAGATTCCGACGCTCGTGCTCAACGACCTCCGCACCGCTTTGACGACTGGAACAACGGTCGGCTGCGGCAGCGCCAAAGTCGGTTCCACGCACACGAACGCAATCGGTTATGTGACAATCGACGTGTCCAACACGTGCTCACAGTCACTGCCGACGGATTCGGCCTACTACACGAACGAAATTCTGTTCGACAACACCCTCATCGGTGACTATCAGCGCATCAACCCGACGTCCACCACCGGTAACTATGCCGGCGGCGACATTCTGGTTCCGATTCGCGCCATTCCCGAGGGCGGGCCGGCAAACCAGGTTCAGCCGACCAACCTTCCGTTCACGTTCTACGATCGCTACACGCCGACCGGTCTGCGCAAGGCCGACCGCCGTCAGCCGCTGCCCTCGACGTTTGCCGCACGTTACATCAGCGGTGGCGCAGGCAGCTTCAACACCCGGTAC
The DNA here is from genome assembly GCA_039931435.1 of Acidobacteriota bacterium. Taxonomy (GTDB): domain Bacteria; phylum Acidobacteriota; class Thermoanaerobaculia; order Gp7-AA8; family Gp7-AA8; genus JBDTRY01. The sequence goes on along the minus strand of JBDTRY010000148.1, from coordinate 187 downwards.
GCGATCTGGCGTGAAGGAATCACCCGTGGCCTCCCGACCTGCACCGGCAGTAACGCTGCAAGTCTGAACGGCGCACTGGCGATTTCGGAAATCGTCCGGTTCGACGAGTCCGAGAACCCGACCACGGCATCCCCGTCGGTCCCGATCTCGCCCGTCCCGCCGAACGTCGTCTCCCTGCCTGAGGCTT
>JBDTRY010000147.1:0-9480 GCA_039931435.1 Acidobacteriota bacterium | reverse complement strand
GATGCCGTCGTGGACTGGCTTCTGGAGAAAGCTTCCAGCGAGGCCAACTCCGGAGCGCGGCCCTTGCGACGGGCCATTCAGCGGAACATCGAAGACGAGCTTTCCGAGTACATGATCCGCAACAAGGATGTCGTCTTCGACCGCCTGGAGTTCACTATTCAGGATGATCAGATCACGCTGATCGCGCCGAACGTGGACATGATCACGAGCTGAGCGCCCGTCCTTTGAGAGTAGCCTGGACGGTAGAAGAGATCCTTCGCACGACGCTCAGGATGACAGCTCCCTTCGCTCGACGCTTCTTATGAAACGTTAGCGCGGGTCAAGGATCATGTCATCCCGAACGAGCAAGGCGAGGAGGGATCTCCCTCTCGTGAAAGGCCAGCCGCTGTTAAACGCGCGGGAGATCCCTCGCTTCGATTCGGGATGACACGCCATGTTAGTCTTGTCATCCCAAAATGACACCACGTGTGGTTGTCGCCGCAATTCATCAGGGTGACAACCTTCGGGCCTATTCCGGTACCATGGCCGCCATGAAACGCCCGCGTTCGTTCTTCCTCCTTCTTCTCTTCGTCTCCTGTGCCAGCAGCCCTCAGTCCCTCGATCAGCGCATCGCTGCTATCGAAAAGACGGTGCCCACGGCGACGATCGCTGTCTCGTTTTACGATCTGCAGAGCGGCAGAACCTGGGAGCACAACGAGCAGGTCTCCATGCACGCGGCCAGCACCATGAAGGTGCCGGTGATGCTGGCCCTGTTCGACTCCATCGACCGGGGCATTCTTTCTCTGGATCAGTCCATTCCCGTGCGCAACGAATTCATCAGCATTTTCGACGGTTCAAAATTCGCCGTCGACCCCAAGGAAGATTCCGACCAGGAACTCTACGCAAAGGTCGGACAGAGCGTCACTCTGGAAGAGTTGATCCGGAGGATGATCACCCGCAGTTCGAATCTGGCCACGGACATTGTCATCGAACTGGTTGGAGCTCCGAAGGTCATGGACCTGATGCAGCGGATCGGCGCCGGGGACATTCGCATTTTGAGGGGAGTAGAGGACATCGCTGCCTACGAGCACGAAATGAACAACGTCACCACCGCTCACGATCTGATGCTGGTCATGAGGACCATCGCCGAAAAAAAAGCCATTTCCCATTCCGCCAGCGAGGCCATGCTTGAAATCCTGAAGGGGCAGGAATTCAACTCCGGAATCCCGGCGGGACTTCCTCGCGGGACGACCGTGGCGCATAAGACAGGCAGCATTACCAGCATCTCGCACGACGCGGCCATCGTCTACCCGTCCGGCGGGACGCCGTACGTCCTGGTGGTCATGACCAGGAACATCCCGAAGGGGACGGATGCCTCGAAGGTCATCGCCCGCATCTCCAGGGCCGTGTGGGAGCGCCGCCAGTCAATCTGAGGAAGCGGTGTCCTCTTTTCGCCGCTCCCTTGTGAGGTTTTACGAAACGATCGGACGGGGGCCGGAGCGTTCTGGAATAAGCACTCCCGCGGATCGCTTTTCCGAAGGCGTTGCGGCGTTCTCGACCACAGCAGGCGCCCCTTGAAATGTTCCGCGCTTCTGAAAACGCGCTCGTGAAACTTCCCGGCACGTAAAACGTCGTAATCCTGAGGATCCGTCGATATCTGCATGATCAGACCGGTGCACAAAGTTCTGGCACTCGCGGTATTTCTGCTTTTCTTCCCAATCACGGCGTCCGGCCAGGTCGTTCCATCAGGCTCGGATCCCCTAGCAGGGCAGACAGTTGAGCGCTTCGATGTCGTCGGTAACGTCTCCGTGGCCAGCGACACTATCCGCGTTTACCTCGGTGTCTCGCCGGGCGACGTCTACAATCCCGCCCTCATTCAGCAGAACTTCCGGAATCTCTGGCAGACCGGCCTCTTTGACGACATTCGAGTCGAGGCCGAACGTGGTCAGACAGGCGTCGTACTGAAGATCTTCGTCAAGGAGCGTCCACGCATCGGCGCTGTCGAATATCGCGGCAACAAGAACCTCAACGCGTCGAAAATCGGTGAGGCTCTGGAGAAGGACAAGATCGACATCCACGTGGGGAATACCATCGAGCAGACGCTCGTACACCGCGCCAGCGAGTCCATCCAGAGTGCCTATGCCGAGGCGGGCTACGAAGGCGTCACTGTGCAGGCCACGACGGAAGCCATGACCGTTCCGGGCGAGCAGAAGATCGTCTTCGTCATTAAAGAAGGTATCAAGGCCAAAGTAGCGAGGATCGACTTCGAAGGTAACAAGCGCTTTTCCGATCGCCGTCTGCGCTCTGTGATGAAGGATGTGAAGAAACATAACATCTACACCTGGATCCGGAAGAAGGACGTTTACACGCCCTCCAAGCTCGATGACGACATCGACAAGATCAAGGACTACTACAAAGACTATGGATATCAGAACGTCGAGATCGGCGAGCCGAAGATCACCACGGTTCGTACGGGACGGAAGCCGCGGGTAAAGATCGACATCCCGGTCAAAGAAGGAGAAGTGCACTCCTTCGGTGAAGTTTCGGTGATCGGAAACGCCGTCTTCACTGCCGACCAGCTCATCGGTCAGTGGCCTCTGAAAAAAGGCGAGACTCTCAGGCGCAAGCCCATCCAGAGCAGAATCGATCTCTTCGACGAGCTTTACCATCGCCGCGGATACATCTACGCCTACATCGATCCGGAGTACACGGAACGCGAAAATAATGTCGTGGACGTGAAGTTGAAGGTCTTCGAGGGCGATCAGTTCCGTCTCGGGCGCCTGGAGTTCGAAGGAAACACCACGACCAAGGACAAGGTTCTCCGCAGAGAGATCTTCCTCGACGAGGGAGACATCATGGACATGGAGACCTTCAAGTCGAGCATGTACAAACTCGGACAGCTCGGCTACTTCAAGGTCACTGAGAATCCCGATTTCAAGGTCAACCCCGAGCAGAAGACCGTGGACGTAACGGTGAAGGGACAGGAAGAAGGAAAGAACGAACTGCAGTTCGGCGGCGGCTACAATGAGAGCACGGGCTTCTTTGGTTCGTTCAGTTTCTCCACTCGTAACTTTCTCGGTGAGGGTGAGAGTCTGGGGGTGAATCTTCAGGCGGGGGTGAACGCCAATCTATTTACCCTCTCGTACGCTGACCCCTGGTTTCTCGATAGACCAAACAGCTTTGGAGTTTCGATCTTCAAGCGCCGTCTGGACTATCCCAACTTCGCCGGTGGCTATCAGTCCGATTCCACGGGCGGTAACGTCGCCTACGGTTTTCGCATCGGACGGTTCGAGAGCCTGTCGTTCCTTTACGGCCTCGAGAACAACCTCATCCATCAGGAAGTGGCCTCGTTGCCCGACGAGAACGGTAACGTCCCGCTGCCCATCATCACTGATCAGAAGTTCGTGACGTCTGCCATCTCCCCGTCGTATCGCTACGACTCCCGCGACAACCCCTACGACACCGCGCGCGGAACGCATATCAGCATCTCCGCGGGATTCGAGGGAGGACCGCTCGGCGGAAACATCGATCTGATCAAGCCCATCGTGAACTTTTCGCACTTCAAACGGCTCTCGCGGAAGAGCAGCTTCAGCTTCAACGTCGAGGCCGGGAAGATTTTTCCGTATGGCAAACAAGACGATTGCGTCGAGAACTTCTCCGAGCTCAATGGTGCGGACCGGCTGAAAAACAACGACCGTCTCTGTGTCCCTCAGATCGAGCGCTTCTATGTCGGGGGCTACCAGTCCGTGCGAGGCTTCGAGTTCTACAGCATCGGACCCAAGGAATCCGTAAACGGCAACTCGCAGGTCGTCGGTGGCCACAAGTACAACGTGCTCAACCTCGAATACATCTATCGAGTCAACGATCCGCTGCGGTTCGTCCTCTTTGCGGATGCCGGCAACGCCTACGGCCTCCACGAAAAATGGGATCCGACAGATCTTCGCTATTCCGCCGGTGCCGAATTGCGCATTTTCCTGCCCGTGTTTCAGTTTCCTCTCCGGTTCATCTACGCCCAGAATCTGAGCCCCAGGCCGAACGACCGGTTCTCAGGGTTCTCGTTCTCGGTTGGGAATACCTTCTAGAAAACAGTCGATTTAGACGTTTACAGAATTCGTTCAACAGACCCCGTTCCAGACAGTTCAGAAGGAGATTTCATGAAAAGGTCTTTAGTCTTCGCTCTCGCAGCGATCGTTTCGGTGCCGCTGTTTGCGCAGACACCGCCAGCCCGTATCGCCGTAATCAACGTCCAGAAAGTTCTTCAGGAGTCCACGGCCGGCAAGGCCGCGCTGGAAGGACTGAAGAAAGTCCAGGATCAGAAAGCCGCTCAAGCAAAGAAAATGCAGGACGATCTGACCTCCATCGAGGGCCAGATCAATTCCAAGCAGCTTTCTCTGAGCCAGGACAAGCTCGCTGAGCTCAACAAGCAGTTCACCGACAAGAAGGTCGCCCTGCAGCGCTACGCTCAGGATGCTGATCGAGAACTTCAGGAAGCCCGCGACCGTTCGCTGGCCGACCTGGAGCAGAAGATCATGCCCGTCATCCAGGATCTCGGCAAGGAGATGGGCTTTGCAGTGATCTTCAACAAATTCGAGTCCGGTCTGGTTTACGCCTCCGATGCCGTCGATATCACCGACACTGTCATCAAGCGTTTCAACGACGCCCAGACCAAAGCACCAGCAAAATAAAGAACGTCTCCTCTTTACTTCGAAGCGCCCCCGCAAACGGGGGCGTTTTCATTTTCTTCTGTGCCCAAACGAAGTCCGGCTGGCCGTATCTCGCCGGCGGACTGGGCTGGCTGCATCCGATACAATGCCCCCCATGCCGTCCGTCTCACTCCAGGAAATAGTCACATTGACCGGAGGAATCTGCACAGGAGATCTACAACGCCTGATTCATGGCGTCCGCTCTCTGGCCGAGGCCGGCGACGATGATTTGAGCTTCCTGGCCAATCCGAAGTACCTCGGGCTTCTGGAAGGAACCGCTGCCGGAGCTGTGCTGGTGCCGGAGAACACAGCGGGAGATTCTCGTTGCTGGATTCGCGTCAGCGATCCCTACTATGCGTTCGCCCAGGTCCTGGAGCAATGGTTTGCGCCAGCGGAGAGTGACCCCGTCGTCTCGCCGCTGAGTGCCGTCGCTCCCTCCGCCCGTCTGGGGGCAAACGTCTCCATCGGTCCGTTCGTGTCCATCGGCGAGAACGCCGTCATCGGCGAAGGCGTGTCGATTCACTCCGGAGTCTCCATTGGACAGGGTGTGAGTATCGGCAGTGGATCGACCCTCTACGCAAACGTCAGCGTTTACCGCGATTGCCAGATCGGCAATCGCTGCGTCGTGCACGCCGGGGCGGTGATCGGCAGCGACGGGTTCGGGTTCGCCACACATGAAGGCGTCCACAACAAAATCAGACAGATTGGGATCGTGCGCATCGAGGATGACGTGGAAGTCGGAGCCGGCACGACCATCGATCGGGCAGCCCTCGGAGAAACCGTCATCGGCACGGGAACCAAAATCGACAATCTCGTACAGATCGGGCATAACGTCCGCATCGGTCGTCACTGCCTGATCGTGGCCCAGGTCGGAATCGCCGGCTCGACCGAGATTGGCGACTATTGCGTTTTCGGGGGACAGGCCGGCGTGTCCGGGCATCTCAAGCTCGGCTCCCGGGTGCAGGCCGGGGCGCAGGCGGCGGTAATGAAGGACTGGGATGGACCGGTAACGCTGGCGGGCAGTCCGGCTCGTCCGCTGCGTCAGTCCCTCCGGTCGGAAGCCATGATTCACCGGCTGCCTGAAATCATGCAGCGATTGAAACGCCTGGAGAAGGCTTGCGAGATCAGTGCGGAGAACCTCGCGCCGGAAGAGAGAGACTGAATGATTCTGAATATTGAACAGATCATGAACCTGCTGCCGCATCGCTATCCGATGCTGCTCGTCGATCGCGTCCTGGAGATCGAAGGGGAGACGCGCATCGTCGGGCTGAAGAACGTCACGGCGAACGAACAGTTTTTTCAGGGACACTTTCCGGGTTCCCCGGTCATGCCCGGCGTGCTGATCATCGAGGCCATGGCCCAGTGTGGAGCGATCCTGGCGATGCAGAACATGGCCGAGCGCGACGACAAACTCTTCTTTTTCGGCGGAATCGACAAAGCCCGTTTCCGCAAACCGGTCGTCCCCGGCGACCAGCTCATTATAGAAGTGAAGTTGCTGCAGCGACGTGCCAGCACCGGCCGATTCCACGGCGAGGCGCGCGTGGGCGACACGCTTGTGGCCGAGGCGGATCTGATGAGCGTTCTTGTGGACCGGCAGGGGTCCAGATGAGTTCCCGGATCCATCCCTCGGCCGTCATCGATGAGGCTGCGGAAATCGGCAGCGACGTCGAGATCGGCCCGTTCGTGTTCATCGGTCCCGGCGTGCAGATAGGGGACGATTCATCGGTCGGCCCCTTCACCCGCATCGAGGGCCCGGTAGTCATCGGCCGCCAGAACAACATCGTGGGCCAGGTCTCGATCGGCACGCAGCCGCAGGATCTGAAGTTCGGCGGAGAGATGACCGAGTTGCGCATCGGCGATGGCAACACTTTTCGCGAGTTCGTAACGATCAATCGGGGAACGGCCGGCGGCGGTGGATTGACCGAGATCGGTTCGGACAATTTTTTCATGGCTTACTCGCACGTGGCACACGACTGCCACGTCGGGTCTCATACGATCTTCGCCAATGGCGCTACTCTGGCCGGTCACGTCGCGGTCGGCGATCACGCCACCATAGGCGCATTCAGTGCCGTGCATCAGTTCTGCCGCGTTGGAGAGCACGCCTTCATCGGTGGCTTCACCGTGGCAACGCAGGACGTTCTTCCCTACGTGAAGACCGTGGGGAATCGTTCCGCAAAAACTTACGGTGTGAACACAATCGGGCTGCAGCGGAAATCGTTTTCGGAGCCCGCCGTGCAGGCGCTGCAGAAGGCCTATCGCATTCTGGTCCGCTCGCATCTGAAGCTCGAAGAGGCCCTGACCCGGATCGAGCAGGAGCTTGGTGAGATTCGAGAGGTACGCTACCTCGTCGAGTTCGTGCGCGGCTCCAGTCGTGGAATCATCCGCTGATTGTCGAACTGCACAATCGAATATTGGAATTGACGGAGAGGCCGGAAGAGCTGATGACCGACAGAATCAGAATTGGAGTGGTGGGGACGGGTTACCTCGGCCGTCTGCACACGCGTGTGCTTACCGAGATTGCCGATGCCGAAGTGATCGGGTTCGTCGAGCCTGACGATGCCGTTGCCGCCGAGATCTCCGCCACGCTGGGGCGGCGACGGTTCGATACGGTCGAGAATCTGGCCGAGGCAGTGGACTGCGCAGTGGTGGCCACGCCCACCAGTTCCCACTACGAGGTCGCTTCAGTGTTGCTGGAGGCCGGGTGCGACGTCATGATCGAAAAGCCGGTGACGGTGACGATCGAGGACGCCGCGAGGCTCATTGCCACGGCGGCAGCGAAGGGCCGGATCGTCCAGGTCGGTCACGTTGAGCGCTACAACCCGGCCATCGTAGCCATCGCCTCGATGCTGGAGTCCCCGCGCTTTGTCGAGGCCCAGCGCCTGGGAGTCTTCGCCTCCCGATCGCTGGACATCGACGTGCTCCTCGACCTCATGATCCACGACCTCAATCTGGTGCTCTCGCTGCTCGGCCGCGCCGTGGAAAAGGTCGACGCCGTGGGAGTGCCGGTGCTCACCGACAAGGTGGACATCGCCAACGTCCGACTCTTGCTGGACAACGGTGCTGTGGCCAATCTCACGGCCAGCCGCGTCTCCAGCGAACGTGTGCGCAAAATCCGCTTTTTCGGACATGACTCCTACATTTCCGTGGACACCAAGGAGCAGGACGTCAAAGGCTACCGCCTTGTGGAGGGTGCCGACGGCCGCTCCATTCAACCCATCGGCATCGAGGTGGAGAAGAAGGAACCGTTACGCGCCGAGCTGGAGAGTTTTCTGGACTGCGTCCGCACCCGGTCGCGACCACTCGTGGCCGGTGAGGATGGGCTGGAGGCTCTGCGTCTGGCCATTCGCGTGCGGCAGGCCATCGAAGAATCGATGGCTCCACTCCGGCCTTAGAAGAGCAAACGACAACCCGTACAGGAAGGCAGGAGGTAAGGCCACGATGTCCGAATCGACCGTAGGAGTGATCGGCGGCTCCGGACTTTATGAGATCGAGGGCATTCGTGTTCTCGAAGAACGCGCCATCGACACGCCCTTCGGCAAGCCCTCCGATGCCTTCATCGTCGGCGAGATCGAAGGGCAGCGTGTCATATTTCTTTCCCGGCACGGAAGGGGGCACCGCCGTCTTCCCAGCGAGATCAACTTCCGGGCAAACATCTACGGGATGAAACTTCTCGGGGTGGAACAGATCGTCTCGGCCTCCGCAGTGGGATCGATGAAGGAGGAGTATCGGCCCACCGACCTGGTGCTGCCGGATCAGTTCATCGATCGAACGAGACATCGTGCAGATACGTTCTTCGGCGATGGCATCGCAGCACACGTCTCCCTGGCCTATCCCATCTGCGAGGAGGTCCTCGACGTCCTTTCGCATTCGGCCCGTAACTCCGGCGCCACGGTCCACGTCGGTGGGACGTATCTGTGCATGGAGGGGCCACAGTTTTCAACGCGCGCCGAATCGTTCCTCTATCGCTCCTGGGGAGTGGATGTCATCGGCATGACGAACGTGCAGGAAGCAAAGCTGGCCCGCGAAGCAGAGATCTGCTACTCGACGCTGGCCCTGGTCACTGATTACGATTGCTGGCACGAGACCGAGCAACACGTCACGGTGGAGCAGGTCATCGGCTACCTCCAGAAAAATGCCGGCACGGCTGCCTCCATCATTCTCGATGTCGTACCGCGTCTCGCTCGCCGCCAGCGCACCTGTCCCTGCGCCTCGGCCATGCAGTACGCCATCATCACCGACCGGGCCATGATTCCCGAAGAAACGAAAGAGCGTCTCGGGCCGATCATCTCCAGGTACATCTGAACTGCACTGCGGTCCTCATCGCATCGCTTCTGAAGGAGACTGACTCTTGTCCATACTCGTAGTTGGAAGTGTTGCCTTCGATAGTATTGCCACGCCCTTCGGCCGGGCCGAGCGCGTCATCGGTGGCTCGGCCACGTATTTTTCCGTGGCTGCTTCGTTTTTCTCACCGGTGCAGGTCGTGGCCATCGTCGGAGAGGATTTCACCGAGAAAGACCTGGAGGTCTTTCAGGGGCGGCAGATCGATACCTCCGGAATAGAAAGAGTTCCCGGAAAGACGTTTTTCTGGAGAGGCGAGTACGGCTACGATCTCAACGTCGCCGACACCAGGGAAACGCAGCTGAACGTATTCGCCGATTTCAGACCGCAGCTCCCGTCAGCGTTCACCTCTCCGGACGTCCTCTTCCTCGCCAACATCGACCCCGATCTCCAGTTCGACGTTCTCGGGCAGACGCAGAGGCCGCGGCTGGTGGCTCTGGATACGATGAATTACTGGATC
>JBDTRY010000146.1:0-9489 GCA_039931435.1 Acidobacteriota bacterium | reverse complement strand
ACCCGTGCTGTCCGCGTCGATTGACGATGGACATGAACTCATGACGGGTCTTTTCATCACTGAGAAACGCCCCGCGGAGCACGTTGGTCTCCATGAATGACGATTCCTGTTCCACCCCGCGCATGACCATGCACAGATGCGTTCCACCCATCCACACGGCCAGACCCCGCGGCTCCAGGATCTTTTCGATCGTGTCAGCCACTTCGTGGGCGAGATGCTCCTGCGATTGCAGCTTGCGCATGTGAACCTCCACAACCCTGGGGATTTTGGACGCGCCGATGATCGCCTTCTCCGGGATGTAGCCGACGATGAAGTGACCGAAGAACGGAAGGATGTGATGCGCGCAAAGCGTCTTGTACGTCCCGCCAATAACCACGAGGTTCTGACAGCTCTCATCGGCAACCGTGCAGGCACTGCGGAAGATCGTGGTCAGTTTGCTGGCATCGGTGAAGTCGTAGCCACTGGTCATGGTCACCAGTGAGTCCGCCCAGCGCCGGGGGGTGTCCCGCAGATTCTCGTTGTTCAGATCGACATGCAGCATCTCCAGAACCCGGCGCAGCAGGACCTGGAGTTGTTCCGTGTCGACAGTCGGCCGCGGGCCGATCAGCAGACCGCGATCGCGGGTGATGGCATCCACTTCTCTGGCCAGAGCCAGGGACTCCTCAGTTTCTTTTTTCATGTCGTTGTCCTTTGCAGAGCCGTCATTCTGCGTTACGAACGAAGCATTTGCACGGGAATTTGCCGTTCATTCCGCTACTTCTAGATGGTAGATTGACACTGAATGAACATTCATTCAGAATCTCGAACGTCAATCGTAGCCTACGGTTGCCTTTCCGTTGGCCCGGGTTCGGCAGGTTCCTTGTCCTGGCGCGGGCTGAACTAAACGTAATCCAGGCGAACGAGACAGCGATCGACAGAAGGAGTCACCTTGAGCGAGAAAAAAGTCAGCGCCGCCGAAGCAATGGAAGTTGCGGAGGCCAGTCGCCAGACGGAGTGGGAAAAACCGTCGTTTGTAGGGCAGCTGTTCCTCGGAAATCTCGCTCTGGACCTCATTCACCCCTTCCCCGATCAGTCCGACGATGACAAGGCAATCGGGGACGAGTACCTCGCCCGATTCTCGCAGTTTCTGTCCGAGAACGTCGATGCCGACGAGATCGATCGATCAGGGATCTATCCCGAGTCTCTCTTTCAGGGTTTGCGGGATCTCGGCGCCTGGGGGATGAAGATCCCGAAAGAGTACGGCGGACTCGGATTCAGCCAGACAAATTACAACCGCGCCATCGCTCTGACGGCTACGTGGTGCGGCTCGACCGTGGCGTGGCTTTCCGCGCATCAGTCCATCGGCGTGCCGCAACCGCTGAAAATGTTCGGAACCGAGGAGCAGAAAAAGAAGTATCTGCCGCGATGTGCGGCGGGGGCGATTTCCGCGTTCGCTCTGACCGAGCCGGGAGTCGGTTCGGATCCTGCCAAAATGCAGACCACTGCTGTACCAACGCCGGACGGCAAGGGTTACATTCTCAACGGCCAGAAGCTCTGGTGCACGAACGGCACGAAGGCAGAGCTGCTCGTGGTGATGGCTCAGACGCCTCCGAAGATCGTCAAGGGAAAAGAGAAAAAGCAGATCACCGCCTTCGTCATCGAAGCGAGCAGTCCGGGAGTGGAGGTGGCGCACCGTTGCCAGTTCATGGGACTGCGCGGGATCGGTAATGCTCAGATCAATTTCAAGGATGTCTACATACCGAAAGAAAATCTGCTCTGGGGCGAAGGCCTCGGGCTGAAGCTGGCTCTGATTACGCTGAACACGGGGCGGCTGACCATTCCGGCAGGCTGCGCCTCGGCGGGACGGCGGGCGCTGGAGATCGCCAAGGAATGGGCGAACGAACGTGAGCAGTGGGGCGGTCCGATCGGTACTCATGAAGCGATCGCAGCGAAGATTGCCTGGATGGCCTCGCACACATTGGCGATGGAAGCGATCGTCTGGCTGACTTCCGGTCTGGCCGATCGCGGCGACGTCGATCTCCGTCTGGAAGCAGCGATGGCCAAGCTCTTCAACACGGAAATCATGTGGAAGATCGCGGACGAACTGCTGCAGATCCGTGGCGGCCGTGGTTACGAGACGGCGCAGTCCCTGGCGGCACGCGGTGAGACGCCGCAGCCCGTGGAGCGAATTCTGCGCGACATGCGTATCAACCGGATCTTCGAAGGCACGACCGAGATTCAGCATCTTTTCATCGCCCGGGAAGCGGTCGACCCGCACATGAAGCAGGCCGGAATCCTCCTGCAGAAAGACGCATCCGCTTCGGACAAGTCGGCGGCCATCGCCAAAGCAGGTGCGCATTACGCCTGGTGGTACCCGACGCGTTACCTGGGATGGAGCCGCAAGCCGGAGTTTTCGCAATTCGGACGAAACTCCGGACATATGGCCTACGTCGAGCGCACCTCGCGCAGGCTGTCGCGTTCGATTTTTCACGCCATGATGCGTTATCAGGCGGGCCTGGAAAAGAAGCAGTCGACGCTGGCGAGGATCGTGGACATCGGAACCGATCTCTTCGCTATGTCAGCCACGATTTCCTACGCGCACATGCTGGCGGCGAAAGGCGGCCAGCAGGCAAATGCCGTGGAGATGGCTGATCTGTTCTGCCGCGACGCAAAGGTTCGCATCGAGCAGAATTTCGAGACGATGTTCGATAACCACGATGCCTTTGCCTACCGACAGGCTCAGAAGCTTCTACGCGGCGACTACGACTGGATGCAGGGCGAACTCGTGCCGCGAGCTCACAGCGGTGTACAGGCCACTCCGGAAGCGATCGAGCGCGCCATTGCGTCGCTGGAAACCTAGGAAAACGCCTCTACTGAAAGACTCCGCGTTCTTCCTGGGTTGCGGCATCCTGTCATCCTGAGGGAGCGCAGCGACCGAAGGATCTCGTCAACGAGAATCGTGCCCTTCATCGCGATGGCAACCGGGAAGGTAGAAGAGATCCTTCGCTCGACGCTTCAGGATGACACGCCCTGGTAGTCGCTTCAGGATGACACGCCCTGGTAGTCGCTTCAGGATCACACGCCCTGGTAGTCGCTTCGGATGACACGCCCTGGTAGTCGCTTCAGGATGACACGCCCTGGCAGTCGCTTCAGGATGACACGCCTGGTAGTCGCTTCAGGACGGCTACGATCGGTAATCGGCATTCACAGAGACGTAGTCGTGACCGAGGTCGCTGGCCAGCAATGTCGCTTTTGAGCTTCCTGACTTCAGATCGATCGTGATCGGCACGAGCTCCCGCTGAAAGACCTTCGCAGCGTCTCTCTCCCGGTACTTTGCCGGCGTACCGTTCTCGACGAGTTTCACCGGGCCGGCTGCGAGAGAAATACGTCGCGTTGAAAAACGGACACCGCTTCGCCCGATGGCGGCCAGGATGCGGCCCCAGTTCGGATCCCCGCCGTGCAGAGCAGTCTTCACCAGTGGTGAAGTGGCCACAGCGTGCGCGGCCAGTTTCGCTTCGCGCTCGCTCCGTGCCCCGAGTACTTCGACCTGCATGACCCTGGTCGCGCCTTCGCCATCCCTTACAATCATCCACGCAAGCTGCCTGCAGACCTCCAGAAGCGCGCGGCGAAAATCGGAACCGTCGCTCCGATTGCGAAGGGTCTTCGCTCCCAGTTTTCCAGAGGCCAGCAGGAGGACCGTGTCATTTGTCGACGTATCACCGTCGACGGTGATGGCGTTGAAAGTCTGCTCGACAGCCTCATGCAATGCCATCTGAAGAAACTGAGGAGTGGCAGCGGCGTCAGTCATGATGAAGCCGAGCATGGTGGCCATGTTGGGATGGATCATCCCTGCGCCTTTGGCCAGGCCGGCGATTTTTCCGCGACGGCCTCCGAGCGTGAAGCTTGCCTGGGCCACCTTTGGACCGATGTCCGTGGTCAGGATTGCGTGTGAGGCGGCGTCGATGCCCGAGGCCGACAGTCGAGCGATGGCATCCGGAATCGCTTCGATGATCTTTCGGTCAGGAAGGGTCACGCCGATGACGCCGGTCGAAGCGAGAAACACTTCTTCCTCCGCACAGGAGAGCGCCTGCGCAGTTCTGGTGCGCACGTTCTTTGCCGCAATGAGTCCGGGCTGACCGGTGATGGCGTTCGCACAACCGGCGTTGATCAGCACGGCCTTCACTCGGCCATCGCTCTTCTTCAGCGCCGCCCTGGACAGCACAACCGGCGCGGCCTGAAAGCGGTTCGTGGTGAAGACCGCGGCCGCGTTCGCGCCGTCTTCGGCGACGATCAGCGCGAGGTCAGGCCGTTTCTTCCGGATCCCTGCGCGGATGCCGGAGGCTAGAAATCCCTTCGGCAGTTTCATCGAATTGTCTTCGCAGCAGGAAAAATGTCTTCGGCATCAGAATGGAATGAACGACGCAGAACCGCCAGACGCTCTGTTGCCGCCCGTGCCGCCTGTTGCACGGCGGCTGGTGCCGTTCCTCCGAGGGCAGACTTGCGATCCAGCGCCGAAGTGACGTCGAGCGAGGCCAGGTCCTCGACGGTGATGTCGTCACTTGGCCCGAGCTCCGTAAGCGACTTCCCGGTAGCGATGGCCTCGGCGATTCTGGCGCTGACGATTTCGTGCGCCACCCGGAAGGGAAGGCCACGCCGCGCCATGGCATCGGCAACCTGGGTTGCACCGAGGAGGTCGCTCGCTGCGGCGGCGGCCATGCGCGCGCGATCGGGAATCAGACCCTGCAGAAGTCCGCCGATGGCCGGGAGAACCGCGGCGAGCGCGGAGCGAGTACGAAAAACCGGTTCCTTGTCCAGCTGCAGGTCTTTGTTGTATGCCAGCGGCAAACCCTTCAGCAGAGAGAGCAGCCCGGTCACATCACCGATCAATCGCGCCGCGTACCCTCGGGTCAGCTCCAGGACATCGGGATTCTTCTTCTGCGGCATCCGGGAAGAGCCCGTGGCGAAGGCGTCGGGCAGTTCGAGATATCGGACTTCGTCGGAAGAGAAAAAGATCAGGTCCTCCGAAAGACGCGAAAGGTGGTTAACGAGCATTGTGGCCGAGTACAGATAATCGGCCGCCGCATCGCGATCCGATACCGCGTCCAGTGAGTTGCGCGTGGCGCGCGCAAACCCGAGTGAGAGCGCCAGCTTCCGGCGATCGATGGGCAGCGGAGTTCCGGCCAGAGCGCCGCTTCCCAATGGGCACTCATCGGCGCGATCTCGCGCCTCCTTGAACCGTGAAAGGTCGCGCTCGATCATCTCCGAGTAGGCCAGACACCAGTGTCCGAAGGTGATGGCCTCAGCCTGACGGAGGTGGGTGTATCCAGGCATGGCCGTCGCGGCTTCATCGCCGGCACGGGAGGCCAGGGTGGAGGCGACATCGAGAGCGAGCAGGAGTGCCTCGTCGCAGGAACGCCTCAGGTACAGACGAAAATCGGTTGCCACCTGATCATTGCGGGAGCGGCCTGTGTGCAGTTTTCCGGCGTCCGTTCCGATCTTCTCCCTCAGTTTTGCTTCCACAAAGGAGTGCACATCCTCGAAGTCCCCGAAAGGCAGGCGGCTGGCGATGGGCTGGCCGCGATCATCGAGGTACTCGCCGGCGATTTCAGTGAACGCATTGACGATCGAGGCGGCTTCGTCCCCGTTGAGGACGGCGGCATCGGCCAGAGCATTCGCCCAGGCGATCGATCCTTCGATGTCTTCGCCAAGCAGCGCGAAGTCGAAGGCGAACGAGTCGTTAAGCCGCTTCATCGTCTCGGCGGGTGGAGCGGTGAACCGTCCGCCCCACATCGGGCTGTGCTTCGTCAATCGTTCTCTCCCTAGTTCAATGGCCGAGCCTAGACTCCTTCTGTCATCCTGAGCGTCGAGGGAAGGATCTCTTCTACCTTTTCCCTTTGCCACCGCGATGAAGGGCGCCATCCTCGTTGAAGAGATCCTTCGGTCGCTACGCTCCCTCAGGATGAAAAGTTCTCCACGCCTCCCAGCCGAACATTGGAATTGGAATGTTCGGCCACAGGCTCAGCACGAACTATCCCACTTTCGCCGGTTCCGTCTCCACCGCTGCAATTCGCTTCCTTCCTCGGGTCTGCAGGCCGAAGAGGCGAATGAATCCCGCAGAGTCCTGTGCGTCGTACCCGGCCATGTCGAATGAAGCGAGATTCTGCGAATAGAGCGAATGAGGGCTCTGGCGGGATACGACGATCGCAGAGCCTTTATAGAGTTTCAGCGTCACGCTTCCGGTCGCATCTTTCATCGCCGTTTCGAAGAAGGAATCGAGCGCTTCCTTCAACGGCGTGAACCACTGGCCGAAGTACACCAGTTCAGCGTAGCGCAGTGCGATCCTCTCTTTTTCATGCGCCATCTCCCGATCCAGCACCAGCGATTCGAGAGCGTTCATGGCCGTGACGAGCAGAGTTCCTCCGGGCGTTTCGTAGACTCCCCGTGACTTGATCCCGATCAGCCGGTTTTCCACGAGGTCGACTCTTCCTACTCCGTGCACCCCACCGATCTCGTTCAGGGTTTCGATCAACGTCGCCGGAGAATGGCGCTTTCCGTTGACAGCGACGGGAACACCTTTTACAAAATCGATGGTCACCCTCTCGGGCATGTCCGGTGCGAACTGCGGATCGGTGGTCAGCTTGAACATGGCCGGATCCGGCTCGAACGACGGGTCCTCGAGCGGACCTCCCTCGTGTGAGAGATGCCAGAGATTCCGGTCCCGCGAATAAGGATCTTTTTTCGTCACCGGGATGGGAATGCCGCGCGCCGCGGCGTAGTCAATGGCGTCTTCCCGCGAAACGATCGACCATTCGCGCCAGGGGGCAATGACCTCCAGATCGGGAGCGAGGGCCTGATAGGCCAGCTCGAAGCGGACCTGATCGTTCCCTTTGCCCGTGCAGCCGTGAGCCAATCCGTCGCATCCCGTGGCCAGAGCCACCTCGACCTGTTTCCTGGCGATCAGCGGCCGGGCCGCAGATGTTCCCAGAAGGTAGTCCTTCTCGTAAACAGCGCCCGAGCGCAGTAGCGGAAAGAGATATTCTGCGGCGAATTCTTCTCTGGCATCGACAAGATGAAAGTCGGTTGCGCCGGTTCGATACGCTTTCTCGGCCAGTCCGGACGTCTCTTCCTTTTGACCGACATCGACGGCCACGGCCACCACTTCGCAGCCGTAGTTCTCCTTCAGCCAGGGAATGATGATCGAGGTGTCGAGCCCTCCGGAGTACGCCAGGGCGACGCGTTTCACAGTCTTTTTCATCGCAGTTGGTCCAATGCCTTTCCTCTGTCGTACGTGTCTTTCCCCGCCAGCCCCGAGGTTGGCTCGTCGCTGGCGGGGTGAAACGACATCGTCTGTGAATTGCCGATTCCCTCGATTCCCCGTTCGAGCCCGAAGAACGTGCCATCCGGGAAATCGTCAGAGTTCGTCTGGTTGGTGTATTTCAGAAGAATCAGTTCCAGGTTCTGTACGAAGCCCTTCAAGGCTTTTCTGGGCACGACGTACGGCGGAAGCAGACGAATGACGTTCTCCCGTGCCGTCCCGACGATGAACCCGCGCCGCATCAACTCCGCCGCAATTTCCGCGGCCGGAGCCGTCAGCTCGATGCCCCACATCATTCCTGTGCCGCGAACGTCTGTAATTGCGTTGCATCGCTCCTGGAGAGAGCGTAGCTCGGTGCCGAACCACTGGCCGATCGTTTTCACTCGATCGAGCAACCTCTCGTCCTCGACTGCCGAGAGCACAGCGAGTCCCAGCCTGCACGCCAGCGGGTTTCCGCCGAACGTCGTTCCATGGTGTCCGGGCTTGACCAGTCCTTCCAGGGCCGGTCCGGTGATCACCGCTCCGAGGGGAAGCCCTCCGCCGAGGGCTTTGGCCAGCGTGACGATATCCGGTACGACGCCCGAGGACTGAAACGCGAAGAGGTTTCCGGTGCGGCCCAGGCCGCACTGAATTTCATCGAAAACGAGAATTGCTCCTGTGCGATCGGCGAGCGCTCGCGCCAGCCCGAGGTATTCGTCGCTGAGTACAACCACGCCACCCTCACCGAGTATGGGCTCGAGAAAGATCGCCGATGTGTCGTTCGACACAGCCTTCTCCAGTGCCTGGGAATCGTTCGGATCGACGAAGGTCACGCCCGGAACCATTGGTTCGAAGGGACCGCGGTATGCGTCGTTTCCTGTAATGGACAGAGCGCCAAGAGTGCGTCCGTGAAAGCTGCCGTTGAGAGCCACGATCTTTGAACGTCCGGGATTCGCCAGACGTGCGAACTTCATCGCCGCTTCATTTGCCTCGGTGCCGCTGTTGCAGAAAAAGACTCTGCTCAGAAGCGACTTCTCCACCAGTTGTTGCGCCAGCAGCCCCTGTGCCGGGTGATAGTAGAGGTTCGAAATGTGCAGCGGATTGGCAGCTTCCGCTCTCAGAGTCCTGACAATCTTCGGATGCTGATGCCCGAGAACGTTCACGGCGATACCGCCGAGCAGGTCCCAGTACGCGGTTCCATCTGCCCCGGTGAGCCGGGCTCCTTTTCCGGACCGCGGATGAAACTTCGTGCGCTTGTACGAAGGCAGAATGAATTGCCAGTCGCGTAGTTCGACCGTGGCCGGAGATTCGTCATGCAGCAACAAGATGCGTTCCCCCGATTCCCTGCGACAGGGAAGAGCCATGCCGGCTCGGTCCGGCGATGATCACTTCGGTCACTCCGCGACGGAGTGCATCAATGGCTGCCAGCAGTTTCGGGCGCATCCCGCCGGTCACCGCCTTACTTCCGAGCAGCGATTGCGCCTCGGCCAGCTGAAGTGCCGGAACGACGGAACCCTGGGCGTCGAGCAGCCCCTCGACGTCCGTCAGAAAGACTAGCTTCGAGGCCTGCAGAGAGGCGGCCAGTGCCGCCGCGGCGGAATCTGCATTCACGTTCAGAAGCTGGGCACTGTCCGAGTTCACGGCGATGGAAGAAACCACCGGGAGAAGGTGTGCCCGAAGGATGGCCTGTACGAGGCGAGGATTCGAGGAGACCACCTCGCCGACGAACCCGAGACTTTGTCCATCAACGTCCGGGTGAAACCTTGCCCCCAGAGTCTGGCCGTCAGCTCCGGAGATACCGGCAGCGGCCACCCCGATCTGTGCCAGTTCGGCCACGAGAGTTTTGTTCAGATAGCCGGACAGAACACCGGCGGCAATTTCCAGCGTGGCCTCATCGGTGACGCGGAGGCCTTGAACGAACGTGGAGATGATGCCGGCGCGGCTGAGCGCACGGTCGATGTTTTTGCCGCCGCCGTGTACCAGCACCGTCTCTCCTCCCGAACGCCAGCGGTCCGCAATGCTCTTCAACGCAGAAGCGCGGGTCTTTTCATCGTTGAGGAGACTTCCTCCGATTTTCACGACCGTGAGCGCGGTCACGACAGGGCCTCGGTCTCATCAAATCCATTGACGCGGTTGAAGTTCTGCACGGCCTGCGATGCCGCTCCCTTGAGCAGGTTGTCGAGGACCGAGACGATCACGGCGCGCTTGCCGCCGTT
>JBDTRY010000145.1:0-9523 GCA_039931435.1 Acidobacteriota bacterium | reverse complement strand
GATGGCAGCCGGGAAGGTAGAAGAGATCCTTCGCTCGACGCTTCAGGATGACACGCCTTTGGTAGTCTTGTCATGCCACCGACGCCGGCGCCTGCGCCCTTCCGGCTCAGGATGCAACGCTTCCGTCATCCGTCGGTCCATTCTGATCTGGCGAGCCGATTCTGCAACGTATGAGCCTTGAAGCGACTGTGGTCAGCCTCCTCCGTGGCCACTGCGACGACTCGGGGCCGGGGGCCAGCGCCGGCGTCATCGTCGACGGCCAACTGCGGGTCGCGGAATCAGTGGGGCTGGCAGATCTCGAGAATTCTGTTCCTGCCTCCAGTGCCACGAACTATCGCCTGGCCTCGGTCTCCAAGCAATTCACGGCTTCAGCGATCCTGCTTCTGGCGGAACAGAGCCTCTTGAGACTGGCAGACTCGATTGTCCATTTTCTGCCGGAGCTTCCTTCGTGGTGTGCGCCTGTCACCGTCGCTCATCTGCTGAATCACACCTCGGGAGTTCCCGATTACGAAGCGCTGATCGATGCCGGTACGGTGGTACCACTCGTCGATGCGGATGTGCTCTCGCTCATCGCAACGCAATCCAGGCCGATGTTTCCCGCCGGCACACAGTTCCACTACAGCAACAGCGCCTACGCTCTTCTTGCTCAGACTGTGGCACGCGTCTCCGGCATTCCATTCGAGGAGTTCCTGCGTGAGCGAATTTTTCTTCCTGCCGGTATGTCCGGCTCGTTGGCTCATGTGCAGGGAACGTCTTTTGTTGCCGATCGTGCCTTCGGCTACAGCAGAACCGATGACGGCAGTTTCCGCCGCAGCGATCAGAGTCTGACAAGCGGCGTTCTCGGAGATGGTGGAGTCTACTCGTCGGTCGATGATCTTGCGCGATGGGAGCGAGCGCTGCTCCGCGGCGATGTACTCAGCGACGCCTTGAAGGACCTGGCCTGGAACCAACCTGTGGCCACCGGGGAACGCGGTGTCGGGTATGGACTGGGATGGTACACGGGAACGTTTGGCGGAGAGCCCACGGTCTATCACACCGGTGATTCGATCGGATTCCGAACGTACCTGGAGCGCTTTCCGCGCAAGCGGATTGCGGTGGTCCTGCTTATGAATCGCACGCGCGCTGAGGTACTGGCGCTGGGACGGGAGATTTCCCTGGCCGCTCTTGAATGCTGATCAGCTCGAGCTCTGAACAGGCCCGAGGCCCGCGGCAGGATTTGTTTCTCTGCAGGGCGCGGGAGGCCGCCTCGTCTCGAACCTGCCCAGAGCTTCAGGGGCAGTGACAGCGGAGACTCGCGGTATCCGTCGCCGCTTCTCGTCGACGGCGATTGCCGCTAAGGTGTCTCTGTGGCCGAGAATCGCCGCGTAGGTTGCTGCGTCCGATGCCGCCTCTCCGAAGTTGATTACGTAGATGCGCTCGCGGATACTCTCCGGCGCTTTCAGTGGCCGCCCGTGGGACGACGCACCTGCAATTGTCTCAGCGATTTTCGAGACGGATCGCTTCGACCGGGGAGCGACGGGACGCGGTGAGGTCTTTCTCAGGGCGCACATCGAAGGCTCCGGGCGTTTCGTTGCTGCCACCGTTTTCTGCGCGGGCAATGTGACCTTCTGCAGCGCGGAAATATTCAATGCGAATCTGGCTGCACTGGATGCAATCCGTTGCGTGATTCCGCGGCCAGTAATGTCGGAAAAGCGACACCCGGACGTGAGAAGGGTGAGGGCCATCGCCAGCGTCATCACGACAGGACCTGAAAGCTTCCACCTCGTCGAAGCGTGCTGCATAATTCTCTCAGACGCGATCACGGCTGAAAGGTTAGCACCGGAGTTCCGATTGCCGAATCCGTTCACCGACAATTCACACAGCCGCTCGATGAAGGCAGCGAGCGGAGTTTGGCCCGTGAAACCTGAGCCGCCCTCCCGCTTCTAAGGAACCCCTGTCCTTCTTGCGGGGTGTAGGGAGCTTGTCATCCTTGAGGGAGCGCAGCGACCGAAGGATCTCTTCAACGAGAAAGGTTCCCTTCGATTGATAGCAGCCGGGAAGGCAGAAGAGATCCTTCGCTCGACGCTTCAGGATGACACGCCGTGTAGTCGTGTCATTCCCGCATCACCGGCGCGTATGCCGTTCTCAAGCTCGGGATGACCACGGTTGGATCGTCGGGTCATTCCTGCACCACCGGCGCCTGCGCCGTTGCCTCCTAGTCAGTACGCCGCCGGAAACTTCTCGGCCAGGATCTCGAATACCCACGCCGCAACGATCCCGAAAGCGACAACGCCCACAAGGCTGATCCAGTTCCGCGCCCAGTGGTACCAGGGGAAGGCCACCCCTCCGACGTAAAAGTTCAGAACGTAGAGGGCCAGCCCGAACAACGCCCCTGCCAATACGCCTGAAGCAGGTTTGAGGTTGTGAATGATCCAGGCCAGGATCACGCCGTAGATCACCGCCAGCATGAAATGAATGAACAGTCCGAGGAGCAGCGGCCATAGTTCGAAATTGTTGGGAGGCATTTCCTCGGGACGTCCAAGTACCAGTGTGGCCACCATGCGCAGCGGCAGCCAGACACTTCCTGTCGTGAACAGAGGCACGAAGATCATGGCCAGCCCGAGCATCACCGCACCACCGGCGATGCCGCCACCGACGGCCGCCTGCCAGTGAATGCCGCGCCGTTCCCGATCCGTGGCGTCGTCGATCGGTACAGGTTCTCTCAAATTCTCAACGCCGTTTTCAAAGTCGGTCATACCCGGTCCCTTCCGAAGCGTTTCCCTTCGCTTCTTTCTTAGACGGTGGAACGACGTCACACCTTGTGGCTCGTGATGTTTCCAGTGTCGCCCGAGAGTCGAAACCGGCCCCTGGCACCGTTTCCGGCGACGCCCGAAACCTCAGACGATGATATCGCAGCGGCGTTGTCAGTAGTGAACCAGAGTCGGTCGTAGTTCGCGGCATCGGTCAGTCCGACGAGTCGGGTGCAGCCGGCGCTGTCTTCAGCCAGCAACGGAGAACCTCGGCGACGCTCCAGGCCTGGGCCACGCATCCTCGCGGTTTATGGGGCGTCTCGGCATCGAAGATTTCGAACGCAGCGCAGGCACCGCACGCTAACCCGGAGAAATGTTCTACTCTCATCCAGCGAATCCCTTGCCACACTTGTGATCGGGATTCTCAGCGGCGGAAGCGAGAGCGCCTGAGTAGCTTCGGGCATACCATTGGCAGAACGGGCAGTCCGGCAACTGAGGCTGGTACCGAAATTCTCATGACTCCCGAAATCTCCACCCGTGCGCACCTTATGCCGTCCTCGCCGATCCGGCGGCTGATGCCTCTTGCTGACGAAGCAAAACGGTCGGGGGCTCATGTGTACCACTTGAACATCGGACAGCCCGACATCGAGACGCCGGAAGCTATGCTCCGTCGCCTGCGTGAGCTGACTGATCGCGTGCTTTGCTATTCACCGTCCGAAGGCCAGGCTCCGTTTCTCGACTCTCTCCGTGCTTACTACGGAGAGCGCGGAGTTGAATTGCACGAAGGGGAGATACTGGCCACGACGGGCGGCAGTGAAGCGATTCTCTTTGCCTTTCTGGCCTGTGCGGACGAAGGAGAGGAAATCCTCGTCGTCGAGCCGTTCTATACGAATTACGCCGGGTTCGCCGCCATGGCAGGAGTGCGGCTCGTTCCGGTGACCAGCCGCGGCCGGGACGGGTTTCACCTGCCCTCACAGAGCGTCTGGGACCGTGCTCTCACGCCGGAGACGCGAGCTGTCCTTCTTTGTAATCCCAACAACCCCACCGGCACCGTGTATACGCGGGACGAGCTGGATCTGGTTGCGGACTTCTGCCGGAGACACGACCTTTTTCTGATCTCCGACGAGGTCTATCGGGAGTTTGCCTACGACGGCAGACGGCCGACCAGCGTTCTCGAACTTCCACAGATTGAGGAACTGGCCATTCTCGTGGACAGCCTTTCGAAACGATACAGTGTCTGCGGAATTCGTCTCGGTTGCCTGGCCTCCCGCAACCGGCAAGTCATGGCGGCGTGTCTGCGCATGGCCCAGGCTCGGCTGTCTGCGCCGGGTCTGGCGCAGGCCATGGCCGCCGCGGCATCGGAGATCGGTCCGGACTATGCGCGCGAGATCAACGCCGAGTATCAGCACCGCCGGGACGTTCTCTTCGAAGGACTGCAGGCCATCCAGGGGGTATTTCTCCTGCGGCCGGAGGGAGCGTTCTACTGCATCGCCCGATTGCCGGTGGCGGACAGCGGGGACTTCGCGGAATGGCTGTTGCGGGACTTCCGGCTCGACGGAGCGACGGTAATGATCGCTCCCGCATCCGGTTTCTACGCCACGGCAGGTCTGGGAATGAACGAGATTCGCATCGCCTACGTCCTCCAGGAAGAAGACCTCCGCGCGGCTCTCCGGGTTCTTGGCGAGGGACTGCGCGAATATCGCGTTCTTCGCGGGCTCACGGGCGCCGAATACGAGCGGGAGCCGTCCGCGGCATTACGAAGTTAAGGTCCAATCTCAAGGGCCTGTCTGTTCGAGAATTGCCGCGCTGGCGGGGAAGTCGACGAGGACACTCGTAAGGCCGCCCGTTGAACGGCCGCTGGAGTTTGCCCCGACGTGTCCACCGGGCTCAGGCCCGGCGAACACGTTTCTGCCGCCAGCTTGCGCCAGCATCGCATTTTTGTGCAACTCGAGGCCGGCCCCGCAATTCACACGGGCCGGATCACCCGGTAGCGGGACAGAATCAGATCGTAGATGCCGTAGGCGATGAGCCCAAGGGACACGATCATCAAGAGCCATCGACCGTACGGCGCGCCCATCACACTATGCAGCGCTTCTGACAGGCCCTCGGCTCGTCCCGGATCGTGATGGCGCGCTGCCATGAGCAGAAACCAGCCGACGATTCCCAATGAAGCGCCGCGAGCCATGATGCCGAACTGGGCAACGCGAATCGCTGCTCGTCGCATGGGAAACGTGAGCGCACCGAGATTCAGGCGCTTATCGAGTTTTGCATTGAACCCTCGATAGATCTGATAGCCCGCAAACGCCAGAACACCGATTCCTGCCCCGGCCACGAGAAAGATGCCGAAGGGCTTGGACATGAGAACAGCGGTCCAGTGCGTGGTGCTGTTCCCGCCGCTGGCGTGTGAACCGGCGCTCATTCTGATCGCCTGCCACGCCAGCCCGAGATGAACGAAGGCGCTCAAACCGTATACGAGACGCATCACGGTGCGTTTCGGGCTCTGCGTTGGATGCTCGGGATCGTATACGGCCCGAACGAACTGCCATACCGCGTATCCGACCAGACCCACTGCGACGATTCCCAGAAGTACTTTCCCGAACGGCTTTGAAAGCAGCTCCCGAAAGGCGCCGTGGGTGTTCGCGCTCCGCCAGCTGTGCTGGAAAGCGGAGCGAAGTGCGATCAGTCCGACGAGGCAATAGACCACGCCCTTCGAAAAATAACCGGCCCGGGCCAGCTTCTCGATCCCCGTTGAGTGCCGGCGGGCTTCTCCCTTTGCGGTCTGCTGTATGGAACGTATGCTCACGAGTCCCCCGTCCTGCCGGTGGCAGTGGCCGTCGCCGGCGTTACGGAAATGGTTTCGAAATTCGTGATAGCAAGGGGGGTTCCAACCACCAGCGGGGTTGGCACGACTGCGTTATTCTGTCTCGGGTGGAATCAGGGAGGGATTGTCCTCGAGGTCTGCGCGGATCGTTCGATCCAGGAGCAGTTCCCGGACGCCGTCGCGGCCCCGGCGTCGGAATGCGTCCTTGACTTCGGCTGGGGAGAGTACGATCCCCGTCATCTGATTGAGGTACTGGCAGAACACCTTGGCACGAAGCGCGAAAGAGGTCAGCAGGATGATGACGAGAACGCCGATGATCCAGAGGGCGTTCACCAGGGAGGGCGACAGGCTCAACAATTCAGCAACATTCATCCCGGCTGATTTCCTCCTCGAATCATGTTCGTCTGGAACCGTCTGGTGGAAGACTGTCGTGCTAGTGTAACCAATGGCCGCCGGATCGCGCTACTAACGTCACGGGCAGATCTGAAATCTGCAGTACGAAGCCGTGTTCGCGGCGATTACGGTCGGAGAGTGCCGGCGGAATCTCACTAAATGAATCGGACTGTCCAACTGAAGCGCAGAGATTCCGGGGTCGCGGTACTCGTTTTCGAGTCGCCGGACAGGCCCGTGAACGTTCTCTCCCGGGAAATGATCGACGAGGTCGGACCCCTGCTCGATGAGATCGAGCGGGATCCCACCGTCACGAGTTGTGTGCTCATCAGCGGGAAAGAGCAGACGTTCGTTGCCGGGGCGGATCTGGACGAGCTCACGGCGATGAAGGACTCCAGGGAGGTTCGTCAGCTCCTCACTGACGCCCATCATCTGCTCGACCGGATCGAATCGAGCCGCAAACCGTTCGTTGCCGCCATTCACGGAGGGGCTTTCGGCGGAGGGCTGGAGGTGGCCCTGGCCTGCCACCACCGAGTGGCCACGGCACATCCCCACACGGTTTTTTCGTTTCCCGAGGTTGGACTGGGGCTCATTCCTGCTGGCGGCGGCACACAGAGGCTGCCGCGGCTGATTGGGCTGGAACAGGCGCTGCCGATGCTCCTCAAGGGCAGCCGGATTCATTCGGCGCGTGCCCTGGACATCGGATTGATCGACGAGATCGCCAGTCGGGAGCGGCTGCTCGATGCCGGAGTGGAAAGCGCAGGCCGATTGCTCGAGGATCATCCGGAGAAACATCTTTCCATGCGCCAGCGTGTGGCGCTGATTTCACCACTGCGACGCCATGCCCTGTCAAAGGCGCGGGATGAGGTCATGGATCAGACAGCGGGTCTTTACCCGGCCCCGCTGGCCGTCCTGGATTGCGTCGGTGTGGGCCTGGAGCGGGGCCCGAAGTCCGGAAAGCAGATGGAAATCGAACGGTTCATCGCTCTCCTTGGTGGCGAGGTGGCGCGTAATCTGATCTGGTCGTTTCGCGCCGTCAATCGGCGGAAGAAACCGCCCGCCGATCCGCCTGCCAGGCGAGTCACGAAGCTGACCGTGATCGGCGCGGGACTGATGGGGGAGGGGATCGCCTCCATCTCGCTTCCGCATGCCGAAGTCTGGCTCGAAGATCTTTCCGGGACGATGATCGACAAGGCCATCTCGAACATCGAGCAGACCCTGTGGAAGCGCGTTCGTTCCGGGTCGGTATCGGAAGGGGACGCCGAGCGCCAGCGCAAGTCGCTGCACACTTCGCTCAATCCCGGCGTGGCCGCGGGCTCCGATCTCGTTATCGAGGCGGTGTTCGAGGAACTGGGACTGAAACGGCAGGTACTCGAGGACTGCGAACCTCTCCTTGGCAAGGACGCCATTTACGCCTCGAACACCTCTGCCATTCCCATTCGCCAGATTGCCGCCTCCGCCAGAAATCCCGAGCGGGTCATCGGCATGCACTATTTCTCTCCTGTGCTCAGGATGCCGCTGCTGGAACTTGTGGTCACACCGGAGACGTCCGGGGAAACGATGGCCACGGCGCGGTCCTTCGCCATCGCACAGGGGAAAACGGTCATCGTGGTGAACGACAGCCCGGGGTTCTACACCACGCGCATCCTCGCGCCCTACATGAACGAAGCGGTGATGCTGCTCGACGAGGGTGCCGACGTCCGGCAGGTCGACGCAGCGCTGGTAAAGTTCGGATTTCCCTTAGGGCCGATCTCGCTGCTCGACGAAGTCGGGCTCGATGTCGCTGCTCATATCTCGGAGGACCTCGGACGGGCCTTCGCAACTCGCGGGCACGTCCCCTCCGCCACTCTGGAGAAGATCGTTCGAGCCGGCTACAGTGGAAAGAAGAACGGACGCGGCTTTTATCAATACGACAAAAAATCGAAGCGCGTCAACGACGAGATCTACGGGCTGCTGGGAGGGCCGGATCGCCGCGAGCTCAGCGAAGCGGAAATCAACGACCGGCTCGTTCTGGCCATGATCAACGAAGCCGCACACGCTCTCGAAGAGGAAGTCATCAGTTCTCCCACCGACGGCGATCTCGCGGCCACCCTCGGCCTCGGGTTCCCGCCGTTTCGCGGGGGACCCTTCCACTACGCCGACGCCGTCAGCCCTGAAAAGATCGTCCGACGCCTCGAAGAGCTTGCCACCCGGCACGGGCGGCGATTTCAGCCCGCCCCTCTCCTCAGGCGGATGGCGGCCAACGACGAGCGGTTCTTCAGTAAGGATTCCTGAGGGCCGGGGTACCTGCGCTATCGGAATCGCCTCGTTCGCACGGGTTTGTTTTTCGATTCAACGTAGGCGGGCACTCCGGGGATCGTACAGCGGGCAATCTCTCCGCCGAGACGTTTTTCAATCTCGCGGATGAGCGGCAGATCCTGCCACGTAGCGATCGTGGAGACGAGCCCCTCCGCTTCTCCTCTGGCAGTTCTGCCGGCGCGGTGAATGTAATCCTCGACCGTTTCCGGGATATCGAAGTTCACCACGTGCGAAATCGAGGGAACGTCGATGCCCCGTCCGGCGATGTCCGTGGCTACGAGAATGCGATGCTGGCCCTGGCGAAAGTTCTCCAGTGCATTCACTCGCTGCTTCTGCGTCCTGTCGGAATGCATGCTCTCCACAGGGTGGCCCTGGCGCTGGAGAATCTTGGCCAGCCATTCGGCATCAATCTTCCTGCGGGCGAATACCAGCGTCGTCCCCAGTTCCTGCTGCAGCAGGTTCAAAAGGCAGTTCCGTTTGTTCTCCGCCAGGACCAGATACAGCCGGTGGCTGATCCCGTGCGCGGCGCCCTTCGGCAGAATGTCGATTCGTAACGGATCCTTCATGTATTTGCTGGCCAGCTGTTCGATGCTGTCCGGCATCGTGGCCGAGAACATCATCGTCTGCCGTTCCGCGGGTAGAGCGCGCATGATCTTCTGGACCTGGGGAAGGAACCCCAGATCGAGCATGTGATCCCCTTCATCGAGGACCAGTTCCTCGATCTCGTCCAGCCGGATTGTCCGCCGCTCAAGGTGGTCCAGCAGCCTGCCGGGAGTAGCCACCACGATGTCCGGACCGCTTTTCAGGTCGTCGAACTGGGGATTCATTTTCACGCCGCCGATGAGCACGATCGTCTTCAGCTTGTGGTTCTGACCGAAGAGATCGAGGAAGGCTTTCGTCTGCAGAGCGATCTCTCGCGTCGGGGAAACAATCAGTCCGCGCAGACCCCTGCCGTGAGTGAGGCGCTCGGCCAGCGGCAGCGCAAAGGCGGCCGTTTTGCCGGAGCCCGTCTGAGCCAGGCCGATGACGTCCCGCCCTTCCAGCGCCGCCGGAATGACGGCAGCCTGAATGGGTGTGGGATGGGTGAATCCCAGCTTTTTGATCGCTGCGAGGATCGGCGGAGCAAGGCCGAGTTCGGAGAACTCGAGTGTGGTCGTCGGCACCGGGTGCCGAGGTAGATCGTCAAGGTTCATGGTCTCTCTTTCAGAATCTGAGCATGGCCACCATTCTGCATGGCCCGAACCATCAATCATAGCGGACTGTCCCGGAGCTGCAGGCACGATCT
>JBDTRY010000144.1:0-9589 GCA_039931435.1 Acidobacteriota bacterium | reverse complement strand
GCAACCGGGAAGGTCGAAGAGATCCTTCGCTCGACGCTTCAGGATGACAGGCCATAGTAGTCGTGTCGTTCCTGTGACACTGGCGCCCACGCCGTTCTTGCAGAGTTTGGGGAGGACGTCATCCTTGAGGGAGCGCAGCGACCGAAGGATCTCGTCGGCGAGAATCGTGCCTTCATCACGGCGGCAACCGGGAAGGTCGAAGAGATCCTTCGCTCGACGCTTCAGGATGACAGGCCATGGATGACCGTGTCACTCCCTCAACACCGGCGCCTGCGCCGCTCCCCGCGCAGGATGACAGTTTCGCTCGTTCGGGATGACACTCGCGCGGTCGTGGTGTCATTCTCGAGAGACCGTCCCTGGCTTTACCGAATATCAGGCGTGCTCGGTTTCGTGCGCCTTCTTTGCTTCGGCGATGACTTTTTCCTGCAGGTTCCTGGGTACTTCTTCGTAGTGGTTGAACTCCATGTGAAACGAGCCTCGCCCCTGCGTGATGGATCGGAGTGTCGAACCGTAGGTGAGCATCTCCGCCATCGGTACCCGCGCCCGGATCGTCTGGATGTCGCCCTCAGTTTCAATCCCTTCCATCCGCCCGCGGCGCGAGGTCAGGTCGCCCATCAGATCCCCGATGTAATCCGACGGTGCGTAAACAACCACGGTCATCACCGGCTCGAGGAGCGTCGGGCGTCCACTGGCCATGCCTTCCTTGAAAGCCATGGCTCCGGCGATCTTGAAGGCCAGCTCGGAAGAGTCGACGGCGTGAAACTGGCCATCCAGCAGCCGCACCCGGAAATCGACCACCGGATACCCGGCCAGGAATCCATGGACACGGGCTTCCTGAATGCCTTTCTCCACCGCCGGGATGTACTGGCGGGGGATCGAGCCTCCGAAGATTTCGTCGACGAACTGGAAGTCTCCGCCGCGTTCCATCGGCTCCATCTTGATCTTGCAGTCCGCGAATTGCCCGTGTCCGCCTGATTGCTTCTTGTGGCGTCCGTGTGCGTCCGTGGCCCGGGTGATCGTTTCCCGATAGGGCACCTTCGGGGGATGAAGGATCACGTCCACACCGTACTTCTTCTTCAGCTTGGCGATGATCACTTCCACATGGAGCTGTCCCTGACCGGAGATGAGCATTTCTTTGGTGCGCTCGTCGCGTCCGAACCTGATGGTCGGGTCTTCCTCCATGATTCTGGCCAGGGCCGTAGATATTTTTTCCTCGTCGCCTTTCGCTCGGGGTTCGATGGCGAACGAGATCACCGATTCCGGATATTCGATGTGACGGAGAACGATCGATCGATCTTTCTGGGCGATGGTGTCGCCGGTATGGGAGTCCTTGAGCTTGGCCACGGCGCCGATGTCGCCTGTGGAGAGCTCGCCCACGGGAGTCTGCTGCTTGCCCAGGAGCAACTGCAGTTTTCCGATGCGCTCCTCGTGATCGCGTGTCGAATTCCAGTAGGGGGTGTCGGAGTGCAGTGTTCCGGAGAACACCCGGAAGATGGAAACGCGTCCGGCGAACGGATCCGAAATGGTTTTGAATATCAGAGCGGAGACTGGAGCGTCGGCTTTTCGCTGCAGGGTAATGCGTTCGTCGCCGTAAGGATGTTTGCCTTCCACAGTCTCGGCGTCCGCCGGCGATGGAAGCAGTGTGACGATACCGTCCAGAAGGGGATGTCCGCCGATGTCGTGAGTGGCTGAGGTGAAGAAGATCGGAAAGATCTCGTGGGCGCGGATTTCACGGCGCAGCCCCTCCATCATCTCTTCCTGCGAAAGACCGCCCTGATCGAAGAAGCGCTCCATGAGCGTGTCGTCGCCCTCCGCGATCTTCTCGATCAGACTTTCCCTCCACTGGGCAGCGGTCTCCTTCAGGTCGGCGGGAATGTCCACGGTCTCGAGCTTGCCGGAGCCGTCGGTCGAATAGCGATGAGCCTTCATGGAGATGAGATCGACCACTCCGGAAAAGTCTTTCTCCTCACCGATGGGCAGCTGAACAGGAACGACGTTCTTGCCGAATCTGGCCTGGAGAGAATCGATCACGCGTGTTGCCGAAGCTCGCTCCCGATCCATCTTGTTGGCCACGACGATTCGGGGCTGCTCGAACTCTTCGGCGAACTTCCAGACCTTCTCCGTGGCCACCTCGACGCCGGTTACTCCGCTGACGACGATGGCCGCTGCATCGGCGATTCTCATGGCGCTCTTGGCCTCCATGATGAATATGCCGAAACCCGGAGTATCGATGAGGTTGATCTTCTTGTCTTTCCACTCGGCAAAGCCCACGGCCGTGGCGATGGAATGCTTTCGCTCGATCTCGTCCGGCTCGAAATCGGTCACGGTCGTGCCGTCGGTGACGTTGCCCAGGCGATTCACGGCACCAGCGTCGAAGAGCAGCTGTGATACAAGGCTGGTCTTTCCGGTATCGTTGTGACCGACGACAACGAGGTTACGGATATCGGACGCGGTGTATGTTTTCATCCTATGGGCCTCCTGGTCGAAACTCTTCACAGAGTCGGGAGGGCATCATATTAAAATGTCCCGGCACTCCCAAGCGCTCGCTGCTGCGAGGGGGACGCCGAACAGGTCGGGTCCGGAAACCGTTGCTTCAAATCCGCCGCGTGCCGCTCCCCGGCGGTTCGCCAGTGGTCTCATACGAACCGGAGGAAGGCGCCATTGAATCTTGGCCGATATGAAGTAATTCGTGAGCTTGGCAAGGGAGCGATGGGGATCGTCTATCTGGCCAAGGATCCACTCATTGGCCGGATGGTGGCTCTGAAAACGATCCGTATTTCCGACTCCGTGGACCCGGAGGACGCTCACGAGTTCCAGCAGCGCTTCATCCGCGAAGCACAGGCAGCGGGAATCCTGAACCATCCCTGCATAGTGACGGTTCACGACATCGGCCAGGATCCACAGACGGGCCTGTCGTTCATCGCCATGGAGTACGCGGAAGGCCGGAACCTCAAGGAAGTGGTCACATCCGGTGAACCGATCGACTACAAGGCCATCGGGGAGATCGTGGCCGACGTGGCCGAGGCCCTGGACTATGCGCACTCCAAGGGAATCATCCATCGGGATGTAAAGCCCGCGAACATCATTGTCGCTCCGGGTGTGCGAGCGAAGATTACCGACTTCGGAATCGCCAAAATCGCCTCGACGGTTACGAACCTGACCTCGACGGGGCAGTTCCTCGGAACTCCGAACTACATGGCTCCGGAGCAGGTCAAGGGTTCGCCGGTTGACGGACGGAGCGATATTTTCTCACTGGGAATCGTCTTCTACGAGTCCCTGGCGCGCAAGAAACCGTTTGGCGGTGACTCGCTCACCACTATCTCCTACAGGATCGTCCACGAGCCCTTCGAAAGTCTGCGCACGCTGGACGAGCGTATCCCTCACGGGTTCGAGCAGATCGTCTCCAGGTGTCTGGCAAAAGACCCCCGAGAGCGATATCAGCGCGCAAGGGATGTCGCCGCGGACATCAGGCGGGTCCTCTCCGGTCAGCCGGTGCTGGACGTCTCCATCGATGGCGATACGCTCCTCAGCGCACCGAAGTCGAACGATGCCACGCTGGCCGCCCCCTTCCCCGACGCTGCCGGAGTGCCGCCCGCGGTTGAAGAAAAACCGGGCGTCATCGGCACGCTGGCCAGAAAGGTTACCCAGAGCCAGACAGCCAGACGCCGGATTCCACCGCTGATGTTTTTCGGAATTCTGGCTGCTCTGGTCCTGGTGCTGGCGGCCATCGGCTTCTCGATCTGGCAGGGTCGGGAGAAGATTCCGGTCCGGGACGTCGGAAAAGAACAACTGGTCGCCAGACAGAAACAGCTTCGAGACGAAGGCGAACGCCTGCTCAGGGCAGGCAATACCGCCGGGGCCTATGAAAAATACAGCGAACTGGCCCGGCTGGCGCCAGACTCACCGTCGGTCCAGGAGCGGCTGCAGAAGCTGGAGATGCTTCGGGTCCAGCAGATGACCGAGCGGCAGCGTCTGGACGCGGCAAAGCAGAAGCTCGAGCAGGCCAGACAACTCTTCGATCAGAACAATTACCAGGAAGCGCTGCCGCTCCTCGAGGAAGCCCTGCAACTCGACCCTAACCTTCAGGAAGCGGCCATGTACCAGCGCATCACCACGCAGGCACTCGGGGCGCAGACGGCTCAGGCGAAAAAGCAGACCGTTCCGGGTGCGACTTCGACGACTGTCAACATAGCTGGCGAGCGGCCGCGGCCAGGGCAGACCACTTCCGGCAGCGCCACGGTGCACGTGACCATGCAGAGCACCGTCACTGATGGCTACGTCCTGGTCATGGCCGACGATCAACAGGTGGTCTACGACTTCCTCTACAAAGAAGGTGGCGGCATCTTCCGGCGAAAATCACCCAAGTCCATCGATGCCCGCACCGAGGTGCGGGCAGGCACGGTGCACTTTCAGATTGCTGTGGTCATTCCCAGTCTGGGAGTGAACGAGAAGCAGTCGTTTGAAGGAACACTCCATCCTGGAGTCACGCATCAGCTGGTGCTGCATCTCGATCCCGCCACGAAACACATCACGCATCAGTTCTCATAATCCTGCCCGGCCAGTCATGGGAGGCACTTTCACGAGCGTGAGATCCCTCGTTTCTGCGCTCGTTCGGGATGACGTGATCGCTCCGCTCGCTTCGGGCACGTGCTCGTAGGGCCGCACGGCGTGCGGCCGGTTCCCGTTCCCTCGTTCGAAATGACATCGCCGCTGGCGCTGGCTCGTTCTTGAGTACCGGCCGCGTGCCACGCGGCCCTCCGAGGTCTGTCCGCTCTTTCAGAGACGAACTAGCAGCGTCCTTCCCCATGAACCGGCGGCAAACGGGAACCACGTGCGCTCGCTGGATGTGCCACTGATGGCCCGAAGCCAGCCGTCGGCATCAAGGTCGATTTCGACTGCGAAGACTGCTTCGTCCAGGGCTCGGCATAGTAGTCCCAGAGCAATGCGACCGTTCCCGCTTCGGATCGGCCCAAGCAACGCTTCTGCCCGATAGTCCCATGCCCCGAGGTTGGAATTCTCGGCGACGGTGTCGATATGAAACCACACTCTCGTTGGGCGAGATCGAAAGCTCGGTCGGAAAAAGTTGGGAGGAAAATCATCGGAAAGCGGATGCTCTTCGATCAAGGTGCCGTATCCGTCGAATCGGAATACATTGTGATTGGACTGGGTAAGGCCGAGGCCCGACCGCAGGGAAGGAAAGACCGCGAGATGAACGAGCAGAGCGGCAGAGATATCAGGCGGAAGCGTTACAGAAACGCCGCCCGGCGTCGAACGATGTTCCCCGTTCCAGTCGGCCATGGCCCGAGCGATTCGGGGAACGTGCTCGAGCGGGATCTGCGAAGGAGCGCCAGCTCCGAGGTCGATCATGCTGCGTAGCCGGTGGCGGCGGTTCATCAGGGACAGATGGACGCGAACA
The DNA here is from genome assembly GCA_039931435.1 of Acidobacteriota bacterium. GTDB lineage: Bacteria > Acidobacteriota > Thermoanaerobaculia > Gp7-AA8 > Gp7-AA8 > JBDTRY01. The sequence continues at coordinate 4,173 of JBDTRY010000144.1, read as the reverse complement.
AAATTCTCGGTCCAGGTGCGTGACTGACAGATCGGTTCATCTGATTCGATTGCATGCTGCGCCGAGCCGCTGACCACGACGCGACGCTCGACCAACACGTTCGGCGGCAAAGGAGCGGAAACGGCAGCTGCGATTGCGACGGCAGCGGATCTGTCCGGCTCGACAATGGCGGAATCACTTTCGAGAGATCCGCATGAGAAGAGCCCATCATCTTCGAGTGCGAAGCCGTGCTCACTGAGCTCAATCGTGGCCGGTCCGCCGGAGGCCGACTCGCTTCGGAAGGACCGGCCATGCTTGAGGTAGCGGATCATCGCCACAGTGAATCGACGAGGAGATCCGGCGATGCCGTGCCCACGGGCAGGCGCTGGCCTTCATCGAAACAGATCACGCCGGGATACTTCGCGGTCGCTCCGCGGGTTCCTCGGAGCGCTCGCAGGATGTGCTTCCGATCCTCGTCAAGAGTGAAGGGCCGAAGCGGAGCGCGTTCATTTCCGTCGACCAGGTCGGCACGTGAAATGACCAGGCTGACTCTGTCCGTGGCAGCGTCGTAATGACCTCCACTGACCAGAAGAATTTCGATTCGGCGCAAAGGCAGGGAGGCGGACTCTTCCGCGCAGCGAACGACGAGGTTCGTCATTCGCCTGAGAGGAGCATCGCGGAAGGATTCACGTCGCCAGGAGCGGGGTGAACCGCTGCCGGAAAGCAGTTCCGTGGTTGCGGGCAGGCCGCAGTCATCGATCGGCGACTCACCAAGCGAAGGAAATGCCGGATCGTCGTACACCTCGAGCCAGGAAGGGCAGTCTGCGGCCACTGGCCGCGATTGCGATGCATGACCGATCGCCTCATGGAGGAGAACGCCGCCGGAGCCGTTGGTGAAAACGAGCGGTTCATCGCCGTGGGGCTGCGTCAATGGTTCGTCCGCTCGAAGCGCTTCCCGCAGAAGATCAAGTTCGCTGTTCATGGACCGGCTGGAGGCGACGATTGACAGCGCGCCGTGGCCGAATCGGCCGGCCACCGCCACCATGATCGAACCGGCGGTGTGCGAGCCGCCCTCGGAACTCGTTGCACGGACGGAAGAACGAACGCGCAAGCGGACCTCTTCCTGCAGTTCGAATCCGCGCAGGCATTCGATGGCGTCGGTGACCAGGCGTTGACGTTCCGCCTCGAGCTGTTCCGCTGCCGCATCGAGATCGCTCGCCAGCGATCGAGGCAGCCACGGGCAATGACGCTCGGAGTCGCTGCCGGTAATGTGAAACCCGCTGGCATCCAGCGACGTCAGAGCGAAACCGCGATCGCTGCGTTTCTCCTCGAGCGTCGCCTTCTCACCGCGAAGCAGCCAGAGATCTTCGAGGGCCGAGCTTGCAAAGCTGTGGGTGGCGACTTCGAACGATCTCACGATCCAATGGTAATCCGGCGCCGGGCCTGGAGGTGAGCTTTGGACGACGGCCGGCAAGTGAAGGAAGTGATATGGCCACGGCCCACGGAGCGTGGCGATCAATGCGAGTTAGAATTCGGCAGCGATTTGCTGAGAAAGCGGGGACCGATGTCCGTCGAACACAGTCTGGAAGAATTGGAGCGCCGCCAGCGTGAGAGTGAGCTTGGTGGCGGCCAGTCGCGTGTGGAGCGTCAGCACAACGAAGGAAAGCTCACCGCCCGCGAGCGGATTTCCCTCCTCTTCGACAACGGATCCTTCCAGGAACTGGACCAGCTCGTCGTCCACCGTTCTCGCGACTTCGGCATGGCCGAACAGACTGTGGCCGGTGATGGAGTTGTTACGGGATATGGCACCGTGGCCGGCCGTCTCGTTTACGCCTTCGCTCAGGACTTCACCGTCTTCGGCGGATCGCTGAGCGAAACACACGCGGCGAAGATCGTGAAGATCATGGATCTGGCGCTGAAGAACGGAGCGCCACTGATCGGACTGAACGATTCCGGCGGCGCCCGCATCCAGGAAGGCGTCGTTTCTCTCGGCGGCTACGCCGATATTTTTCTGCGCAACACTCTGGCCTCAGGCGTGATCCCTCAGATCTCCGCGATCATGGGACCCTGTGCCGGTGGCGCGGTCTACTCGCCGGCCATCACCGACTTCATTCTCATGGTGAAGAAGACCAGCTACATGTTTGTCACCGGACCGGACGTGATCCGCACGGTCACGCATGAGGAAGTGACGAAGGAAAAACTGGGCGGGGCGGAAACGCACAATGCCATCAGTGGGGTGGCCCATTTCGCCGAAGAATCGGACGAAGCATGCCTGGCGCGCATCCGCGAATTGCTGTCCTTCCTGCCCTCGAACAACGTCGATGATCCGCCGCGCCTTCAGTGCTCGGACGACATCAACCGCATCGACGCTTCACTGGACTCCTTCATCCCCGAGAATCCGAATCAACCCTATGAGATGCGCGACCTCATCCGCACCGTTGTCGACGACGAAAACTTCCTCGAGGTGCACGAGAGCTTCGCCCGGAACATCGTTGTGGGCTTCGCCCGATTGAACGGCTCTCCGGTGGGCATCGTCGCCAACCAGCCGGCCTACCTGGCCGGTGTCCTTGACATCAACGCCTCGCGGAAAGGGGCGCGCTTCGTTCGCTTCTGTGACGCCTTCAACATTCCTCTTCTCGTGCTCGAGGATGTGCCCGGATTTCTCCCCGGCACGGAGCAGGAGTACGGCGGCATCATCATTCACGGTGCGAAGTTGCTCTTCGCCCTGGCTGAAGCCACAGTTCCGAAAATCACTGTCATTACCCGCAAGGCCTATGGCGGTGCCTATTGCGTGATGAACTCGAAGCACATCAGGGCGGACATGAACTTCGCCTATCCCACTGCGGAGATCGCCGTCATGGGAGCGGAGGGAGCGGTGAACATTCTTTATCGCCGCGAGGTGGAGAGCGCTGCTGATTCCGTCGATGCGCGCAAGCAACGCATCGACGAGTACAAGGACAAATTTGCGAACCCGTTCATCGCTGCGGAGCGGGGCTACATCGACGAGATCATCGAGCCGCGGTTCACGCGGCGAAAATTGATCACGGCCTTCGCCATGCTGCGCAACAAACGCGACTCCAATCCTCCGAAGAAGCACGGCAACATTCCGTTGTAACCAGGGCGGCCGGACTGTGTCAAAGCCAGACAGGTGCAAAGCGAACGACCTCGTGGGCTGCGCGGCGTGATGAACATCGTGGTCTCGCGCCGAGCCCGCGTAGGGCCGCACGGCGTGCGGCCGGCACTCTTTGCACGTCTCCCGGTCGAAACAACGACGAGTGCACCAATCACGAAGAATACCGGCCGCACGCCGTGCGGCCCTACGAAGATCCGCCCGTACTTTCCTGCCGCCGCGATCCTCCTGATCGTCGCCTCCTTCCTGACAACGACACGTTGCGGTTCCAAGAAGGCGGAAAAAGTCTCCGCGGCCGGATTCAATGTCGTGCTGATCACTCTGGACACGATGCGCGCCGACCACATCGGTGCGTACGGCGCCGCAAGTCCCGCCACTCCGAACCTGGACGCTCTGGCCCGTTCCGGAGTGCGCTTCGATCAGGCCATGTCCGCGGTTCCTCTGACCCTGCCGTCCCACGCCACGATCCTCTCCGGGTTGCTTCCGCTGCATCATGGATTGCGAAACAACGGCGCAGGATCGTTTCCTGGAGACCGCGACACCCTCGCTGCGATGTTTTCGCGTGGCGGTTATCGCACCGGAGCTTTCGTCGGTTCGTTCGTCCTCGATCATCGCTTCGGGCTCGAACGCGGATTCGAGGTCTACGATGACCAGATTCCCCGCCAGCCGGATACGGACCACGTGATGGGAGTGGAGGCGGAACGTCCGGCCGACGCCGTCGTCGATCGCGCACTGTCCTGGCTCGATGGCCAGGATGTCCGCCCTTTTTTCGTCTGGATTCATCTATACGATGCACACGCTCCCTACGCTGCCCCCGAGCCTTTCCGTTCCCGATACAGCGACACTCCGTATGACGGGGAAGTGGCCTGGGTCGATTCGCAGGTCGGCAGAGTGTTTGCCGATCTTCAGAAACGAGGCTGGACGAATCGCACGATCGTCGTTGTCGTCGGAGACCACGGTGAGTCCCTGGGAGAGCATGGCGAGCTCACTCACGGTCTTCTTCTCTACCAGCCGACCTTGCGGGTTCCGATGATCTGGTCGGCTCCGGCACTGGCTCCTCCGGC
>JBDTRY010000143.1:0-9604 GCA_039931435.1 Acidobacteriota bacterium | reverse complement strand
CCCATGTTCAGAGCAGGGGAGATGAGGATGACTCCGTTCAGGCCGATCTGCAGATTCTGCTGGAGGCGGGGAACGAGCATCGAGGCGCGGATTCCGCCGTAGCTCTCCCCGAGGATGTACTTGGGGGAGTTCCAGCGTCCGTGCATGGTGATGAAGGTGCGGATGAACTCCGCCACAGAGTCGGCATCTTCGTCATAACCCCAGAAGTCTTCGTCCTTCTTTTCCCCCATGGCGTGGCTGAAACCGGTACCGACCGGGTCGATGAAAACAAGATCCGTGGCCCGAAGCAGGGTCGATGGATTGTCGCGCAGTGTGTAGGGAGGAGCGCCGGGGTCGGAGGCGTCACTGGGAATGTCGATGAGTTTCGGGCCGACGAGACCGAGGTGAAGCCAGAGGGAAGCCGATCCGGGACCGCCGTTGAAAACGAAAGTCAGCGGCCGTTCCGCCGCGGGACGGCCGTCGTCGGCCGCATAGTAAATCGTGAAGAAACTCGCGGTGTCGTCTCCTTCTTTGTCCTTCAGACGCACTTCTTCAGCGGTCGTCGAGTAGTTGAGATCGACTGCGCCCGCTTTGAGATGATGCTTCCTGACAACCTTGATCGGAGGGGTTTCGGGCTTCTCCTTCTTTACTTTCTCGACAGGTTTTTCCGCGGGTGTTTCCGCGGCAACGAGCGGTGATATGAGGAAGAAAAGCGCCAGAGTACCTGATCCAGCCATGGCCGGAATGCGACGGAACACGGATCCTCCTTCTGATCTGGACGACGCGGGGGAAAAACTCTGCGGATTATATGGTCTCTCACGGGCAGCTGCCGCGATGCCTGACCGAAGTATGTGCCAGTGACGTGACAAGATGCGCGCGTTCCTGGAAGGTTCCTTCCCGATTGGAAACAGTTGACGGCGGACGGCGAACGCGGCGCCGGTGTCCCGCTACCTCACTGCAGGGAGGGTAACTGTAATTCGGGAGCCACTTCCAAGCGTGCTCTCCACCGACACCTCTCCACCCATGAGAGCCGGAGCTCAGCGTACGGAACCTTCTACGATCGGCCTCCGGTGCCGACCGGCCAGGGACAGTCACTCCTGCCGGAAAGTCCTCTCTCAATCCGTACTCGGTATACTGAGCGTGGCGTGCCAATTTCTGAAACGGATCTCCGCGAATTTGAACAACGTCTGGGCTATTCCTTTCAGAGGCCCGAGCTTCTGGCCCGCTCCCTGACGCACAAGTCGTTCTCGCACGAGTCGCGCAACCGCTCGGCCACCGACAACGAGACATTCGAATTTCTTGGTGACGCCGTGCTCGGGTTCATCATCGGTGACATTCTCTTCCATCATTTTCCCGAACTCGACGAAGGGGCCCTCTCGAAGATGAAGGCCTACCTCGTCAGTGCTGCCAGCCTGGCAGAGAAGGCGCGACAATTCGGGATGGGTGATGTGCTCTATCTGGGCGTGGGAGAGGAGAAGTCGGGCGGCCGGAAGAAGGATTCCCTGCTGGCGAATCTGTTCGAGGCGATCATCGCCGGTATCTATCTCGACGGAGGTCTGGAACCGGTTCGAGGCCTGATCGAACGTTCTTTCGACAGCGACGTCAAGGCCATCGACGCCAGCGACCTGCAGTTCCAGGATTACAAGACCTCTCTCCAGGAGCTGGCCCAGGGCACCGGGTTTTCGCTGCCGGAGTATCTCGTTGTCGACGAGATCGGACCCGATCATGACAAGACTTTCGTCGTCGAGGTCCACCTGAATCACGAGATGATCGCCCGCGGCGAGGGTTCGTCGAAAAAAGAAGCGCAGCAGCAGGCGGCGCGGAAAGCCCTGGAGCTGAGTACTTCCTGGCAGACTGCAAAGAGTTGATAGAGGCCTTCCGGCCAGAGGGGGGTGGGCATTCGATGACGCCAGGCGCGCGAACGAGAGTGTCGTCCGTGGCGCTGGCACTCTCGCTGCTCGTCACCGGAGCGCTCTACGCTGCCTCCACTCCCGCCGACCTGCAGCGCATTCGCAAGGAAATCGCCACGTTGAGGCAGCGGCTCGGCGACCTGCAGACCCGGGCCAGGACTGCCGCGGAGAACCTCGAGGCCATCGAACTCCAACTGGCTATCCGCACGCGTGAGCTGGATCTCGCAGTCGATGCGCAGTCGGAACTGCAGGCGCAGTCACAGGCGATCGAATCCCAGGTCGCGGAGCTCTCCGAGCGGATCGTCGCTCAGAAGAAGGAACTGGGAACACGCCTGGTCGTCCTTTACCGCATGGGCCCGTTGAGCTACCTGCGTGTGCTCCTTTCCATCGATCCGGGCCAGAACGTGTTCGATGCCGCGGCAACATTGCAGTACCTCGTCAACCGCGACGCCCGTGCTGTGACCTCGTTTCAGGAAACACAGACAGACCTGAAGCTTCGCCGCGAGGCATTGGCGGTGAAGAAACATCAGGTGGACCAGGTCAGTGCTCTGGTTGCCCAGCAGCGCCAGCTCATTGCCCAGAGCCGGACCGACCAGGCACGGATGCTCGCTGAGATCAACGACGAAGGATCGAAAGCGAAACGGAGGATCGCCGAGTTGGAGGAGAAGGCCCGGCGGCTGGAGCGGCTGTTTTCCACCCTCTACGAACGGAAGAATGTCGATCAATCACCTGGCACACGCATCGAAGATGTCCGCGGCGCGCTCTCCTGGCCGGTCACGGGAAAGGTGCTCGAAGGCTTCGGACGCCACCGTAACTCCAAGTTTGCAACCGTGACCATCAGTAACGGTCTTAAGATAGATGCGTCTGAAGGAACCGAGGTCCGCTCCGTGTTTCAGGGAACAGTTTTGTTTTCGCAGTGGTTCAAAGGATACGGAAACCTAATCATCGTGGATCACGGAAACCGCATCTTCACACTCTATGGAAACACCACCGCTGCCCGTGTCAGTGTCGGTGACCGCGTGGCTGCGGAGCAGACCATCGCTTCAGTCGCGGCGTCCGAAGAGGAATCGGGCAGCTACCTCTATTTCGAAATCCGCGAAAACAACCGGCCTGTCGACCCGACGTCGTGGCTGCGCTGACGAAAGAGCAGATGACAAAGACCAAAATGGCGTTCATGGCACTCTCCGTAGCGGTGATGCTGTCCCTCGTTACCGCCGCCGTCCTCGGACAACCGGCCAAACAAGGCAGTATCTACCGCTACCTGAGCATCTTTACGGAAGTGTTCTCGCTCATCCGCGACAATCACGTCGATAACGTCTCGTCGGATCAACTCGTCGAGGGCGCCTTCAATGGTGTAACCGATGCCGTGGACGAGTTCAGTTATTACGTTCCGCCCGCCCTCATGGCACAGTACCGGACTTTCGTCGACGACGAGGAGAACGGGATTGGCCTGGTGGTCACGAAACGATACGGATTCGGATACGTGATCGCTCCGGTGGCCGGATCGCCAGCTGCCCTGGCCGGCATCGAGGCCGGTGACCTGATCGATCAGATCGACGGAAAGCCGACGGCAAAGATGGCTGTCTGGCAGATTCGAAAAGCGCTGCAGACCGAACCCGGCAAAACGCTGGCCCTGCGAATCGTACGCGGAGGTGTGACCAAGCGTGAATCCCTGTCCGTGACGCGCAAATCGTTCCAGCCTCCACCTCCCACGCCACAGTACTTCGGGAGCGTGGCCTACATCAAAGTGCCGTTTTTCGAGAAAGGCGCCGCGCGTCAGCTCGCAGATTCTCTGGCGGCCGTCGAGAAGTCGGGCAAGCAGAAGTTGATCATCGACCTGCGGAAAAACGCCGGCGGGTCGATGGACGAGGCCATCGAAGCGGCGGACCTGCTGCTCGGTAAGGGTCTAATCACCAGTGTCGAAGGGCGCCGGGCCGACGCCCGTCGATGGGAAGCTGATTCCGCCATTTCCTACAGCGGAGACGTGGAAATCCTGACCGACGGCTCGAGCGCTGCGGGCGCCGAAGTCTTTGCGGCCGCCATCAGCGAGAACGGCCGCGGCAAGACCGTGGGTGTGACCACGTTCGGGAAAGCAGTCGTTCAGAAATTCGTGACACTTCCCAGCGATGGTGGCCTGAACGTGACCATCGGCCATTACACCACCCCGAAAGAGAAGCCGATTCTCTCGGCGGGACTTCGGCCGGACATACAGGTCGAACTGATCGCCTCGGCCGTGAAGGAAGACCTGAACCCGAAAGCGCCGCCGCCCGACGTGATCCTGGAGAAGGCTCTGGAACTTTTCGGTGAGAAGAAAGCGATGAAGGCCGCCGCCTGATGGCGGCAGGCCCGCGATCGAAAACAGCAGCAAGGCGCAGGAGGCCGCTCCGTCCCCGAAAGAGACGGCCGGCCTCGTTGCTTTTGATCGTCCTGGCCGTCCCTGTCCTCGCTTTCCTTCTTTATCTCTCCTGGCGCCAGTTGAGGCAGAGCGCCCCCGCAGCTTCCCTGGCGGCCCAGGTAAAGATGGCTGGATTCCAAATCAGCGGCACGCAGGACGAAGGCTCGGAGACACGAATTGAGTCCACGCAGTCGCTGGACTCGATCGAGAAACGGCTCCGGCAGGCCGTCCCCGAGGCCACGATCGACCGGGAGGGCACTCGGATCATCGTCCGCCGGCCTGGCGACGCGGCGCGGATCATCATCACTCCAGCCAGAGCTGATCGTTCCAGGTCGGCACCCGCCAACATTAAAAAACATCCGGCCGAATCGGAACAGCCGAAGTTGCTGCCAACCCCGGCGGCAACGGCAGTTGAGAGGCGCTCCGGCTCGATCGTCCTCATCCTCGACGACGTCGGGTTCGACAATCAACCGATCGTCGACGCCACGCAAATCCCGGCGCTGCTGAATTTCGCCGTCATACCCGGAACGCCGAACGCTACGCGGTCGGCAACGCTGGCGCATGAGAACGGCCATGAAATCCTCTGTCATCTGCCCATGGAACCCCTCGGCTATCCACGCATCTCGCCCGGAGCGGGCGCCATCCTGACGTCGATGACCGGCGAGGACATCCGGACCTTGACGGAACAGGACGTTCGCTCCATTCCCTTCGCTCAGGGAGTGAACAATCACATGGGGTCCAAGGCCACCACCGACGCCCGGGTGATGAACGAGATGCTCAGCGCTCTGCCGGCCGGTACGTACTTCATTGATTCCCGGACGACTTCCGGAACGCTGGGCAGCAGCATCGCCCACAGTCTGAAGATCCGCACGGCCTCACGCGACGTATTCCTCGACGACACGCGCGACGCGCAGTCCATAAGGCGCCAGCTCGCTCAACTCGCGGAAATTTCCTCCCGGCGCGGCTTCGCCGTCGGGATCGGGCATATGTATCCGAGCACCGTTCGGGTGCTGCAGCAGGAAGTCCCGAAGCTTCAGAAAATGGGGTTCCGGTTCGTGCATGCCAGCGAAATCGTTCGCTGACAGCGAAGGGCCGGCTACAAATCGGGTTCAGCTCTCTTAGAATCGAAATGAAACGGAACCGGACCATTGTTGGAGTGACCGTGAAAATAACCCGGAATTGCGTCCTGTCGTTGCTCGTGCTTTCTCTCGCCTCCGCCTCCTTCGCTACGGGCATCATGCCCCTGTCCGAAGTGAAGAAGGGGATGAAGGGCTACGGACTGACGGTGTTCGACGGAAACAAGGTCGAGCGATTCGACGTGGAAATTCTGGGCGTTCTGAACAATATCGGCCCCCGCCAGGATCTGATACTGGGACGTGTCAGCTCGGATCTCGTCGAACATAGCGGAATCATTGCCGGTATGAGCGGATCGCCGATCTACATCGACGGGAAAGTGATCGGCGCCCTGGCCTACTCCTGGCAGTTCAGCAAGGATCCGGTGGCCGGAATCACCCCAATCGAGGAGATGCTCCGAATCAACACCGGCGGGGGATCCGGCGGGGCTGCTCTCGGCCAGCGGATGAGCAACGCGGATTTCGTCTCCGACATGAAAAACATTGCTTCCACGGATGTCGTGGATAAGCTCTTCGGCGGACTCTCCGGCAAGACTGCCATGACCGGCGCCAGCGCCCTGCCGATCGCCGTGCCACTTTCCTTCGGAAGTTTTTCAACCGACACGCTCCAGCGATACGGAAAGTACCTCGAAGCCAGCGGCTTCATGGCGGTTCCCAGCGGCACCACCGCGACCGGCTCCGCGAGCTCTACGACGAACAGCAAAACACCGTTCGCGCCGGGCGATGCCATTGCCGGCGTCCTGGTCGACGGTGATTTCTCCGTCGCTGCTACCGGGACAGTCACCTACGTAGACGGCGACCGGGTCTGGGCATTTGGACATCCGTTCATGGACCTCGGACAGATCAGCTTTCCCATGGCCAGGTCCGAGGTCGTGGCGATCATGGCCAACGTTGCCCGTTCGTTCAAGTTTGCGAACAGCGGCCAGATCGTTGGCTCGCTCCAGCAGGATCGGTCCGTAGGCATCATGGGCGTGGTCGGGCATGAGCCGGAGATGATCCCCATTGAACTGACGGTCGACGGAGTCAAAGGGACAGAGACGTATCACCTCAGAGTCATCCGCCACCCGCAGCTCTCACCATTGATGTTGGCCATGGCCGCTGACAACATCGTCAGCTCCACGCAGCGGGCGGCGGGGGAGAGAACAGTCATTCTGGATTCGGAGATCGACGTCGACGGCTATCCTCCCATTCACCTTCAGGACGGCTGGGCCGGATCGCAGGCGCGGCAGGCCATTCCCAACTATCTCGCGGTCGTCTCCAGCTACCTGCTTTCGAACGAGTTCCGGAATGCCACGATCCGCAACGTAAAGATTCACCTCCGCCACGACGATGAGTTGAAGATCGCCAGACTGGAGCAGGCTTCCATCGACACGCCCGCCGACGGACAGATTCACGCCGGGGACACGATCAGACTGCGAACGACCCTCAAGCCGTTTCGCGGTGAGGCTTTCGAGAAAACATTCGACGTGAGAATTCCGGATGACCAGAAGCCGGGGACGGCCTACCTGTTCGTGGGAAGCGGCTCGGCCATGAGCCAGCTCGATTTTCTGCTTGTGCCGCCTGTGCCCAACTCGCTTGATCAGGTCGTGAAAACCGTGAGGCGTCTACGCTCTTCGACAGATCTTACGGTGGGCCTCTACTCGGCCTCCCAGGGCGCCGTAACCTCGGGTGTCTATCTGCCCAATCTGCCGCCCTCTGTGAACGCCGTCGTCAACGGAGACTCGAGCAATTCCGCGCAGGTACCCGTCGGCTATTACGCTCCGGAGCACCTCGTAACACCATTGCAGTATGTGGTCGACGGCTCCCTGAAGCTGGACCTGCAGATCAGCCCCCGGATGTAGTCAAATTGTGAAGCGCCCAGGCGACGGAACCCGGGAGCGGATCCCGCTTCCGCACGTCCCGGCGTACGAGGTTCGTTGATGCGCCTGCTGTTCTCGATTGCCACAAGTCTTCTCTTCGCAGCGTCTGTCTACGCTGTCACACCGCAATTCTGGACTGTGAACGCACCCGACGAGATGCTCGCCGGAGAAGTACGGGGATTCGCCATAACCTCCCGCGGCGAACTCAGGCCCGGCCCCCAGACGACCAAGCTCGCTTCCGTAGCCGATCCCTTTGTCCTCTCCCAGGCAAACGGGCCGTCCGGGGTTCTCTTTCTGGGAACAGGCAACGCCGGCAAGGTCTACCGCCTGGAAGGCAAGCAGCTCAGACTTCTCTACACGGCACCCGAGCCCGAGATCTACGCCATGGCGTACTCACACGGCATGCTCTACGTCGGGACTTCTCCCAACGGAAAGATCTATCGCGTGGAACCGGGCACCGGGAAAGCCACGACCTTCTACGATCCGGACCAGGCCTACATCTGGGGCATCGTCCCGCTCGAGGACGGATCGCTCGCGGTGGCAACCGGAGTGGACGGCAAACTCTTCAAGGTGAGCCCCTCCGGTCAGGGATCGGTGTGGTTTGATTCGCCGGAGACTCACATCCGATCCATCGCCGTGAAGAGCGATGGAACTCTTCTTCTGGGCGGGGCGGGGAAGGGAAGGATCTATGCGCTACCTCCATCCGGAACGCCCCGCGCACTCTACGATGCAAGCTTCAATGAAATCTCCACGATCTATTACGACTCCCGTACCGGCAGCGCTTACGCAGCGGGAGTGACCAACGTTCTTCCGACTGTGGCTCCGGCCAAGAAGGAAACGTCCGCGAAGGACAAGTCGGCCACGAACGCCTCCGCGGCGAAAGAGGACAAGTCCGATGAGGCGACGACACAGAGCGCCTCCGTCGATGTGAGTTTTTCGTTCGACGACAACGCCGCTCCCTCGGCGGCGCCGAGCGGTTCCGCGGAGCTCTATCGCATCGATGGCGATGGGTATGTCGAGAGTATCCGGAAGTTCGACCACGAGATCATTTACGCAATCACCGGGGGCAATGACGGCGCACTCTATATCGGCACGGGACCACAGGGACGTGTCTACGTTTTGAAGGATGGCGAGGTATCGCTGGTTTCGTCACTCCCTGAGAAGCAGGTGGTATCCATCGAGCGAAACGGCGGTGCACTGACTGCTACGACAACGAACAGCGGAGCGGTCTATCAGTTGGGAGCTTCATCGCCCGAGGCCGCCGAATTCCGTTCCCCAACCAAAGACACAGGACGCTTCTCCCGCTTCGGTCAGTTCCGCGTGGACGGCGATGCGCTCTCCGCGGCAACGATCTCCTTTCGGAGCGGCAACACCAGCCCCCCGGACAATACCTGGAGCGCCTGGAGTGCCAGTCAGCCCTCGTCGACGGGCACGGTGAACGCGCCAGCTGCCCGTTACCTTCAATGGAAGCTTTCGGCCACAAAGCCTTCGCAATCGTTTCGGGTGGACTCCGTTTCGGTGGCGTATATGAATCGGAACGTGGCGCCATCGATTGACAGCGTCGTCGTCAACGAGCCGGCTGTCGTCTTCCTCAGCGGCAACTATCCGGCGGCTCCCCAGGTCGTCGAAGCGTCCAATCCCGACGAGAACGGTATCTTCACCACTCTGGGTGAAGCGACGGATCGCACCATCGGGGGCAAGAAGTATTTCCGCCATGGTTACCGAACCGTTTCCTGGAAGGCGTCGGACGTGAATGGCGACAGGTTGATCTACACCCTGCAGTTTCGCCAGTCGGGGTCATCGAGCTGGCTGACTCTTCACGATCGCCTCGAGGACCTTCAGTTCAACTTCGACACTTCGCAGTTGCCGGATGGCGATTACGAGCTGCGCCTCGTGGCATCCGACGAGCCGTCGAACTCTGAATCGCCCCTCACCGACGCCAAATCCGGCATCATTTTCACGGTAGACAACACTCCGCCGTTAATCAGTTCCTCATCAAGCGGTGGAAAGCTCGTGATCAAGGCCTCCGATGAGCGCTCTCCCGTGATCAAGGCCGAGTATTCGGTGGATGCCAGGAAGTGGCTACCCCTCACTCCCGATGATGGAATCAACGACTCACGTGTGGAGACGTTCTCGATCGATCAGAGCGCGGTCCAGGGCAGGTTCGTCATCGTGCGCGTGATCGATTCCTTTTACAACGTGGCCACGAGCTCCGTGACGAGCCGTCAGTAGACCTCGGCCAGCGGAGAGAGAGTCATGCCCAAGCGCGCCAACAGCGGCGGCGCTGAACCAGGGTGAAGAAACTATGAGCGCCGTCATCCCGAGCGA
>JBDTRY010000142.1:0-9636 GCA_039931435.1 Acidobacteriota bacterium | reverse complement strand
CCCGATGCCTTTAGCTTCACGGACCAGACGAATGTGGCATTGAGCGCGACGATCACGTCCGCGCCGGTGACCATCTCCGGCATTAACGCGCCGTCCGCGATCTCGGTCAGCGGCGGGCTCTATTCGGTCAATGGTGGCGCATTCACGTCGGCGGGCGGGACTGTTTCCAACGGAGACATGGTCCGCGCGCAACATACATCTTCGGCAAGCTTCTCAACAACGACCGATACCACGGTGACCATCGGCGGAGTTTCCGACACGTTCAGGTCCACGACGCTGGCCCAGGACACAACGCCCGATGCCTTTACCTTCACGGACCAGACGGATGTTCCTCCGGGGAGCACGGTCGTTTCGGCGCCGATCACGGTGTCCGGGATCAGTTCTTCAGCCGCGATCTCGGTGACGGGCGGTGAGTACTCGCTCAACGGTGGACCGTTCACCTCGGCAGCGGGGACGACCACCAACGGGGACACTGTACGAGTGCGTCAAGTGGCATCCACCCTGGCCGGTACGTCGACGGATACGACGCTCACCATCGGAGGAGTCTCGGACACGTTTACGACGACGACTGCAGCTGCGGTGGACAGCGTTCCGGCGCTAGGTCCTGGGTTACTCGCGGTTCTGGCCCTGCTTCTGGCCCTGTTCGGGACCATGACCATGCGCATTCGTCCCTGAGGGATTTCGTCCGAGGTTCACACGAAGGCAAGGCTTGGGTCACGCGTGTGACGCTGGCTGCGAAGGAGAACGAGGCGGCTGGAAGCCGCCTGACCAGACGGCAGGATGCCGTCGCTCCGATGCCCGGACTGGCTGTCCCTTATTGGGATGCTACGGTGGTATCCCGTTGAGTTCGAATGGTTTGAGGGGTTGTGCGTCACCGTCTCTCCAATGCGCGTGGTTGAGCGATCGGAGCGACGCATTCCAGGCGTTATGGGGGCGGGGTCTGTGCTGCGGGTGGGGGAGCGCTCTTCAGCTCGGGATGGACGATCGCCTGCTGCACGGCCTTTCTGACCAGATCGTCGATGTTACTGGTGGTCAGATGCCGTTCGAACTTGTATCGACCGGCAGAGAACTGATCCGTGAAGACGATGCGGAAACTCTTCGTGGCCACCGGTGGGAGGCGCTCCTTGTCCCAGGTCCAGGCCTGCGTGGCAAGGTCCTGCAGATCACGGACTTCGTTCCCGATGGTCGGCGGTTTTGAAAGGGAGACCTCGCTGGCAGGGCGGCCAGTGCTGATGATTTTGAACGGGGGCCCGAAGAGAATGAGGAATTTCCCCCGGTCGCTCATGGAACCGGGCGTGGCGGGCTCGGAGACATTCTCGTCTGCATAGCTGACAAGCGCCTTGAACCGTGCCCGAAATGGATTACCGGGCTTCTCCAGATCGGGGTCGCGCTTTGCCCAGAAGAGGTCGATGAATCTCTGCGCTGTTTCATCACTGTCGATCGATTGCCAGTCCTTCCGCTCCTCGTCGGTCATCCAGTATTTTGCAGGCCCGTCACCCCAGGCCTTCATTTCCGGGGAGACTGCGGCGAAGGAGAGACCGGGAAGCAAGACAAAGACGGCCAGGGCAATCCGTGCTTTCTGAAAGCTCATGTCGGTATACCTCCCTCGGTCTTTGGACGTGTGTGGTCCGGCAATGGTTCGAGCCTATTTTACTTGTTCGCTGACCTCGAGGATCCCTTGTCCGTGTCAGAACGAAGTCAAATCCAAAGACAGATCCCGGCGAACCGCAACGACTGAACACGGGTCCGCTACCGTGCGGATCTCGATTTCGCATCGGGCACGAAACCGATTCCCTATCGATCCGCCGCTGGTCGAGGCCGATGGCTGTATGATCCGCCAGCAGGAGGTATGACCATGGCATTCGGCGTCATTCATTTTTTTCCGGGCGGTACACAAGAGCAGTACGAGAAATCACTGGCAGCAGTCCATCCCAGTCGGACGAGTCTGCCCGCCGGCCAGACGTTTCACGCGGCCGGTCCCTCGGACGGAGGATGGACGGTGGTTGCGATTTTCGACTCTCGGCAATCCTGGGAAACGTTCCGCGACGGGACCCTGATGCCGCGAATGCAGCAGGGAGTCGAAGGTGGGATGGAAGGACCGCCGCAGGAGCGAACCTTCGAGATCTACAACGTTCAGCCGTGATCCGGCCGCACCCGCGTAGGGCTGCCGCGCGATCATCACGGTCCCGGACTCGCCAGGGCTGCCATCGCGACTGACCTTTGTCATTTCGAACAGAGCTCTGGCCGTCACTTACCCTTCGGCACCACCACAGTCGCTTCCGTTGTAGTGCTGTTGCCGGAGTCGTCGGTCGCGGCGTAGGTCACCGTGTAGATGCGGCCGTTGCCGCTTCCGGCTCGTTCGGCCCGCACCCGAAACTGGCGATCGTCCGAGCCGAACTGAGCATCCTGAACATCGTTGTCCGTGTCTCCGTCGCCGCTTCCGTTGTCCGGTTCGTTGCTGGTGATTGAGACAAGGGTCACCGACACCGCGCCGCAGCCGTCGCTGGTCTGAATGGTGGCGTCAATCGTGACGAGTTTGTGATTGGCCGGGTGAAGAACACTCGGGGACAGCGAGAGAGTGATCTCCGGAGGCGTCGTGTCTTCGACCACGACGGCGACGCTGTCGCTGCTGGTTCCCCCGAAGCCGTCGTCGACGGTCAGCGTGAAGAGATATGTGCCGAGAGGAAGCGTCAGATTGACGATCGCGCTGGTGCCGACCACTGTGTTCGAGCTGTCGCGCCAGGTATACGTAATGGCGTCGCCGTCCGGGTCGGAGGAAGCGGATCCGTCGAGAGTGACCGCTGTGCCGGTAGCTCCCGTGCATTCCAGCGTCTGGTCCGCTCCGGCGTTGGCGACGGGCGGTTTGTTCTCTGCGACGAGCAGGACGTACGCGCGCCCGCTGGCAGAATCCTGCGCCGGCTCGCCGATGAGAAGGTCGCCCCGGAAATCACCGCCGAGGTCGGGCGTGGCGTCGAGGGACCAACCGAATCCGAGAGAGTCGGCGGCAGGCCCGGCCGTAGGGTCGTTCACAGTGAGCAGCAACGCGCCCGTTCCGTTGACGAGGTAGACCTTTCCTGATTTCGGTGCACCGGCCCAGAGATCCCGTTTTCCGTCGCCGTCCCGGTCGTCACTGGAGGCCAGATCGAAGCCGAAGAAATCGCTGCTGGACGCTGCCGGGCTGTCGATGGACCCGAGGACCGAGCCGTTCGCTCCGCTGAAGAGATAGACGATGGAGAGCCCTGGATCGCTGATGGCGTAATCCTCCCTGCCGTCGCCGTTCTGATCGCCGATACCGGCAGCGGTGAGGGCGAAGACTTTTCCGGCGCTGCCGAGAGGGTTGTCGTGCGTACGGATGGTGGAACCGTCGAGACTGGAGAGCACATGAGCCCTGCCCACCAGCGAGCCGCCGATGGTGTAGAACGGTTCACCGACGATGAGGTCCCGGCGACCGTCGCTGTTGATGTCGCCGATGGACGCAAGAGAACTGCCGAACGAAGCCAGTGGCTGGTTCGGTTGGGCCGTAACCCAGAGAAGCGAGCCGTTTGCTCCCGAGAAGGCAAAGATCTGCGAGAGCTTGTTTGCCAGACGCGTGGGGGCCCCAACCACCAGGTCAGAGATGCCGTCGCCGCTGACATCACCAGGCGAGGCCAGGGCGAAGCCCAGTTCCAGAAAATCGAACGGTTGTGGAGGTACGAGCTTGCGAATGAGCGAGCCGTTCGCGCCCGAGAAGAGAAAGACCCGACCCTGCGATGGTGGTTTCGGCGGGCACTCGGCGGGTGGGAGAATGCAGGGCAGGGGAACGATCATGTTGTTGCCGGGAGCGCCGACGGCGATGTCACCGATGCCGTCGCCGTTGACATCTCCCGCCGCCACGACGGCAAAGCCGAAGCGATTCCCCGGAGCGTTCTCCGGATCGGAGATCTGGCGAATGAGCAGGCGCGTGGCGCCGGAGAATACGTCGACGCGATCAGCGCCGGGGGCACCCACGGCGAAGTCGCTTACGCCGTCGCCGTTCACGTCGGCGATGGAAGCAACCACGTTACCGAAGCGCGCATCGGCAGAAGGGGAGGGATTGCCAACTCCGAGCACTGTGGTCTTCAGCGTTACGGCCAGGAGAGAAGGGGAGAGAGCAACGATGAATGCGACGACGAGTGTTGCGAACCGGTAACGCACAGGCCCACCTCCAGTTGTGACGGGAACGGCGGGAGCATAGTCCCAGGGCCCGCGGAAGGCAATCGTTTGACTTCGCTGGGTCGGCGATGGACGGCCCTCTATCGCACTTCGGATGTCTTGGTCTGAGCAATACCGGAACGAACATCGCGAGCAATCCGAGGTCTTCGGCCGGTTCTGACTTCGTTCCTGTATTTTTTCTACCGCGTCACCCAGATCGGCGACGACCAGGCCTGCTCCCCATCGGCCTGCGTCACTCGGACGTAGTAGCTCGTTTCACCAGCCGGCACGGCCACATCACGAACGGTGAAGGTGAGGCTTCGCGTGTCAGTACTGACCACGCGCTTTCCTCCCTGTGGATCCGAAGGCACGTAGATCAGGTATACGCCATCCGCTCCGCCCGGATTCTGCTCGAGACGGATTGCGGCAAAACTGTCGATAAGATTGCGAACGATCTCCACGTGATCGATGGCCGCAGTTCCTTCCACCCTCACCGTCATCTCCAACGGCCCTTCGTGCTTGATCCGCGAGCCCATCATCGCTCCGCCGGCAGTGAACTCCAGGACGATGCGTGCGCCGGTTGTGGCGTAGTTTCGGCGGTTACGAATAGCGTCGAAGATCGAAGCCCGATCCAGACTCTCGGCCAGCACCGCGGTCAGTCCTCCTTCTCCCGGCGTGAGGTGATGCGTGTCGCTGGCCGCCATCACGCCGACGTGCCGCCCGCGTCGCAGCGCGTCCTGATACTGATGTCCCGGAACCTGCCGCCTTCCTTCGTGTGGATTCCCGTAGTACTCACCCCGGCCGTGCCATGAGGCGATCTCGAAGTTCGGCTCCAGCATTTCATCGAAGGCAGCATCCGGATTCCAACGTCCCCACGTGGCGTGTCCGGTGTGATGCGGTGACATCACGCCGTCATGTCCGCGAACATGAGCGTAGAGCTTCTCGATGGTGCTTCCCTCTTCGGTCTGGGAGCTGACCGGCCGGACAGGTTCTCCCCGGAAGAGGATGACTCGATGTCCGTAGGCCGGACCGGCCGTCCACTCCCACCCCGACAGACTGACGAAGCGTCCGGCCTCCGTAAAAGCCCGGGCTGTCAACTGCACCTCGGCGAACTCCGTGGCCTGCAATCTGCCCATCTCGGCGTGATCGCTGACGACGTCGAAATCGAAGCCGAGGTGGTCGCGCCCGAGGTAGAGAAGCTGATCGGGGAATCCGGTCTTGGCATCGCTGAGGACGGAGTGGCTGTGGGGATCGCCGAAGTAAATGTGGTAGCGGCCGTCGGCGGTCATCGCGGTTCCCGGCGGCGGACCGGGGGCCATCGGTTCGTTCACTTCATTCGGGCGATAGACCTCGGGCGCGGCGGCAGCGAGCGGTGCATCGAACCACCGGGCAGCGCTGATGTCCACGCTTCCGGTGAGGATGACGTTGTGCGTTGCCAGAGTGTTGTAGAGATCGACGTCGCCTCCGCTGAACTTCGCCAGTTCACCGGGCGCGGGCAGAGCCTGACCTTCCCAGGCCAGTTGCAGGTGTCCATCCGGAGCATTCGCCGCCACAGGGAACTCATCGCGGCCGGGCGAGAAATCGGTGAGGTGAAGCTCATCTGACCAGTGTTTTCCGTCGTGCACGCGGGCCCAGAGATCGAAGTTGTGTGCGCCGGTAGCGTCGGTCCGCCAGATGATCCATACGCGGTCCTTGCTGTCCACGAACGCCATCGGATAGTTCTGGGTCTGCTTCCAATGCCAGTAGGGATCGACGGCATCGCGAGGTGTCTTGTTCACGGCGCCGGAGCTGACCTGTCCGGCCATGGCTCCGGAAACCGGCGGAGGGGGCGAGAGGAACGCGCCGTCGCGGTAGATCCGCACGAAGGCGTCTCCGCCGTGCCGATCCGTTCGAAACTGTTCGCGGGCGTGGCTGCGCATTCCGTTCCAGGCGATCCAGACGCTTCCGTCCTTCTGGACGGCCAGGGAAGGGGAGTCGTCGATGGTGGCATCGCTCGTCACAGCGATGGGAGCTCCGGCCCGCGCAGCGCCATTTCCGACCGCGGTCAACGACGACATGAAGATGTCGAAGTTACCGGTGCGCGTCGAGTCCCAGGCCAGGAAGGTGTGACCGTCTTTGGATGAGGCCAGTGACGGGCGACGGTCCGAGCCATCGCTGTCGATGCGTCGAGGCGACGACCAGCGGCCGCGGTTGAAGGAGACGACCTCGATGGCGAAGCCGCGAGGCTTCTCAACCTCAAAAGCCACCCAGATGCGTCCCGTGGAATCGAGGGACGCAGTGGCGTGCAACGCGTTCACGTTCGGCGCACTGAGGCGTTGTTCAGGCCCCCACTTCGCCCCGGAGCGATGACGCGCAAACACCGACCACGTGCCCGCACGTACCCCATGCCAGAAGAGCCAGAGGTCGCCCGAGGCATCGACCATCAGTCGGGGATTCGATTCCAGCCCCTGCCCTGCATCGACGCGCTGCTCCGCGGACCAGCCACGATTGTCGGTGCATCGAAAAACAATCGTGTCCACGACGTCGTGCATGGACGTGTAGGCCGCACAGAGAGAGCCGGTGCGGTCGTAGGCGATGGAGACATACTTGTCGTAATGATCGTCCGCGGTGGTCAGCGACTGCACATCGCCGAGCAAACCATTCGAGGTAGCGGGTATCGCCTGCTGAACAGCCGCAGGAATCGTCGCCTCATGAGGTGCAGGAAAAAGAAAGAACAGTAGATAGACGAGCAAGCGAACCTCCTCGGGAGCGTGATCGTATCTCCCTTCTCCCGGCGGGAGAAGGTGGCCCGGAGGGCCGGATGAGGGTCTCTGTGGAACTCACAACTGCGCAGTTTGCTTCAGAAGCCTCCGCTCTGACCGATACACGTCGCGAGAGAGCAATAGTTTTCCCTGTCTCTCGTCCCTGTGTGTAGGACCGGAAACCGACCCACAACGCACAGGGTTCAAATCTGCCGTGCCCGGCCCACATCCGTAGCGCGAAGGGTTGCCAGCGCAGAGCTCCGCGCCAGTTCAGAACCTGACTGTCAGCTCTCCTCCGAGGGTGCGCGGATCGTTGGTCATTCCCGTGAGATTGTTGAAGTCGATGCCGTTCTGCACGATGACTTCGTCGGTGATGTTGCGTCCGAACACCGCCAGTCCATACTTTCCATTGGCCCATGTGTAACCCACGCGCAGTCCGAGCTCGAAGGAGTCGGCGTGGAACTCCTTCGACTGATAGAGGAAGAACTGCTTGTCGCTGTGGTAGGCCCAGTCCAGCGAGCTGACTACCTGTCCCGCGCCCACAAACCGGCGATAGTCGACGATGCCGTTCAGGATCCACTCCGGTGCATGGGGGAGGCTGTTGCCATCGACGAAGGCCAGCCCGTTCACGACGGGGTCCAGAACCGTGCAACCGCCGCCGCAGGGAGCGACGGTCAGATTCGGATCCTTGATCCTGGTGTGGTTGTAGCTCAGGCCGATGGTGGCCAGCCATTCCGGAACGGGAAGCCAGTTGATGTCACCCTCGAAGCCGTAACCTTCCGTCTTGTCCGCGTTGAGAATGGTGGCCACATTGAACCTGCCTCCCACCGCGGTGATCTGCTGTCCGTCCACCTCGTAGCGATAGACCGCACCGTTCACGCGCAGGGTCTTGTCCATCAATTCGCTTTTGAATCCCACCTCCGTGGAAAAGAGCGTTTCGGTATCGGCCACAGAGACGCCATTGGTGGCGGGGTCCGTGCCGCCCGACTGGTCGGGGGCGAAGAGGATGCGGCCCTGGATGCTGGGCGCTCGCGAGCCGGTGGCCAGTCTGCCGTAAACATTCACGGAAGGATTGACGGCATAGATGGCGCTGAGGTCCCAGTTCACGAAGTCGGCATCGGTATTCGCCCGCACCGGAGCGATCGTGGGTGTGTTGAAAAAAAGGGGCTGTGGCCGTTCTGCCGAGAACTTCTTCTTGTCGTGGGTGAAGCGAAGCCCGGCCTTTGTCTTCCAGCGGTCGCTGAATTTGTAGTCGAGCGATCCGAACAGGGCGTAGGAATCCGCGTTCTGCGTCTGCGTGGCCAGGCCCTCCTGCGGATTCCCGGGAGCGATCGAAGTGTAGCTCCGCGTTTCCGCCTGAAGGTCCTCATTGAAGAGGAAGGCGCCGACCAGCCACTGCAACGGAGCCTGTGTGTTCGTTGCGTAGCGAAGCTCCTCGGTGAACTGAGTCAGTTTTGGGATTCCGTCCGAAGATTCCGAGTTAAAGGGAATGAATCCGGGACCGAAAGGCGGAGCGAAGGATGCCCCGAAACCGCCATCGATGTCGCCTCGGCTGAACATGTCCAGCTTTTCGTAGGCCGTCACGGACGTGACGGTACCGCCGCTGAGATCGTAATCGACTTTCACGTTCCCGCCCTGGGAAGAGATGGTCTGTTTGTTCAGGCCGTCCTGAAACACGACCTTCTGGTCGAACCCGGGTACGAGCTTGTTGCTCCCGGCTTGAATCATGTTCGCCCGGAAGATCCGGGCCGTGCCATCGACGTCCCAGGCGTGGAAATTCACCAGGGTGTGAAGCTGGCTATTCGGTTCCCAGAGAAACTGCAGCCGGCCCGCCCAGTTGTCGTATCCACCGAGGGCGTTGTTCTGACCGGTGTGGCGGTTGTCCACCCAGTCGTCTTCGTGCTGGTAGAGAAAGGACAGGCGAGCGCTGAGGGTTGAGGTGATCGGGCCACCGATCGCTCCGCGGAGATCGGCAGTACCAAAGGTGCCGTACGAGCCCTGCACGTAGGTCTCACGGGTCTGGCTCGGTTTCTTCGACTCGAACTTCACGATGCCGGCCGGCGTGTTGCGTCCGAAGAGCGTGCCCTGCGGACCGCGCAGGACTTCCACGCGCTCGATGTCCCAGACCGGCATTCCTTTCAGCACGGGGTTCTCGAGCACTTCTTCGTCGTAGACCATCGACACCGGTTGCGAGGCGTTGAGGTCGAAGTCGGTGTTGCCAAGACCGCGGATATAAAAGCGTGGGAACGCCCGTCCGAAGGAAGATTCGATGACGAGACTGGGAACGCGGCCGGAGAGAGCTTTTATGTCTGCGCCACCGGCGGTGATGACGTCCATTTCCGTATCGCTCACTGCGGTGACTGCAGAAGGAACGTCCTGAACGTTCTCCACACGCTTTTGCGCCGTGACGACGATCTCTTCCAGAACTTTGGGCTGCTCCGTCGGCGATGGCTGCGGAGCGGCCTGTTGCTGACTGTCCTGGGGAGTGGGGAGGGCTCAGGTGCCTGAGCGAGCGAGATGGAACAGGGAAGGATAAGGAGCGAGACGAGTGTGCCGGTCCAGAACGGGAAACGGTAGCGAGCCATACAGTTCTCCTAACGTCCGGGTGTTGACGCTGCAACAGATTTTTCGGGTGGGATGTAGTGTACAGCAGGACAAAGCCAGGCGACGACACTCCGTGATGGACGCACGGGCAGCTACGTGTTGAGTGAGGGAGCGATTCATC
>JBDTRY010000141.1:0-9649 GCA_039931435.1 Acidobacteriota bacterium | reverse complement strand
ACGCTTCAGGATGACGGCCCGGCGTTTTTACGGCATTTGTTGAACTTGTCATCCTTGAGGGAGCGCAGCGACCGAAGGATCTCGTCAACGAGAATCGTACCTATCCTCTCGTAGCAACCGGGAAGGTAGAAGAGATCCTTCGCTCGACGCTTCAGGATGGCAGCCCGGCGTTTTTACGGCGTTTGTTGAACTTGTCATCCTTGAGGGAGCGCAGCGACCGAAGGATCTCGTCAACGAGAATCGTACCTCTCCTCTCGTAGCAACCGGGGAGGTAGAAGAGATCCTTTCGCTCGACGCTTCAGGATGACACGCCGCGGTAGTCGTAGCGTTCCGTGTGACGCTGGCGCCTGGCGCCGTTTCAGGAACATTGCGCGGATTCGTTACGTCCTCGCGGGCCCCGCTCTCCACGCATGCTAGACTCCCGCGCATGTCCGATCAGGGCAGTTATCGCGATGCGGGCGTGGACATCGACGCGCAGGACCAGGCCCTTCGTGAAGTGCGCACGATCGTTCGCGATACGTTCAACCCCAGCGTACTCTCGGACATCGGGAGCTTCGGAGGATTGTTCCGGGGCACCTTTCCCGAGATGTCCGCGCCCATCCTCGTTTCCTCGACAGACGGAGTGGGCACGAAGCTGCGCGTTGCTCAGGCCATGCGCATTCACGACACAGTGGGCGCGGACCTGGTCTGCCACTGCGTGAACGACATTCTCGTCCAGGGGGCGAAGCCACTCTTCTTCCTGGACTACTACGCTACCGGCAAGCTTCGCCCGCCGGTGATGGCCGATGTCGTCCGCGGGATGGCCCGGGCCTGCAAGGAAAACGGAGCGGCTCTCATCGGCGGCGAGACCGCGGAAATGCCCGGCTTCTATGGCGATGATGATTACGACATCGCCGGATTCATCGTGGGAGTTGTCGACGAGAAGAATCTCATTGATGGCAAGCGCGTCCGGCCCGGAGACGTCATCCTTGGGCTGCCCTCCGCCGGTCTGCATACGAACGGATACTCGCTGGCCCGGAAGGTTCTTCTGGACACGCTGGGCTTCGAGTATCAGTCGATCGTCCCGGAGATCGGCGGCAAGGTGGGGGAAGTACTTCTTCAGCCGCATCTCTCCTATCTTCGACCGTTGCTGCCGCTCGTCGAGGAAGACCTCATTCATGCGCTCTCGCACATTACCGGCGGTGGTCTGACGGACAACGTTCCGCGGATCCTGCCCGACGACTGTGACGCCCACATCAAGCTCGGCTCGTGGGACGTCCTGCCGCTCTTTCATTTTCTTAGGGAGAGGGGAGACCTCGATCCGCAGGAGATGCTGCGCGTGTTCAACATGGGGGTGGGGATGGTGGTGATCATTTCGCCGGAAGTTGTGGACCGCGTGGCGCGGCGGCTCTCCACGGCGCGCCAGCCATTCTTTTTCATCGGCAACATTCGCACGGGCCAGGGCAAGGTCGTCTACGATCGCCCTCCCGAGGGATTTCCGAGCTGGATCTGATGGAGGGCGGCATTGGTCTCCTGGCCGTGCTCCTCTCCGGACGCGGCTCGAATTTTCTGGCCATTCATGATGCGGTGGAGCGGGGGGAGATTCCGGCGCGGATCGTCGCCGTAATCTCGAATCGTAAGGGAGCTGCCGGCATCGAGCGGGCGCGTCAACTCGGACTCCCGGCCTTCGTCTTCGATCATGACGACTATCCTTCGCGCCAGGCCCACGAGGAAGCGGTGATGGGCGTGCTGGCAGAAACCGGGGCGGAACTCGTCGTCCTGGCCGGCTACATGCGCCGGCTCTCCTCTACATTCGTCAGCCGCTATCGCCATCGGATCGTGAACATTCATCCTTCGCTCCTTCCCGCCTTTCCGGGTCTCGACGCGCAGACTCAGGCGCTGGCCTACGGTGTCAGGGTTTCCGGTTGCACGGTTCATCTCGTCGATGAAGAAGTGGACGGCGGCCCTGTCGTCGTGCAGCGGGTTGTGGAAGTCGTTGAAGACGACACGGCTGAAACGCTGGCGGCGAGGATTCTGGAGGAGGAGCACCAGGCCTACGTGGAGGCGCTGAGGAAACTGTGCGGCGGGTATCGGGTGGAAGGGCGGAAGGTGGTCTTCGGGTAAGAGGTCGTTCCAGGCGACGGAGGTGCGAACGATCCTTCGCTCGACAGTTCTGATGAAACGCCCAGTGTTTTTACGGAATGTGGAGAAGTTGTCATCCTGAGGGAGCAACGCGACCGAAGGATCTCGTCAACGAGAATCGTGCCCTTCATAACGGTGGCAACCCGGGAAGGTAGAAGAGATCCTTCGCTCGACGCTTCAGGATGACACGCCCTGGTAATCGTGTCATTTCCCAGACACTGGCGTCTGCGCGGCCCGCACTGATGATGAGGGTTCGCTCGACGATTCCTACGGAAGAAACTTCTTGTACCACGCCTCCTGGGCCACATCGGCGCGGGCCAGGGCGGGAATGGTTGCCACGACCTTGCCGTCCCGCTTCACGAGGATCGTTCCTACGCGCTGACCTCGTTTGATGGGTGCCGTCGCTCCGTTGCTTCCGAGAAACATCTGAATCTTTCCTTCGTGGCCCCGCTGCGTAAGGACGTTTGTTCCACCGCCGGCAACGACCTGCACATCGGGCTGGGCCCCGTGGCGGATTTTCACGGAGGTGGCCATGACCGTTCCGGCCTTGATCAGCGGTCGCATCTGCCACTCGGCAAAGGCGACGCTGAAGAGTTTCGCGGCGCTGCGAAAGCTGTCTTCCTTTCGCTGGCAACCCATGATCACGCCGACCAGATCCATGTCGCCCTTGCGTGCCGAGGCAGTGACGCAGAAACCGGCCTTGGCGTGGTAGCCGGTCTTGATGCCCGTGGCGTAGGGATAGATGCTCAGGAGGTGGTTGGGGTTGTACATGGTGAATTTTCCGTCGCGGAATGGCATCGTTTTCTGCTGGGCCAGTTCGCGAAGCATCGGGTACTTCATGATCTCGATTCCCACGATGGCCAGATCCCGAGGACTCATGATGTCGGGCTTGTCTTCACCGGCCGCGGGCAGTCCGTGCGGAGAGTTGATATCATAGTTCTTCAGACCGAGATCTTTGGCTTTCTGACGCATCAACTCCACGAAAGCCTCGTCGGTTCCACCGACCTGCTCGGCCAGAGCCTCCGCCGCGTCGTTCGCCGAGTGCACCATGGTGGCGGCGATGAGGTCGCGAACCGGGAAGACTTCTCCCTGCTTGAGGTAGACCTGCGAGCCGCCCATCTTGCTGGCGTGCGCCGATGTCGTGACGGGAGTGTCGAGGGTGAGGCTGCCGTCCTTGATGTGGTCCATGACCACCAGGAGCGTCAACATCTTGATCATTGAGGCCGTGGGATACGGCTGATCCGGATTCTTCTCATAAATGACCGTGTTCGTAGTGGGCTCGATGACTATGGCGGCGGTGTAAGGCTCGTCGCCGGCAGCGGTGTTGCTCTGGGCGAGGACCGCAGTGGACAGACAAAGCGCAAGGGCGATTGAGACAATGGTGGAACGGTTTTTCATCAGGACACTCCTTCGGCGGCCACGAACTTTTGCACGCGCCATACCAGACGGGTTCAGTTCACCGTCCGCGGTTGATGGGTGATGCCGGGTGCTGGCCGGAAGAGAACCGGCCTCATTCCATGCGCCCTGCAATACGCACTGACTGATTGGAGTCAGATCGCGCCGGTCACGAATCGCTGGAGTCGGGCTTTTGCGATCGCTTGGAGCGGGAGATCGAGCCGATCACGGTCCATTCCTGGCGGTGGATGACGACCGGTTCTTCATCAGGCCAGAGTTCCACGGGGAGATAGTAGTACCCGTCTCCCAGAACCCGTGATTTGATCGTCAGGTCACGCATACTTTTGCAGAGGCCTTTTTTGCCCCGGACGGCGCGACGCTCGACGAGAACGCCTGTGCGCTCTCCCACGCCCTGAAATACGTTGATCTCAGCGCACAACGAATTTACTAGAGGCATTGCGTGTACTCCATGGACGGTGACTGGACTTAAGCAAGAATCGAGCCGCAAGGTTTTTTGAAGGAATTCGCTCCTGGTTCCCGGCTCAGTGTGAAACCTGACCCGGAAATCGTCATCTGTTTGACGACCGTCGACGTATTCTCGTTGAATCACCGTCTCGCTTGTCCAGTGTCATGAGAACGTCCGCCCGGAGGTAGAACGATGGCTGACATGAAGTCCGCGGAGAGTCCGGCCCCGGCCGGAGGCCGAGGCAGACTCATTCTGAAAATCGCAGTGGGTGTGGCGGCGCTGGCCGTCCTGTTCCTTCTGGGACGACAACTGGGGGGCTACGTTCCTCAGTTCGCGGAGTGGGTTCACAGCCTCGGCTTCTGGGGTCCGATCGTTTTCATCGGTGGATACATCCTGGCCACTGTGGCCTTCATCCCCGGTTCGATTCTGACGCTGGCAGCCGGAGCGATCTTCGGTCTGCTCCGAGGAACCGCCTACGTTTTCATCGGAGCCACGGCGGGGTCGATCCTGGCCTTTCTCGTGTCGCGTTACGGGGCGCGCGAACGCATCGAGCGGCGTGTGCAGGGGAACAAGAAGTTCGAGGCCATCGACCGCGCCGTCGGTGCGCAGGGCTTCAAGATCGTTCTGCTCCTGCGTCTCTCCCCCGTCTTTCCCTTCAACCTGCTGAACTACGCCCTGGGCCTGACGAAAGTCAGCCTGCGAGATTACGCACTGGCGGCGGCAGGCATGCTCCCCGGAACCTTTCTCTATGTCTATTACGGGAAGCTGGCGGGCGACGTAGCGGCGCTTGCAGGGGGCGTGAAGGTGGAGAAGGGCCCTGCATACTGGACGGTGCTTGTCCTCGGCCTCGTGGCCACCGTGGTGGTCACGGCGATCGTGACCCGGATCGCCAGGAAAGCCCTGAAGGAGTACGAGTAGCGCACTTCCGGGAGCGCCGAGCGCGCTCCCCTCGGTGAGGCGGATGACTTCGCAGCGCCAAAGGAATACATTTCGCATGTTTCCGGACCGGACCTGAAACTGGCCCACCACCCGGACCATCCAACGAAGGTGCAGCCCTAAGGAGCAATGACATGGCAGACAACCCCCTGGCTCAACTGGCGAAGGTCGGACAGAGCGTGTGGTACGACCAGATGGAACGGTCGCTGATAACTACTGGAAAACTTCGCCAGCTCATCGAGCGCGATGATCTGCGCGGATTGACGTCCAATCCCACCATCTTCGAAAAGGCTATTGGCGGCAGCAGTGACTACAACGACTCGTTGCGGAAACTAAGTGACGAAAACAAATCGCGTGACGAGATCTACGAGGCGCTCGTCGTGGAAGACCTCGGGAATGCCGCCGACCTTTTCCGCCCGGTCTATGACAAGCATTCCGGTGGCGATGGCTTCGTCAGTCTGGAGGTCAGTCCGACGCTTGCCAACGACACCGCCGGAACGACGACCGACGCAAAGCGCTTCTGGGACCTGATGAACCGTCCGAACATGATGATCAAGATTCCGGCGACGGCGGAAGGGATTCCGGCAATCGAGGCATCGATCGCAGCCGGAGTGAACATCAACATCACTCTGATCTTCTCGCAGGACGTCTACGAGCAGGTCATCAACGCCTACCTCACCGGACTGGAGCGGCGGGTCGCGGCCAACCAGGCCATTGACGGGATCGCCTCCGTGGCCAGCTTCTTCGTCAGCCGCATTGACGCCCTCATCGACAAACGGATCGACGAGAAGCTCGGCGGGATGACCGACGAAGAAAAGAAGGGTGACCTGCAGTCTCTTAAAGGCAAAGTGGCCATCGCCAACGCCAAAGTCGCCTACCAGCTCTTCAAGGAGCACTTCTCCAGCGAGAGGTTCGAAAAGCTGCGCAAGGCCGGCGCCCGTGTGCAGCGTCCGCTCTGGGCCTCCACCGGAACAAAGTCCGCCGAATACAGCGACGTTCTCTACATCGAAACGCTCATCGGGCCGGACACGGTGAATACGATTCCTCCGAAGACCTACGACGCATTTCGCGATCATGGGCACGTGGCCCTGACGCTGGAAAAAGACGTCGACGAAGCGCGTTCGATTCTCGACCGGCTTGCGGCGGCAGGCATCAGTCTCGACGAGGCTACAGACAAGCTCACCGTCGATGGAGTGACGTCCTTCGCGGACTCATTCACATCCCTGATGCAGACGATCGACACCCGGCGCGCTGCCGAGGTGGCGCGTTGACAGATGAGGGCGGAGAACGGTCCATTCTCAGTGCCGGAGGAGTGAGCGGCGAACTCGAAAAAACGTTCGAGCGCATCGCCGGCGAGCATTTCGTTTCGAGAATCTGGGACAGGGACTCCACTCTCTGGAAAAAGGATGACGAGGCCCGGAAGATCATCGACAACGCCCTGGGGTGGCTGGACGTTGTGCCCCTCGTGCGCCAGAGCGTCGGAGACTTGACGGCGTTCGCCGACGAAATCCGCCGGGACTTCGAAGCCGTGGTCGTCCTGGGGATGGGCGGCTCCAGTCTCTGCCCGGAAGTCCTGCGCCGGTCCTTCGGCAAGCGGGATGGGTTTCCTTCATTGCACGTGCTGGACTCCACAGTGCCGGCGGCCGTTCGCGATCTCGAGCGGCAGCTCGACGTAGCGAAGACCTTGTTCATCGTGGCCTCGAAGTCCGGTGGAACGACCGAACCGCAAATGTTCTATCGCTACTTCCGCACCATTCTCGACGGGCTGCAGGGTGAGAATGCCGGAAAAAACTTCATCGCCATCACCGATCCGGGAACAGCGCTGGACAGACAGGCGCACGATGAAGGCTTTCGAAGAATCTTTACCAATCCTGCTGACATCGGCGGTCGTTACTCGGCTCTTTCGTTTTTCGGAATGGTCCCGGCCAGTCTGGCCGGATATGACGTCGAGCAGATCCTTTCGCGTGCTGAAGAGGGCATGCATTTCTGCCGCAACGAGAACGTGCGCGAGAATCCCGGTGCGCGACTGGGTGTATTGATCGCAACGGCGGCCCTTTCCGGACGGAACAAGCTCACGCTGATTGCTGACGCTCCGCTCGATTCCGTCGGCCTCTGGATCGAGCAGCTCATCGCCGAGAGCACCGGGAAGGAGGGGCGGGGGGTGATTCCCGTCGCGGGCGCCGACGCCGGACCGCCGGACGATTACGGGGACGACCGCCTCTTTGTCTGGATTCACGAAGGAAAAGGACGCAGCGGTGAGCAGATTCGGGCGCTGGCCGACTGCGGTTCCCCCTTTGCCGAGCACGCCCTCAGTTCCGCGCTCGACCTCGGGCAGGAGTTTTTTGTCTGGGAGTTCGCTACCGCAGTTGTTGGCGCCCTGCTGGACATCAACCCCTTCGATCAGCCGAACGTACAGGAGTCCAAGGACAACACCAAACGCCTCCTTCAGGAATTCGTGTCTTCCGGCAAGCTGCCGGGGCAGCAGAAGATCACCGAAGGCCGGCAAATTGAAATCTACGGCGAGCAGATAGATTCCGGTTCCGAGGCCCAGCAGGTTCTGGCCGCGCATTTTGCGACGGTCAAACCTGGGGACTATGTGGCCATCACTCAGTACATCGAAGAAACCGCCCAGACTGATCGTATTTTTCACAAGCTGCAATCGGAGATCTCACGCACCCTGCACGTGGCCACCACCACCGGGTACGGGCCGCGATTTCTTCATTCGACCGGCCAGCTTCACAAGGGTGGTGACGATAGTGGCGTCTTCATCCAGATCACGGCGAAAGATCCCCAGGATCTTCCGATCGCCGGCGAACCCTTCGGATTCAGCGTGCTTCAGCAGGCACAGTCGCTGGGCGACTTCCAGTCGCTGGACAGCAGGAAGCGGCGGGCGTTGCGCATCCATCTGAAAAACGGTGTGATCCCGGGCCTCGAGCACACTTCGTCGCTGATCCTGAAGGCGCTGGCCATGACCAAACCCAGGCACTGACGAAAAACGAACGGCATGATGAACAGACTGCCTCAGTTCATGAAGGATCAGGAGAGCGTATGACCGCAGAGAAGCCCGCCGCATTCGGCATGATCGGCCTTGGTGTCATGGGAGAAAACCTGGCGCTGAATATCGAGGAGCACGGATTTCCTGTAGCGGTCTGGAATCTGGAAGGGGAATGGACCGACCGCTTCCTGAACAGCCATTCCGATCGTAAATTCACCGGGTCGAAGTCGCTGCAGGAGCTTGTGGCGATGATCGAGCGGCCGCGCCGCATCATGATGATGATCAAGGCCGGAGATCCCGTGGACATGACCATCAAGGGCATCAAGCCCTTCCTTGAGTCCGGTGACATTCTCATCGACGGGGGAAACTCCTGGTTCAAAGACACGCAGCGTCGGACGGAAGCACTGGCGAAGGAAGGATACGAGTTCATCGGGTCGGGCGTATCCGGAGGCGAAGAAGGGGCGCGTTTCGGACCTTCGCTCATGCCCGGCGGATCGGCGGCAGCCTGGACGCGTATCGCCGATGTCTTCGAAGCCATTGCTGCAAAGACCGACTCCGGGGCCTGCGTCACGCATGTCGGACCGGACGGCGCCGGACACTTCGTGAAGATGGTGCACAACGGGATCGAGTACGGCGACATGCAGCTCATCGCCGAAGCCTACGAGATTCTCCGCGTGGGACTGGGGATGGAGGCGACGGAGCTTGCAGACGTATTCGCGCGATGGAATGAAGGTCCCCTGGAATCGTTCCTCATCGAAATCACCTCCAGGATTTTTGCGGTGAAGGACGAACGCACCGGGAACCCGCTCGTGGATATGGTCCTGGACAAAGCGGGACAGAAGGGAACCGGAAAGTGGACCGCTCAGGTTGCACTGGATCTGGCCGTATCCATTCCTACCATTGCCGCGGCCATCGACGCGCGCGTGCTCTCCAGTATGAAAGATGAAAGGGTCGAAGCGAGCCGGAAGATCAGCCCTCCGCCCTCACCGAAGGCGGTTCGGGCAGACGAAAAACAGCAGTTCGTCGACTCCGTCCATGACGCTCTTTATGCATCGAAGATCTGTGCGTACGCACAGGGCATGAGCCTCATTCAGGTCGGATCCCGTGAGTACAAATGGGGCGTGGACCTGCGGGAGATGGCCAGGATCTGGAAGGGCGGCTGCATCATCAGGGCGCGGTTCCTCGATTCGATCATGAAGGCCTACGATGCAGCGCCGGAACTGCCGAATCTTCTGCTGGACGATTCCTTCAACGACATCGTGGAGAAGGCCCAGGGAGCATGGAGACAGACCGTCAGTCGGGCGCAACTCGCAGGCGTTCCGGTGCCGGCCATGGGAGCCAGTCTGGCCTACTTCGACAGTTACCGCAGCGAGCGGCTCCCCCAGAACCTGACTCAGGCCCAACGCGATTATTTCGGAGCGCATACCTATCAGCGCATCGATCACCCCGAGGAGGGGTTCGTGCATACGGACTGGATCAACGCCGGCGACTGATAAACGCCCGTGCGTTCTTGACGCGGGCGGAGGTCATGTTGTCCAGCGAGCGCAAAGCGACCGACGAATCTATGCAACGAAAATGTTGCCCTTCATCGCGGTGCCAACCGGGAAGGTAGAAGAGATCCTTCGCTCGACGCTTGTAAGAAACTCACATGGCGTCCTGTGAGGTCGGCTCTGGAGATTCAACAAGCGATGCTTCGCAAACGGGTCATTCCGAGCGTGAGCGAGATGGGATGAGAA
>JBDTRY010000140.1:0-9724 GCA_039931435.1 Acidobacteriota bacterium | reverse complement strand
CGTCCTTCTTTGAGTTTCATCAGGTTTTGACACAGTCTCTCGTTCGGGATGACACGCGCGCATCACTCCTGACATGCGCGCCGCGGTGGCGCAGCGTCAACCCGCTCGGATGATCGGCGGATCTTCCGCTACACTCTCGACCGACATGAGCAGGGTTGGCGCCCGAGTGGCAGTGGTGGGAATCGGTGTCGTCGGTCCGGAGGCGATTGGCGTTGAGCGCTTCCGGGAAAAGCTGCGGTCGGGATCTACCGCAATCGAGGAGGTCACGAGGTTCGACACCTCCTTGCTCAACGCACACCGAGGAGCCTTCGTCAAAGATTTCAGCCCCCGCGATTACATCCCTGCCTCGAAGATCCGGCGCATGAACAATCTCTCCCGCATGGCTGTGGCGGCCATGCGTCTATGCCTCGATGACGCTGGCCTGGACGAGCCTCTCCCCGGCAGCAGGCAATGCGGAGTATCCATGGGAACCACCTTCGGTCCCGTTCAGACCTCAGTCGAGTATCTGCGCGAATACGTGGAGAAGGGGGCGGCCCTGGCTCCTCCGCAACTTTTCGCCGAGTCCGTGGCCAACGCTCCGGGAAGTCATATCGCGATCGAATTCGGACTGGAGGGGTTCAATCTCACGTTCACCCAGCGGGAGTCCTCGGCCATCTCGGCGCTCATGTACGCGGCTTCGCAGATCGTGAAGGGCACAGTGGGCGCGGCAATCACTGGCGGCGTGGAGGAGATGAACGACATCACCTTCAGCGTGCTGGATCGAATTGGCGCGCTCGCTCACCCCTCGGGCGATAGGGACGAAGCGGCTCGTCCCTTCGACCACCGCCGTAACGGCATGGTGGTAGGGGAGGGCGGCGCCATCCTCCTGCTGCGGGCCTCCGACAACACGGACACTCCGAAGGGGAAAGTGTATGGGTATCTTTCCGGATTCGGAATCGCCAAGGATCCGACTGCGTCGATTTCAAACTGGGGGATCTCTGCGGCCTCTCTGGTGCGAGCGATGGCCCACGCCATCAGTGACGCCGGAATCCTTCCACAGGATATCGATGCCGTCTGGGCCTCCGCCAACTCGACGGTGGCCTGCGATGCCCTGGAGAGAATTGCGCTTCAGGATTTCTTCAACGAGAACATTCCGCCGGTGGTGGCCACGAAGGGATACTTCGGAGAATATGCTGCGGCAGGGGGGTTGCAGATCGCCAGTGCTCTGCTGGCCATGCAGCAACAGGAGCTGTTCCCGTCCGTTGGATTCGAGAGAGGGGATCCGGGAACAGACCTGCCCATCGTGGTCGAGCGCCGTCCCGCTCACCTTCGCCACATTCTCGTCAATTCGCTCTCAGCAGGCGGAGGAATGGTCTCCGCCGTCATCTCCCGGAGTGCTGATGACTGAGAGAATTGTCGTGGCCATTCCGGCACTGAACGCCGAAGCGACTATCGGCGGAATTGTCCGCGCCTGCCTCCAGCATCTGCCGGACGTCATCGTCATCGACGATGGATCGTCCGACGGAACGGGAGTGGAGGCGCGTGAAGCTGGAGCCGACGTAATCCGGCATCCCCGCAATCGAGGCAAAGGGGCCGCATTGAAAACCGCCTTTCAGCTCGCGCTGGACCGTGGTTTCGACGCTGTAGTGACGCTCGACGCCGACGGACAGCATCTGGCTGACGAGATCCCGAAGTTCGTAGCCCTGTGGAAAGAAACGGGGGCGCATCTGATCATCGGCAGCCGGCGGCACCTGTTCGATCAGATGGTGCGAAGACGGCGGGGAGCGAATCTGTTTTCGGCGTGGACCATCTCAATCGCCTCCGGGACGAGGATCAGCGATTCGCAGAGCGGGTACCGGCTCTACTCTTCGGACCTTCTGCGGAAGACGCACATCCTTGCCAACGGTTTCGACGCCGAGAGTGAGGTCATCGTCAGGGCCGGCCGTGACGGGTCCGCTATCATCAGCATGCCCATCGGCCTGGGGTTCGTCGACGGCGTTCAGACCAGCCACTACCGGCCTCTGAGCGATACGCTCAGGATCGCATGGCGGGTGATGCGCACGCGATTGCGCCGATGAGCTTCGGGGGACAGTTCCGGCCCTTGCTCAGACCAGTCCTCTCGCTTTCGAAGACGCGTACATCTGATTCAGCAATTCACCGGGCCTGTAAATACGTGGTTCTCCGAATTCAGCGGCTCGCCGCGTATTGATCGTGAACAGGGCCCGCTGGGTGACGTATTCGAAGTTGGCCCGGTAGTCGTCATCGCGACGCTGAGCGAACATGCTTTTCAGCAGATCCAGTTGCCCCCTCAGATGATCGGTGGCGTCGTCGGGATGCCCGCCGGCCTGGACGGTCCTGCGCACCTTTGTTTTCGGTTTTAGTCCGATGGCCGTAACCCGCAGATTTTCGAGTTCACTCTCCCAGGCTTCCACGGGTTTTGGTTGCCTGCGTTTCTCCGTGAAAAGCAGAGCAGGGACGCGCTCGCAGTTGGCCCGATGGATGGCCTCACTGCGGTTGATCCATCCCAGGTTGGTGATGCCGCAGTGACTGGAGACGTTCCGGGTCACGTTTTCCACAAAGGGGCGCACGGCAGTTTCAAATGATTCGTCGACTCCGTGGAACAGATTGAGAAGGTAATAGACGCGGAACTCGTCGATGGTGCTGGCCACCGTGGTGGCGATGGGATGATCGCCGAGTGAGGCGAAGAGGTCTGTCGTGAACTCGTCGAGGTTGCCGATCGAAGGGTCATAGACGTCTTCCACGCGATCGATGAGCTCATTGGTCAGCCTCCAGAAGTCGAACTTTCCGCTGACGGTTTCGAAGAACGGGGATCCCTTGCTGAAGATCAGCCGCAGTTTTCGGAAGAGGATGGCCTTGACGATGTCCGAGGCGGCGAACGTGGCGCTGGGGAGATGGGGAGTGAAGACCAGAATGCCCGAGTTCGACCAGGGGAGGAAGTCCAGAACGTTGGCGTCCACTCCGGACTTCATGTCCAGGACGATGTAATCGGCGTCGATGCCGTTGATGGCCTGGATGAGCTGCTGCTTCCGGTCCGGGCCGAAGTTGGTGATGTCATCGATGAGGTGGAGGGGGCCGGCCACGAAACCGAAATTCCTGAACCGGCCAAGCGGATCGAGTTTCCAGTCCAGGGATGTAATGCATCCCGCCAGAGGCTCGTCCTTCTTGAAGAAGTGGTAGAGGTCCTTCTGCACCGGAACGTCGATGGCATTGCGGACCGACGAGGTGCCGGTGTCGAGATCGACGAGAACGCAACGGCCGTGCTCGGAAAGGGCCAGCGAAAAGTTGACGGCGAACGTGGTCTTGCCTACGCCGCCTTTGCCCGAGGAGACAGGAATGATGCGTTTGATTGCCAAGACGTCGCGCCCCTGAGAGGCCGTCGAGTCTATCAGCTAAATACAAGTGCAAGCGGACGGGGCAACTGTGGCTCGAAGTTCGAGATTCGGCATGTGACATTCCGTTTTCATGGGCAGATCCTCTCCCTTGCAAAGGCAACGATCGGATGGGGTATGTTGAACGCTGATTCTGCGTCGCGTCTCTCTGCTTCGGAAACGGCGTTCGGCG
This sequence comes from Acidobacteriota bacterium, assembly GCA_039931435.1. GTDB lineage: Bacteria > Acidobacteriota > Thermoanaerobaculia > Gp7-AA8 > Gp7-AA8 > JBDTRY01. The sequence goes on along the minus strand of JBDTRY010000140.1, from coordinate 6,163 downwards.
CAGGCCATCTGCTAGAATGCGCCCCTCCCATGGACACGGCTCTTTTCCGGAAGTTTGTTCTCTTCGCCGAGCTGGACGAGCGGGAATTGAACACGCTTGCGTCCGTGGTCCGTCCGCGGCGACACGAAAAGGACGAAGTTGTCTTTCACGAGGATCAGAGCGGGGACGTTTTCTGCCTCATCCGCGAAGGACGAGTGAAGGTGACGATGATCTCGCCGGAAGGCAAGGAAATCATCCTTTCCACGATGGGTCCCGGAGACTTTTTCGGGGAGATGGCGCTGCTCGACAACGAACCGCGGTCGGCAACGGTGGTCGCGCTGGAAGACCTTGAGCTCTGGACCATCTGGCGCAGTGATTTTCTGCAGTTGCTCAGTGAGAACTTTTCCATCACCAGGAAGGTGCTGGCTGAGCTCTCCCGCCGGCTTCGCTCAGCCTCGGACCGTATCGAATCGCTGGCGACCATGGACGTTTACGGACGGCTGGCCAGGTACCTTCTGGAACTGGCCCAGCGCAACGGAAAGATTCTGGCGAACGGCTACGTGGCGGTGACCCGACCCACGCATCAGGCCATCGCCAACACCATCGGCACCTCACGGGAAACGGTCTCGCGGCTGATCCACGATTTGATGCAGCAGGACCTTCTCCTGTCCGAGGGGAAGACGATTTACCTGAAGAAAACTGCCATCGAACAATTCCGGGCGGACACCTGAAAGGTCCGGAGGCCGGGACGCGGCACAAGGATTACGAGGGTGTCTGGACCATTCCCAATCTGCTCACGTTTCTGCGCATCGCGCTCATTCCTTTTTTCGTAGTCAGTTCCCTGGCGGGGCACTTCACTCTGGCCCTGGTGCTGTTCGTCTCCGCCGCCGCCACGGACGCGCTCGACGGGTTCATCGCCCGGAAGCTCGACCAGCGCTCCAGGATCGGGGCCCTGCTCGATCCCGCCGCGGATAAGACCATGATGTTCTGCGGATATGTCGTCTATACGATCAATGGCATTGCCCTGCACCGGCTTCCTTCGTGGCTGACGTTCACCGTCTTCGCCCGGGATTTTCTTCTCGTCTTCTTCGCCTACCTGCTCTACACGCGTGTTCGGGTGCGGGGCTTCCCCCCCTCTATCCCTGGAAAGATCTCGACTGTGCTGCAGGTGGTGGCGCTGTCGGTTGCCATCGCTTCGAACACAATGCTCGCTCCCCTGGTGGTTCCCATGCAGGTTCCGGTCTACGCTCTGGCCCTCGCCTTCACGCTCTATTCGGGATGGGGGTATCTGCGGCGAACGGATGCGATGCTTCTCACACTGGCCGAGCGTGCCAGGCCCTCCGCCAGCCTTCATTGAAGCGAGTTGTATTCCGTTGGAGGGGCCACTACAATCCGCCGCGGCAGTCGGAAGAAATTTTCTTCTCGCCGCCCGCGGTTTGGACGGTTCTCGCCTCCATAGCTCAATTGGTAGAGCAGCAGACTCTTAATCTGTTGGTTCTAGGTTCGAGTCCTAGTGGGGGCACCAGTTCAACTGCGAAGGCAGGCAGGAAACGAGGGGCAGGCGACTGGCCCGAAAGAATGGCAGAAGTGCTGCTCGCATGGCGAGCCCCCCGACGCGAAAGTGGCGGAACTGGTAGACGCGCTGGACTTAGGATCCAGTGGCCCAAAGCCGTGGGGGTTCGAGTCCCCCCTTTCGCACCATGTGCCAGCTCTCGAGTGGCCGGTTCCCTGTGAGCCGGCGCTCGTATCCGAACACCGACCACCGAGCATTTCACCGCGGCAGCGATCGCTACCACTGAAAACGAGGCGCCCCATGCTGGTTACATTACGAGACATTTCGTCCATCAAGAAGAATGTGGAAGTTGAAATACCGGCCGAGGCCGTGAAGAAGGAAATCGGCCTCGTCACCAGAGAATTCGCACAGCAGGCCAAGCTGCCTGGATTCCGCCCGGGAAAGATCCCCACGAACATGATTCGCACCCGCTTCCAGAAGGAAATCCGCCAGGAAGTGGTCGAGCGCCTGTTGCCCCGTTATTTCCACGAGGCCGTGGCGGAAAAGGGGCTGGCTACGGTAGGCGACCCCATGGTCAAACACGTCGACGCCGTGAGCGAGGACGCACCCCTGAAGTTCGAAGCTGAATTCGAGGTAAAGCCGACGTTCGAGTTGCAGGAGTTTCGGGGCCTGACCGTGGACGAAGTGAACACGGCCATCGAGGATCCGGACGTCGATCAGATGATCGAACGGCTTCGCGATCAATCGAGCTCGTTCCGCATTGTTGATGACCGCGCCGCCGGCGACGGCGATTACGTGGTCATGGACATCGTCAGCAGCGGCGAAGGCCTGGAAACGCGTACGAGCGAAGCGGCCCATGTGCAGGTAGGCGAGGAGACGCCGCTGCCTGAGCTGCATGAAGCCGTGCGCGGAAAGCAAGCCGGGGACCAGGCCAGCTTCGAGAAATCCTACGACGATGAGGCCGTCAACGAAGAATTGCGGGGAAAGACGGTCCACTACGAACTGACCATCAAGGAAATCCGGGACCGCGTGCGTCCGGAGCTCGACGACGAATTCGCCAGGAGTCTCGGCTGGGACTCGACTGAGATCATGCGCGCAACGGTTCGCCAGGACCTGCAGAAACACAAGGAGCAGGAGGGGGCACACACGCAGCGTCAGGCACTGAGCGAAAAACTGGTGGCCCTGCACGAGTTCGAGGTGCCGGAGGTGATGATCGAAGAGCACCTCGGAAACGCCCTTCGTAATTACGCGCGGTTCCTCACTTCCCAGGGTGTCGATCTGGAGCGTGCAGAGCTGGACTGGAAGAAGATCCGCGACGACTTCCGTCCGGACGCCGAAAAGCGCGCCCGTCGTGCTCTGATCCTCGAAGCGATCGCCAGGGCGGAGAACATTGCCGTGGCCGACCCGGAAGTGGACGCGGAGATCCGGCGGGCCTCAGCCGAGTCCAGGCGCGACTTTGCTGAGGTCAAACACCAGCTGCGTCACAACGGCAGCTACGAGGAGATCCGTCAGTCGCTGATGCAGGACAAAGCCCTCGAACTCGTGTTGAAAGAGGCTCGGATCGTTCCGGCGAAGGAATAGAGCGTTGTTGAATTCAGTAGACTGTACTCAGTAGACGGGAATCCTGGCTCCGGCCTTCCGGACCAGTCTCTCTGTCTCCGAGACACTTTCTACGCCCGGATACTCCGAGAAAGGAAATTCAGCACAATGGTTCTCATTCCTATGGTGGTCGAGCAGACCTCACGCGGGGAACGTGCTTACGACATTTACTCGCGCCTGCTCAAGGACAACGTAATTTTTCTCGGACAGCAGATCGACGATACGGTTTCCAATCTGATCATTGCCCAGTTGCTATTCCTCGAGGCAGAGAATCCTGAAAAGGATATTTCCATCTATATCAACTCTCCGGGTGGATCGATCACATCGGGGCTGGCCATATACGACACGATGCAGTACGTGAAGCCGGACATCACTACGATCTGCATCGGGCAGGCGGCGTCGATGGCCGCGGTGCTCCTCTCTGCCGGAAAGAAAGGGAAGCGCTACGCGCTGCCGAACTCGCGCGTTCTCATCCACCAGCCGCTCATGTACGGTCTCGGCGGCCAGGCCAGCGAAATCGATATCCACGCCCGGGACATCATGCGCATGAAACAGCGCATCAACGGAATCCTCGCCGATCACACCGGTCAGTCCGTGGAGAAGATCGACCGCGATACCGACCGTGACTATATTCTCCAGGCGTCTGAAGCCGTGGACTACGGTCTGGTCGATCAGGTGATCGAGAAACGGGAGTAGTGCTCGGGAGGGTGGGGCGGTTCGATCAGGTCATCCCGAAAGAGGACGGCGCGGTACGCCGGTGTCGGGGGAAGGTCACGACCACCACGACGGTTCATCCCGAAGCAAAGCGAGCGATTCGCTTCGTTCATCGGGGTCACAAGGCCTCGGGTTGTCGTTCGAGAACACAGGACGGCTGACAGGACAGGAGTTTCGGCTGCATTCCGGCCTCGAGGCCAGGAAAAGGAATTGGCCTCTGCAGTGAAATGTTGACCATGAACAGCTGTGCTCCGCAGTGTGTGCTCCTTGACACCTTTGCGGTCGCGTAGAACAATGACTGAGGGACACGAGGATCAGGCCAAATGTCGAAGAAGGGAAGCAGCGGCGACGTCCTGCGCTGTAGTTTCTGTAACAAATCGCAGCGGGACGTAAAGAAGCTCATCGCAGGACCGACTGTCTATATCTGCGACGAATGTGTGGACATCTGTCTGGACATTATCGCCGAAGACCGCAAAGACGAGGCGACGGCGGTCGAGGGTAGCAGTCAGCTTCCCAAGCCGAAAGAAATCAAAGAGTTCCTCGACCAGTACGTCGTTGGTCAGGACAACGCCAAGAAGCGTCTGGCCGTCGCCGTATACAACCATTACAAGCGTATCGACTACCAGCAGCGAAGCACGCGCACGGACGTGGAGCTTCAGAAGTCGAACATCCTTCTGATCGGCCCCACCGGGACCGGCAAAACGCTTCTGGCGCAGACACTGGCCCGCATGCTCTCGGTGCCGTTCACCATTGTCGATGCCACCACCCTCACCGAAGCGGGCTACGTCGGTGAAGACGTCGAAAACATCATTCTCAAGCTCTATCAGGCCGCGGGAAACGACAAGGACAAAACACAGCGGGGCATCGTCTACATCGACGAGGTGGACAAGATCTGCCGCAAGGGCGACAACCCCTCCATCACCCGGGATGTATCGGGCGAGGGAGTGCAGCAGGCCCTGCTGAAGATCCTGGAAGGCACGGTGGCCAACGTTCCCCCGCAGGGCGGACGCAAGCACCCGCACCAGGAGTTCATTCAGATCGACACGACGAACATTCTCTTCATCTGCGGAGGAGCGTTCGTGGGGCTGGAGAACGTCATCGAGCGCCGGATGTCCGAGAGGACGGTCGGTTTCGGTGCGAAGATTTCCTCGAAAAAGGACAGACGAGTCAGCGAACTGCTCATTCAGGTCCATCCCGAAGATCTCATCAAGTACGGTTTGATCCCGGAATTCGTGGGACGGCTGCCGGTCGTGGCGACGCTCAGCGAACTGGATAAGGCCTCGCTGATCGAGATCCTCAAAGAGCCGAAGAACTCCCTGGTCCGGCAGTACGAGACCATCATGGGATTCGAAAACGTTTCTCTGAAATTCACCGAAGATGCCCTCGAGGCAATCGCGGAGGAGGCCCTGAAGAGGAATGTCGGAGCTCGCGGGTTGAAGATCATCATCGAAGAGCTGATGCTGGACATGATGTACACGATTCCCTCGCAGGATTCGATCGAGGAATGCCTGATCACCCGCGAGGTCGTCCTGAGCCGCAGCCAGCCCATCACGCTCTTCCGGAAGGCCGGCTAGGATCCGCTCGCTGAGCCCACCCCTTCCGCCGTCGGACCCCTTTCACGATTTACAGCAACCATCCCTTCGCGCCCGTCACGGCGGGCCGACGCTTTGTATACGTTGCGGTTTCACCCAGGAGACAACTGCACACTATGCCAAACGATCCGAACCAACCCTTTGAGTTGCCGCTGGTCCCGCTTCGGGACATGGTGGTCTTTCCGTCGATGATGGCTCCCTTCGTGGTCGGTCGCCGGGCCTCGATTCTGGCCTTGGAGGCCACCCTCTCGACGTCGGACAAGAGAATCTTCCTGGCCACGCAGCGCGACCCCAAGGTGGACGATCCGAAGATGGATCAGATCCACAAGATCGGCGTCGTGGCCACCGTTGTTCAGAATCTGAAATTGCCCAACCAGAACGTAAAGGTCATGGTCGAGGGCATTTCCCGCGCCGAGATCGTTTCCTTCAGCGAAGGTGACGGCTACGTCTCCGTTTCCGTCCGCTCCCTTCCGGCGGTCTCGCCGCTCACTCCGGAGATCGCCGATTACATCCAGAAGCTCGTGGAGATCTTCGAGCAGTACGCCAAGATGTCCCACCATCTGGCCTTCGAGGGTGTGATGTCCACGCTCAAACTCGACGAGCCGGACAAGTTCGCGGACACGCTGGCTTCACACCTGCTGATCAGTACCGCAGAAAAACAGCAGCTCCTGGAAACCCCCAGCGCCTACGAGCGGCTGCAGAAGCTTCAGGACTTCCTGGAGATCGAGATCGAGAAGATCAACATCGACAAGCGCATCAACTCCAA
>JBDTRY010000139.1:0-9760 GCA_039931435.1 Acidobacteriota bacterium | reverse complement strand
CCGGTGCTACGTCTCTGACGCCGGCTGATGCCGGCTCGCATCCCGAGTGGATGGTACTGACGCGTCTCCTGACACCGGGCTCACGTCCGGTGCTTCGCCTCTGTCGCCGGCTTACGCCGGCTCGGGTTCTGACAAAGGAGTTTGTCTCGCGTTGTTTTCACCGGGCTCATGCCCGGTGCTACGTCTCTGACGCCGGCTGATGCCGGCTCGCATCCCGAGTGGATGGTGCTGACACGTCTCCTGACACCGGGCTCACGCCCGGTGCTACGTCTCTGACGCCGGCCGATGCCGGCTCGCAGTCCCGAGTAGATGGTACTGCGCCTCTCCTGGCACCGGGCTACCGAAAATACCACGTGTCTGTCGCCGTCTCACGCCGGCTCGGGCTCTGAGAAAAAACGTCTCGTTCGCGCCCTTTTCACCGGGCTTACGCCCGGTGCCGCCCGGTGCTACGTCTCTGACCGCAGATTGCAGTAAACGAGGAGATGGTTGGACGCCCTCTCCGTTCTACAATCGTCATCTCCATGCAGCCTTCAGTTCCATCCATGCAGCATTCAAACGTTCCGCCCGAGCGTTCCTGGTGGTCACGCTACTGGATCGCTGTCGCAGGCTGTGGCTGCCTGACCGTCGTTCTCTTCGCGCTGGCTTTCGTGGCAGCGATCTGGTTCGGGGTAACGCGGTTGATCGTTTCGTCTGACAGCGTCAAACACGCCATCCAGATTGCCGAGCGCGATCCCTCGGTGACGGCTCTTCTCGGCACTCCGCTCCATACTGGATGGTTGATCCGGGGAACCATTCACATCGAGAATGACTCCGGAACCATCGATGCCACCATTCCTCTGGTAGGACCGCGAGGGAGCGGCGACTTGCGCATCGTCGCTGATCGAGAACATGGAGTGTGGCGTTACCGAACTCTGGAGTTGCAGAGCGGCAACCACTTCATCGACTTTCTTAAGGGCTCGTCGCGGGGTATTGATCTCTGACGGTTCCGAGTTCGTGCGGGCTACAGGTCCTCGATGCCCAGCTTCGTGTCCGCAAACTTCCAGGCACGCTCGAACTCCACCGTCACCATCTCCGCGGCGACGGTTTTCCTCTGTCTGCGTAACGCTTCGGCAAGGCCGAACAGCGAGCGCCCATTCCCCGGATTCCGTTCGAGATCCTCACGAAAAATCCCTTCCGCCGCGGAATTCTCACCTGCCATCAACAGCGCCCCGCCAAGAGACTCGCGGACCGGGTAAAACCAGTCCGCGGGCTCGTCATATCTGAGCGTGTCCTCGGCAGCGACGGCGCGACGGAGTGCCGCAATTTCATTCGATGAGTTGCCCGTTGCCCGGGCGACCCTCGCCTCGAGCACCTCGGCGGCGACACTGAGAACCTTCTGCGTGCTGTTCAGGCCGATGAGGGCATCGGCCGGAACCGATCCTGTCGCTGCCCGGATTGTCGCCAATTCCTTATTCGCTTCGGCGGGGTTTCCCTTCGCGGCCAGAGCCATTCCGCGGGCGAAATGCCACAGGGCATTCGAGGCAGAGCCGTAATGCGACTCCTCACTTTTCAGGATTTCATCCCACTTCCGGAACCGCACAAAAACGAGAGCGGATGTGGCCATGAAAGGCTCAACCATGGCCATCTCCTTCGCCACCGGCGCCAGGTTGGCCTCCAGTTGGATGGCTGACTTGATGGCGCCAGCGTAATTGCCGGCCATCGACTCCGCAGCCGATAGAAAGGAAATATTGTGGTTGTAGTACATCAATGGATAAACGCCGCCGTCGCCGTGAGTTTTGATGAACCGGCGGTCCACTTCCGCGGCCCTGGCGTTGCTCTCGACAGCGCCCTCGAAGTTTCCCGTCCTCATGTAGATATGCGCGGGCATGTGCACCAGGTGACCCGCGGCGGGAACGAGAGATTCCAGTCTCCTGGCGCTCATTAAGGCTCGCTCGGGATGAGGCGAGGCCTCCATGGTGTGGATGTAGTAATGGTTGGCCCCGACATGATCGGGATTCCTTTTCAGAACGCTTTCCAGTACCGCCACGATTTTCTCGGTACCTTCGGCCGGCTTCCCGTCGGCTGACCAGAGCGCCCACGGCCGCAGGTCCATCATGCTCTCGGCGTAAAGAACAGCAGCATCGGGATCATCGGGATAGCGCTCCGACAGTTCACCCATGGCCTTACTGTAGTCGACAGCGAGTTGATGAAGATCTGCGTGATCGGTGACTGAGTAGCGCCGGGCCAGGGCGGCGATGTAGGCGCGCTCGTTCTCCGGACCGTTGGCCGCCGCGTTTCTGGCCTGCTGCACCGCGTTGTACGCAGCCTTCTCCCGGTCGGGATCGACGTCGAGGTTGATGTTCGGCCCCAGCGCCAGTGCTACTCCCCAGTACGCCATGGCCATTCCCGGATCGAGATCGGCGGCCTGCGTGAACGACTTGATGGCCTCGCCATGATTGAAGGCGTAGAGGAGCGTCAGTCCCTGATCGAAAAAACGCTGGGCCTGGGCGTTCTTCGTCGAGACAGGATGGTGGAGGTTCCCCAGTCCCTGTTCGAGCGTGGCAGAGGGATGGGCATCGCCCATATTGTGCATGTCATGCTGGCCAGACGCGGGCAGGGACAGAACGAGAAACGGAACGATGAGAATGATCGGTTTCATAACTCTCCTCAGGCAAACTCTCTGGCCAGTAATAGACCGGCTGATGGATCGTTTCCCGCTCTTTCTACCTCGACTGGTTCGCGCTGTCTACTCCGAAGCAGGTGCGTCGATCTCCAGCCAGAGTGTGTCCACTACCTCGTCGAGCGAGCCGACGCTCTGCACACGGTGTGGCAGTGCTTCGTTGCGCTCGGGACTGCTGACAAAGATGGCCTTCCCCCGCGGCGCGGCCCAGGCCAGTGCCTCGAAGTCGGTAAGATCGTCGCCGGCGTAGACGACGCGGGCCGCCTCCGTAACCTCAGCCAGCAGTCGCAGCGCATCGACTTTGGAGGGACCGGGAACCGTCGCTTCAAGAACCTTGCGTCCTTCCACGAGCAGGAGTCCCTCCGTCGAGGCCCAAGCCGCAAAGGCCACGATCAGTGGATGATCGCGGTCGATCGACAACGCTTCACGCCAGTGAATGGCGAAGCCGTGACGCTTCCGTTCCATGCGCACTCCGGCAGCCGCGGCATCCACCAACCACCCTTTTTCAGGGTTGACCGAGAGGGGCTCGGTGGAAACGACCAGCAGTCCGTCGGGAGAGGAGATGTCCCTTCCGTGGGAACCGCATCGCCAGGCACGAATCTCTTCGGTTCGTCCGCGGAGGTCTTCGAGATCCCGTCCAGAGATGAAGGCCACGACGATATCCGGGTGGCGGTTCGCCTCCTCGAACAGCGACCGGGCGCGGGGATAGAGTTCCACCAGGTCAGGACTGGTCTGAATCCCGGCGATCGTTCCGTCGAAGTCGCAGGCCAGCAGAAGGCGCGTGCTCATAAAAATTCGCCTCCGGGAGATTCGTTCATCTCAGCGGACTTCTTCCACAGTACGACGGTCGCTCTTTCTCCACGCGGCATTTCGCTGCTCCCAGATTTCAGCAAGGTCCCCGAGGAGCGAAGCCGACCAATCGTAGATGGTGTTCTTTTCCACTGCGGCCCGCATTGCCTGCATGCGCGCCCTGCGCTCTTCGGCGGGCATCGTCACCGCTTCATGAATGGCACGGGCTACGTCGGACGCATCGTAGGGGTTCACCAGCAGAGCCGCCTCCAGCTCTTTCGATGCGCCAGCAAAGATGCTCAGCACCAGCGCTCCATCCTCGTCCGCACAGGAAGCTACATACTCTTTTGCCACGAGATTCATCCCATCGTGCAGTGGGGTAATCAACGCCAGATCAGCCATGGCGAAGTACCGGAGGACCTCTTCCGGTTCGTGATGGCGCACCCGCAGGATCACCGGATTGTAGGACTCGCTGCCGAACTTCCGGTTCAGTCGCGCTGCCGATTCTTCGACCTCACTGACAAAGTCCCGATAGCGCTTTATGTTCGACCGGCTTGGCGCAGCGATCTGCACGAAAACAAATCGACCCACCAGCTCCGGGTGCTCCTCGAGCAGCGCTTCGACCGCCACCAGACGTTCCAGAATCCCCTTGGTGTAGTCGGCGCGATCGACACCGACAGCAACGCTGGCGTCGGACGCAATTCCCAGTTCACTACGCAGCTTGATGCCTTCAGATCGATCGACGGCAGCGTAGGGCCAGGGCACGCTGATCGGGTAGGGCCGGACCTTGGTCTCATGTCCCTGATGCTCGACCGACATCGTTTCCAGAGCGACCCGGCACTCTAAATACCGCCCCACGGTCTCCAGGAAGTTCAGGCAGTGGTAGCGGGTGTGGAAGCCGATGATGTCGGCGCCGAGCATGCCCGCCAGCAACTCGCTGGTCCATGGGCAGATGCCGACCACTTCCTGGTTGGGCCAGGGAATGTGCCAGAAGAGACTGATCACGGCACCGGGGGAGCGCTCCCGCAGCGCCAGTGGAAGCAATCCGAAATGATAATCCTGAACGAGGATGAGACCGTGATCGCCAGCTTCCTCAGCCGCGGCATCCGCGAACTTGTCGTTCACTCGCTGATACTGCTCCCAGTCCCCGGCCCGAAACGTGGGACGGGTGTGCGCGATATGACAGAGAGGCCAGAGACCCTCATTGGCAAATCCGAGGTAATAGCCCTGCTCCTCGCGTTGGGTGAGCCAGACCCGCCGGAGCACGTATTCAGGATGATCCGGCGGAACCGGCAAACGTCCTCGGGCATCGGCAGTCTCCCGGTCGGCGCTTCCACTTCCGTGGCCGACCCAGACGCCTCCACATGCCTTCAGCAGCGGTTCCACTCCGGCCACGAGACCACTCGCCGGACGTTCCAGACGGATCTTGTCACCGTCTCGTACGTGGCTGTAGGGTTCGCGGTTGGCCACGACGACCAGCGGCGTGTCGGGCATGCGTTCGGTCACCAGGCGGCGAAGGCGCGCCGGTCCATCGGCGGCCAGATCCCCGCGCTCGCTGCGCACCTGCGCAAGATCGCGATTGAGCCGGTCGAGCAGTCCGGCCACATTTCCGGGAACCGCTCCCTCTTCGCCGCGGGCGGCGCGATGAAGCGACTCGATCATGGAAGCGTCCGCCCGTCGCCGCGTAAGTCTGGCGCCGTAATAAATCGCGAGAATGAGTACGGCCAGCGCCAGTATTCCTGCCAGGACTGCCACGCGAATCAGAATCTGACGTCGCGACCAGATGAACCCTCGATCCTGAACCACGATCACTGTGCCTGCACCGGCCGGACCGACGTGGTATCCGTTGACCAGCAGGGCCTGACCGGCAATGCGGATGAAAATCGGTGAGCCTGCGCGGTCGCGAGCCCGTCTCACCAGAGGCGAACCGCAGGAGAGGATGGGCTGCAGCCTGACGTTGACGATCGATCCGCGATGGGAACAGATCAGCACCCCTACCAGCCGATCATCGGCGGACAGCAGATTCAGACGACGCCGCATCTCGGTGGGATCGAGACGGTCGACTTCCGGATCGATGGCAGCGGCGATCAGATCCGCACCCCTGCTCAGATCCCGGTCGTGCCACTTCCTGATCGCTCGATCGGCCCAGAAGATCCCCCCGATGAGAAGGACGGCCACGATGAGAATCGCCGCCGTCGCAAGCAGTCTCTCGTCAGCGAAGAGTCCTCGCCGTGACGGTGCCGGCTGTAATCCCGATTCCGGTGACATCAGTCCTTTCAAACGGCGTGAGCGATTTGTGTGTGCGGAACATTCAACGAACCCTTTGCGCAACCCGCAGGGAGCGTCGATCCGAAGACTTCCGCCTTGAGGCACAGAAGCAAACCCATGGGATCAATAACCCGCGGACGTTCCCATCTGCGCCAGGTCCTGGAGAAAGAGTTTCTGCATCGGACCCTCCGGCGTGTCGAATCTCGCCACTCCGCGAATGCTCACAGGAGCGGTGGAACCCAGAAACCCGCCGCCAGTGTATCCCCAGGCGCTGATGGGAATCTCAGCGGTCTCGCCGGCCGGGATCTCTTTGCGCAGAGGATTGTGGCCCGTTCGCAGAGAATATGCGCCCGGCCCAACCGTGCTCAGCTGCAGAGAGCGAAGGGTGATCGGTTCACTGGAGTTGTTCCTTACCCGCAACACATATTGCAACGAGATCGGCCCTCGCATGTATGCCAGATCGGGCCGGCCCATGGTCTGAATCAACTGCAGGTCAGGTGCTGCGAGCTTGACCGAGTTCGTAGACGTGGCACAGGAGGAAAGAAGGGAAGCGGCGAGAGCGAGACAGGATATTGAAGTTCGAACTTGCAATGGCTACTCCTCATGATCCGGCCTTACCAGCCCGCAAGAAGCATATCCGAGCAGAGGAAACCGTGGAAGTCGCGCCACAGGCAGCGAAGAAAGACTCAGACCAGTCCAGCCGGTTTGTCACGGAGTTTGCGCGATATATCCGCGATCGCTGCCGTGAAAATGGGCTCCGGCAACTCCAGGTCGTATCTCTTGGGCTCGCCTGTACTCATGCTCAGGATTCCTCGATCGTAATCGACTTCAAGCTCGAACAGATCGGCCCGGGGAATGTCGATCGTCTTTTTCGTCGTGATGAGGGTCCGCTTCGACGTGACGTGGACGGAAGCATCGCCAGCCTCGCGCCAAACCGGCGCGGCCCGCCGCCGGCGAGCGACATTCCGAAGTAGCTTCCCGATCGTGGACTCGAAGCAGATCTCCTGAAATTTGAGCGGCACGGTGGCATCCGTGACCGGGAGCGAGTCCGCGCGAACTCCCCGTAGATGCTGGAACTCTCTGATGGCACGCGTCTCTTTCTCGACATCTGCCGGCTGAAGTCCGAGTGCCTCACGCAGTTCCGTGAGCCGTCTCTCCTGTCCTTCGTGCATCCGGTCATCGGCCAGAAGGTGCCAGACCAGGGTCTGAAAAAATCCGATCTTCGTTTGCATGGTGTCATCGGGATTCAATCCCACCGCATTGGAAACTTCGTCGATCCCCGAGGCGATACCGCGAGGTCCGGCGGCCTCGTAGTGGCGGAGAGAGTCGAAGGCTGCGCCGAGAACAGCAGCCCGGGCCAGCAAGCTCACGGCATCGTACGGAATCTCCTTCGAAGCTCGTTCCGCTCGAAGATCGTTCAGGGTGGTTGGGTCGTGTTTCTCGGGAATCGTCTTCAGCTGCTCGGCGAACTCTCCGGCGATTTCACGATTCCGCTCTTCGATCGCGCGCCGCTCCTCCCTCTCCTTCTCTTCCCGGGCACGACGGATCCGGTTCTTCTGAGCGGTGATCGTCACCGGAGCGATGATCAGAGCCAGACCTACTGCGATCTCAAAGATGGCCGCCGCGCCGCCCTTACTCATCAGCACTGCAATCCCCAGAAACGTCAGCACCAGACCGATGGCGATCGAAGTCGCGGAGAGCACCCCGGCCAGATTTCGCTCCGGCCTGATCCACGACCAGAGCGAGGTCGACTCGTGTTCGATGGGCTCCAGCTGCAGTTCTCCCCGCTCGACGCTTTCTGAAAAGTACAGACCTTCGTCGCCCAGCCGTAAAAACTGGCCGTCCGTGCCGGTGCTCAGGCGGAGGTCATCGACACCATCCCCCGCATTCCATGGGCGACGATGATCGACAGAAAATCGAATGGGTCCGCGACTCAGTTTCCGGCTGACATAGAAAGCCATCCTGTCCAGGGATAGCAAAATGATCACCAGCGCTGGAACGGGTACTTCCCGGGCGGCACCCAACAGCTGCCATTCCCCAGAGGGCGGGGCAGAGCTGCCCACAGAGATCGGAATCAAAATTGCACGGCCTCAGCCCACGCCTCCAAGGGTGAGGAAGCATTGAATCGTTCTCACATCGCACTTCCCAGGGTGACCATATGAAAACCGTCCGCACCGTGCTTGTGCTTTCCGTGGCATTGGTCTTCACCTTCCTCACCACCGATCTTCAGGCTCAATACTTCGGGCGCAACAAGGTGCAGTGGGAAAACTTCAAGTTTCGAACTCTGCGCACTGAGCACTTCGACATTTACTACTACGCCGACGAAGAGCCGGTAGTCCACGATGTGGGACGCATGGCCGAGCGCTGGTACACACGGCTATCGACCGTCTTCAACCACAGCTTCAGGCGCAAGCCCATCGTCCTGTACGCCAATCAGGCCGACTTCCAGCAGACCACCACCACCGGGGGTCAGGTTGGCGAGGGCACGGGCGGATTCACGGATGCATTTCAGAATCGCGTCGTCCTCCCTCTAACCGCGTCCTATGCCGAGACCGACCACGTTCTCGGGCACGAGCTGGTGCACGTTTTCCAGTTCGATATCGCCGCCAGCAGACGCCAGGGCCACAACCAGGGACAGCAACGGGGAGTCGGCCTCGAGGAACTGCCGCTGTGGATGGTTGAGGGTCTGGCAGAATACCTGTCCCAGGGACGGGACGATCCGCAGACTGCGATGTGGCTTCGCGATGCGGTGATCAACGACAAACTGCCCGGCCTGAAAAAACTGAACCGCGACCCGCGACTTTCTCCCTACCAGTTCGGTCAGGCGCTCTGGGCCTATATCGGCGGAAAGTACGGCGATGACATGGCCGTGCGCCTCTTCCTGAATGCCGGGGTGAACGGACTCGATGACGCCTTCCGCCGAACGTTGGGCATCCCCTCCGAGCAGCTTTTTCGTGAATGGCACGCGGCGGCCAGCCAGCTTTATCAGCCGGTTCTGGCAGCGCGATGGAACGGCGCGCAGATGGGTTCTCCAATCCTCGGGCGGGACAACACCGGCGCGGATCTCAACATCGCTCCCGTTGTCAGTCCCGACGGACGGACCGTAGCCTTCCTTTCCACGCGCGATCTTTTTTCGGTAGGTCTTTATCTCGCCGATGCGCAGACCGGGCACGTAATTGCGAAACTCACCGCTGCCGACGCCAACCCGCATATCGATGCCTTGCGCTTCATCGACTCGTCAGGCACCTGGTCCCCTGACGGCAGGAAGTTCGCCTTCATCGTCACGGAACGGGGTGACAACCGTCTGGCCATCGTCGACGTCGATTCCCGTTCGATCGAGCAACGCATCAGCGTCCCCGATGCGAAATCCATGACGGACCCCGCCTGGTCACCCGACGGACGATCCATAGCCTTCTCCGGCGAAAGCGGAGGGGTCACCGATATCTACATTTACGACCTGCAGTCGAAAACAACACGACGCCTGATGAACGATCACTTCGGCGACTTTCAACCGGCCTGGTCGCCCGATGGCCAGACCATCGCCTTCGCCTCCGACCGCGGCCCCGCCACCGACCTTGGAGCGTTGAGTTACGGTCCGGTGGGAATTTCCACGATCGACGTAGCCAGCGGAAAAGTCTCTCGTCTGCCACTGTTCAACGACGCCAAAGACATCAATCCGCAGTATTCGCCCGATGGCGGATCTCTCTACTTCATCGGCAATCCCGGTGGCGTGTCGGACGTGTTCCGCTATTCGTTCTCATCCGGCGCCATTCAGCGCCTGACCAAAGTGAGTACGGGTGTCACCGGCATCACCGAGCTGTCCCCGGCGCTCTCGGTCTCCAAGGATACCGGCCGGCTGATGTTTTCCGTTTTCCAGCAAGGGCGCTGGAACATCTACAGCGTAGCCAGCGGTACTTCCGGCGAGACCGATCTGGCGTTGAACGGACCCGCCGGGGCTGGCGGAGTGCTTCCACCGTTCCCTGCTACCACGCGCGCCTGGACTTCGACCTATCTGGCAACTCCCTCCGAGGGTCTTCTCCCGCC
>JBDTRY010000138.1:0-9802 GCA_039931435.1 Acidobacteriota bacterium | reverse complement strand
AGAGAATTAGGGACGGAAGAGAGAATTAGGGACGGAAGAGAGAATTAGGGACGGAGCTTCGTTTTCATCCAGGCATTCACGTCACGGCCGCGGTCGGATCGCTTCATTCCGTCGATGAGCGCCTCGATTTATTGATCCGATCGGCAAAATCTGAGTTCACCGCATCATTTCGACGGGGAACGGACAGTGAAGGGTGAGAGCAAGCAGATCGAGGCGCTGGCGTGAACGAGCAGGGAGCCGTGCGACGCAAAGAAACAGGCCGCCGCGCGAGGGTGTACCGATGCGCTATGCGATCTGCAGCGCCGCCAGCGCCAGATCGGCCTTCTGTTGCATGGGGCCGTTGCGGTAGAGCATGCGTTCGCACTCGGCGACCAGATCGCTGGCCCGGCCGCTACTGGCAATGCGCAGGGCCGCGGCGATCGAGCGCAATCGCGCCAGCCCCTCGTACCACCCGATCCACGCCGCCATCCGCCGCGCTGGTCCTCCGTGGCCCCTCCGCACCTGCTGTTCCGTCACGCCGAAGGCCCCGGCCACCGCCTTGATGATCGCAGCCATCTTCGGTCGCCCCACATGTCGATGCCGTCGCGGATGAACGTCGGACAAGGTCTTCGACTCGACCCGCTTTCGCAAGGATTCGATCCACTCCTCTGATCCGAGGTAGATGCCGTTGGTCAACTGATCCCACAGCCGCTCGTCGGAGCCGATCCGTTCGGCGACGTAGTCCCGGTAGTTGTCCGGCCAGCTCTCCGACGATCCAAGGTGCGGGGCGAGAACGTCCAGGGCCAGCCAGTCTGGCGCCGTTTCCAGACCAGCCGTGGCCCGATAGCTGGACCATCGGTAGTGAGAAGGATGCTCGACCATCCGGGCCCGGACGGGATTGAGCACGAGATAGCGAACGAGCTCGGTCAGGTAGCGTTCGCTCTCGACGAGATCCGAGTGAAAGCGGTCGCCCATAAGGTGTCCGGTGATTCCGTGGCGGCGATTGAACCAGGCCACGTAGGAGCCGAGGAGCCAGCGCATGCCGTCGGAGAGATTGGTCTCGGGAGTCTGGATGGCCACATGGAAGTGATTGGTCATGAAGACCCAGGCCATGATGATCCAGCGGTAGCGGTGAACCGCTTCTTCGAGCAGGGCGAGGAAGTGCAGACGATCGCGATCGTCGAGGAAGATGGCTTCGCCGCGATTGCCGCGGGAGCGGACGTGGTGGAGAGCTCCGGAGTACTCGATTCTTGCCTGACGTGCCATGAAACCGAGGATCCCTCGGATCGAGCGCAAGCGCACGTTTTCTACGCGGGGCAGAGGAGAGGAGGCGAAAACCTCCTCGGTATGGAACAGCTGGAAGGATCTCCGCAGAGCGGGTCTACAGTCGGTGGACCCGGGGATTCAGGGGGATGCGGATGCCGCCGGAGTGTCGAGACATCAGAGGCTCCGTCCCCAATCGGCGCACCAATCGGCGCAATCCTTATGTCGGAGCGAATCTGCGGCTGCAATTCAGTATCCACGCCATCGACAATAAGGCCGGGCGCTACATGTTCGCGCGGCTCGATGGGGCCGGTCAGACGGCATACCTGGTGCTGGCCGTCGGCGAGCAGAGTACTGACATGCATGTGATTGAGATGAAGAAGATGGAGACCGGCAAGGTGTCGGTGAACCTCGAGAACCTGCTCGCGGGACTGGACAAGGACGGCTATGTTGTGTTGGAGGGCATTTACTTCGAAACGGCCAAAACGGAAATCAAGCCGGAGTCCAGGCCGGCGATCGCTCAGGTGGCAGCGCTGCTCAGAAAAAGCCGAATCTCAGTCTCTATGTCGTCGGTCATACCGACACGCAGGGAACACTAGCCTACAATCTGAACCTGTCTGAGGGACGGGCGAAAGCGGTGGCGGCGGCGCTGGTCAACGAGCACCACGTGGCGGCCGATCGGCTGGAGGGCCGCGGCGTCGGGCCGTTGGCGCCGGTGGCGAGCAACACAACGGACGGCGGCCGGGCGAAGAGCCGCCGCGTTGTGCTCGTGCAGCGCTGAGGATATTGGGTACGAGTCGGGATGTTGGGGTGTTGCGAGCAAGAACGCCGGGCCGGCAAAATCTACAGAAGCTCAGCAAGGAATCAATCGGCGTGGTTAGCGATCTCTGACAGCAAACCTCCAGGGGATGGGCGTGGATCCTCCACGCCTTCCTGGCCTTTCATTTTCGATATTGGAGACGGCGATATTGCGATGTTGATTCGGTCTGACCTCATCCAGCCCGTCCGTCATTCGCAATTCATTTGCTCATCCTGGTGGTCATTTTCACGTGCTTGCCAATTTCCGTAAACAATACGTAGACGAATCGAAATAGTTCAAATAGACTCCGCCGATCCCCACCGTTATCGATGACGTCCCGGTATTACCTGCGTCACCTTGAATGGCGGTTCGTCTATTCATTTACCCACTCATCAGGAGGAGTTTTATGCACCGGATACGGAGTTTGATCATCTCGTCGTTCTGTGTACTCGTTTCACTTCCCATGGCCGCTCAGACCAACCAGATTTCAGAGCCCGGAGGAACAGCCCTCGGATCGCGCAACGCTTCTGCAACAGGGACGAGATCCATCAGACAGTTACCGCGGCAGGTGCCGGATACGGGTGTCGAACCTGGTGAGTCCCTCGCGGCAGTTGAGGCCGCAGGAAAGGCCGCGTTGGAAAAGATGCTGAGCCGTTCGACGAAGGGCCTCGTCGAGGTGAAGCAGGCAGACGGAACGGTCTCGATGGATCTCGATGGACGGTTCATGAATGTGCTGGTTCTCGTGGGTGGCGACGGTGGCGATACGACTTCCTGTCACACGAACCTCGAGTCTCTGAAACGAGCAATGAGTGCTCCTCTCGAGGGCTCCATCATGAGGAGACCCGTTCCCGCTCGACCGTCCGTCCCGAGCAAGAACAAAATCCTGGAGGTTCAGTAACATGTTCCGCTCTTTCTTTAGTGCCGCCATTCTGGTGATCATGCTCGGAGTCGCGGACTCCGCCTCAGCTCAGGGTCAGATCCTCATTTACAACAACAACCTTCCCGGCGTCGGCTTCAACGATCCGACCCCGGCTGCGCCGGTCGGGGGGAACCCCGGTACCACTCTTGGCCAGCAGCGAATCAATGTGTTTCTTCGCGCTGCTGAAATCTGGGAGAACAGGGTCAACCCGACCGTCGACGTCCTGGTTCTTGCCCAGTTCACCGCACTGGGGACCAACGTCCTCGGCTCCGCTGGAGCAAGGACCGTTTTCCGGGATTTTCCAGGGGCCGAGTTTCCTGGTACCTGGTATCCGGAAGCTCTTGCGAATAAACTCGCCGGCTTCGATCTGCAACCCTGCCCGGTTCTCGCTCTCTCGTGCTTCGATCTCACAGCGAACTTTGCCACCACGTTCAATTTCTACATGGGACTGGACAATAACGAGGGGCCGGGGCAGCAGGACCTTCTCGCCGTCATTCTTCATGAGCTCGGGCACGGTCTGGGTTTCGCAAACTTCGAAAATGAATCGACTGGAGAGTTCCTCGTCGGCTTTCCTGATGTCTACTCTCAGTACACGGTCGACGTCGAAACGAACAAGGGCTGGCCGGAAATGACCATTGCCGAACGCATCGCTTCAGCGATCAACGTGCGCCACGTGTCCTGGAGCGGAATCAACGTCAAGAAAAACGTGCCGACCGTTCTCCAGCCCGGAGAGCCTGCCGTCAACGTAGTCTTCCCAGCGATTGGACCGTATCCCCTCGGGGCCGCTTCCTTCGGGCCGCCTCTCACCGCAGCAGGAGTGACCGGAGACGTGGTGCTCGCACTCGACGCCGCTGATGCGGCAGGGCCGTCGACCACCGATGGCTGTTCGACAATCACCAACGCTTCCGCTGTTTCTGGCAGGATCGCTCTCATGGATCGCGGTGCGTGCGGCTTCACCATCAAAGTGAAAAACGCACAGGACGCCGGAGCCATCGGCGTGCTCATCGCCGACAATGTTCTGAGCGAGCCAGCGCCGGGTCTGGGCGGCGTCGACCCGACCATCACGATCCCCTCGGGACGGGTCTCGCTCCCTGATGGCAACGAGATCAAAGCGAACCTGCCAGCCGTTCGCCTCACGCTGTCGATCGATACATCCGTTCTGGCTGGAACCGATCGTATTCAGGGCCTCATGATGCTGGCGTCATTTAATCCGGTCATCGGCGGATCGTCGATCTCTCACTTCGAAGGAGTCGCGTTTCCGAACCAGCTCATGGAGCCGGCAATCAATCCCGATCTGACCACTTCGCTGGACGTACCACAGGATCTCACGGCATCTCTGATGACCGATATCGGCTGGTTCTCGGATCAGGATGGCGTCCCGGATGGCCTGGATGCCTGCCTGGGCTCTGACCTCAGGCCGACGGTCGTCATCGGAACCTGCGACTCAGGAGTTGCCAATCCCCTGGTCTCGAATGGATGCACGATTTCCGATCTGATCGGAAACTGTGCTGCAAAGGCCAGGAACCACGGAGCGTTCGTGAGCTGTGTGTCGAATGCGACGAACGATCTGAAAAAGTCCGGCGTAATCACGAACGGGGGCAAGAGCTCGCTCCAGAGCTGCGCGGCTGGAGCCAAGATCCCATAGCCCTTGTTGCAGTCAGGGTTTTCCACGACCCTCTCCCATTCCGGGAGAGGGTCGTTTTGTAACCACGGCAGGACGTCTTCACAAATCCGGCCGATGGGACCCTAGATACGGGCGCGTTCTATTTCCCGACGAGCATCCCGTTCTTTCTCTTGATCGGCGGGCTCCTCGCCTGGAGTTTCTACGCAGTCACCCGTTTCGCGGGCCCGCTTCGCGATCCCTTCGACTCCTCCGAGACCGCCTGAGTCGAACGCGCCCGGGTAGACCTCTCCCATTCCGCCAGCTCCGACGCGGTCCAGGATCTCATAGTGTCCCAGTCGTGTTCCTGAGGAAAGCATGATTGAGTGGCGAGATGACGAGTGTACCTGAGGCTGCGGCTCAGAGTGAACGGCGCGGATCGTCACTCCAGTGAAGGACGATGTGTGCTGCACGGTCTTCGCTGTCCTGCACATTCAGCAGAAAGCGGTCTCCCTTCGGGGAAACGTCGTAGGGCGTCCGATTCTTGAAGTTCTTGAGGCGAACTGTGAACAGAGGCGCCGGGGTCCCGATCACGAGCTTGTCGCCGGGAGTGATCGACACCGCCACGATCTGTTCTTGCGCGTCGTAGTAATAGAGCTCGCGTCCATCTCCGCGCCACCGCGGATACCCACCTCGTGACGGCGAGATCTCCATCTGCGCACCCGTGGGCGGGAAGGGCTGCACGAGCACGCGTCCGTCGGCCACATACGCGATCCACCTGCCATCCGGAGAAAATGTTGCTGAACCCTCGAGGGCAGGTGACGTCGCCACGGGAACGTGCTGGTTGTTCACGAGCGATATCGCTTCTACATCGGCGAAGTTGGTCTTCCCCTCGACCTCGGCTGCCAGCCAGTCTCCATTCCAGCCGGTTACGTATCGTGGCTTCCCGAGCCCGCTCAAGGAAACGTTTTCGCTGCCGTCAGCTCGCTTCACGAACACGCCTGTGTCGTTCTGGTAAACCACTCGCAAGCCGTCCGACGACCAGATTCCTGATCGCGAGCGGGGCACCGCGGCCCATTGGCTGAAGATGCCCCGGCCAAGGTCCGCCATCCACAGCGTTCCCCCGAATCGCTCGGCATCGGTCTGCTCGAGGATGGCGCGCGAGCCATCCGGCGACCAGGACACCGAAACCCAGTCAGCAGGTTCTCCGAAGGCGGCAAGCTCGCGCCCGGTGCGGTCCACGAGGCGGAGACGAGAGCGCGGATCGATCGTGCTGTAGCCGAGTGAGCCTCCGCCGGCGGTGAGGACGTAATGGAAAAAGTCCGTGTCGGCAATTTGCGCGGCGATTACACGTGCCGGTCCAGTCGTGGCGAGACGCTCGACATCGAATGGTGCTCCCATCAACGTGTGGTCGCGGACGTAAAGGATTTTGCCACCGCTGTAGATCGAATTGCTCGCCGCGCCGCTGACAATCCGCCGGGGAGGGTCGCTGGCGGCCACCGAGCCCGCGAAAATCTCACTTCTGTCGCGGCCGTTCCGATCCACCAGATAGAGGAAGTGGCGACCGTCCGGCAGAAACGAAGGCCAGCTGTACCAGATCGGGCCGCTGGTGCGATTCGGTTTCATCATGACGGTGAGCGCCGATCCGGCCGCGGTTCCGATGCGATTGATAGAGCCATCTTCATCGCGCGAGAACAGAATTACCTCGTCAGCACCCCAGGTCAGACCGAGGGTCAGGCCGAGC
This sequence comes from Acidobacteriota bacterium, assembly GCA_039931435.1. Taxonomy (GTDB): domain Bacteria; phylum Acidobacteriota; class Thermoanaerobaculia; order Gp7-AA8; family Gp7-AA8; genus JBDTRY01. Next base: position 3,498 of record JBDTRY010000138.1, on the reverse strand, counting down.
CCGTCGTGGATGAGGATCGCAGGTCCGCCGGTTGCCGCCACTCGAAAGAGACCATTGCGGGCGATGAATGCAATCGACTCCCCATCAGGCGACCAGCAGACGTTCTGGGCCTGTTCGCTCTGTCCCACCGCATGCAACTCACCGGTGGCTAGATCCCTCACCCAGAGCGAGCTCTCTCTTCCGGCGGTCAGTGAATAGCCTCTGGAACTGGCGAGCATCGCCACCATGTTTCCGCCAGGCGACAACTCAAAGTCATCGATGACCAGTCCCGGGGGCGGAATGAGCCCAAGCTCGATCCTCGGAGAGGGCGAAACGCTTCTTCGCGACAGAAAATACGCCGCTGTGAGTGTGACCGCCAGCAGGGCAAGGGCTGTCAGGAGTGCCGGTACTCCCCACCTGCGCCGGAGCGGAGCGAGGCCTGCCTTCGCAGTGCCTTCTGAGGTGTTCTCGCCCTGCAGCGCCTTGAGTTGCAGGGCGATGTCCTGTGCATTCTGCCAGCGGTCTTCCGGCTGCTTGGCCAGACAGGAGTTGATGATCTTCTCCAGCGCACGTGGTACGGCAGCATTGACCTGGGTAATGGGCGCGGGGACCTCATCAAGGATCGCGGCGACGACGGACGTACGCGTCGCCCCCTGGAAGGGCCGCCGGCCGGCGAGCATTTCGTACAGCAGGACTCCCAGCGCGAAAATGTCGCTGCGACTGTCGATGGCGCCGCCCGTCAACTGTTCCGGCGACATGTACTGATACGTCCCGACGATCGTGCCCTCTTCGGTCAGAGGCCGGTCCATGGTAGGGCTGTCGTCATCTGCATTTTCGGGGATCTCGGAGACGATCTTGGCAAGCCCGAAGTCGAGCAGCTTCGCACCGCTCCTGGTGAGCATGACGTTCCCTGGCTTCAGGTCGCGATGAATGATGCCGCGGCTGTGAGCGCAATGGAGCGCTGAGGCGATCTCCGTGCCCACCCGTAGTGTCTGTTCGAGCGGGAGAGGGCCACGTTTCAGCCGCTCGGCAAGCGATTCACCGTCGAGCAACTCCATCACCAGATATCCATCGCCTACATCGAACAGCGCGCAGATGTTCGGATGCGACAGCTGCGAGATCGATTTTGCCTCGCGCTCCAATCGTGTACGCAGCTGCGGGTCTTCGGCGAGACTGCGCGGCAGGACCTTGATGGCGACATTCCGGTCGAGCCGGGTGTCGACAGCACGGTAGACCTCACCCATCCCTCCCGCCCCGATGGCCGAGACGATCTGATAGTGACCAAGACGGGTACCGTTGGCGATCGATGGCGTGAAGGAAGGATACACCAGCGGAGTTAGCGAGTTAGGGACGAGTTAGCGAGTTAGGGACGGAGCTTCTTCGCCTGGGCGAGGCCGGTTTAAGGCCGGTCAGGGTCGGGGCCCGGTGCGGCAGTCAGCATCGAGAGATCAAAAGCTCCGTCCCCGGTCCCGCCCCTCCAGCAGGAGCCGGAGACGCTCGCGCATCCGTTGTTCGACAATCATCCCCAGGATGCGCCCGCTTATCGAAACCCGGTGATCAGCACGGCGTCGCGCGTCACGGTGCCGCGGGCGACGAAGAGATCATCGCCGGCCGGTTCGAAGCTCCAGATCAAATCGCCGAACCCGGCCAGCCGTTCCGGCTGGCCACGCAGCGGGTAGCGCCAGATGTCGCTCCACGAGCCGACGAGGATTGCATCTCCATCGGAGCTCCATCGGAGCCAGTTCACGGTCCACCGCTTCACCGGCGCACTCCAGACGGGTTTCCAGTCCCCCGTGCGAAGAACGATGAGCTCGGCCGAGCCGGCCGTGCCCGATTCAGGATTCCCGGCCATGTCAAGTTTCCCGGTGATGAATGCGATCCTGTCGCCGCTCGGCGAGAAGGCCGGGGCGGTTGCCCTGCCCTCCGTCAGTTGCTTTCGGGTGCCGTTTGCCGAGAAGCTCCACAGCCGGTCGTTCACCGTGTACGCGAACCAGCGGCCGTCCGGGCTCACCGCCACCGGGCCCTCGTCGATGCCGCTGACCACGACGCGGCGCCCTTCGCCCTCGTTGTTCGTCACACAGAGCTCCGTGGCAGTGGGTGTGCTCGACACGTAGGCGATGCCGCCGGCGAAGGCCACCGGGTACTCCTCGCGGTAGGGCTTGCGGATCACTTGTCTCCTCCTCCCGCCATCCCGATCCATGCTCCAGAGCGTAGTCGTGCCTCGCTCGGTCGAGGTGAACACGAGTCGGCCATCGGCCATGGCCGACACTCCTCCGACGCCGTCGAAGTGACCGCTGGAGATTCTCTGCGGCGCATCGTCTCCATGGAGCGAGCTGCGCCACAAATAGACGCTGGCATCGGCGACGTCGGCGACCAGCTTCGTGCCGTCTGCGGAGAGGCTGACCTCGCGATAGTAGAGCAGGTCGTTGGTGATCCGACGCGGAGCCTCCTGCGGGTGCGGAATGAACCAGATCTGGTTCCCGGTGTGCGTGACCCCGTGGATGCTCGCCTGATCGGCGGCGCCGATGGCCACGATCCCGCTATTGTCGGGCATCCAGGCCAGAGAGCTGAGAGAGACCCACGGCGCACTGGAGAGCGAGATCTCTCTGCCGCTGTCCGGCTCGAAGCCGATCAGGTCGGCGCTGTTCGGATCCCGGAGCCGCCTCACCACCGCGGCGATCAGCTTCCCGTCCGGCGACCAGGCCGGGCGACCGAAGTAGATCGGTGCGAACTCCTCCGGCCGCCGCCGGACCGCGACCGCTCGCGGTTCGCTCCCGTCGCTGTTGGCGATCATCAGCGCGCTCTCCTCCGGCGCCGGAAATTGCGCGCGCAGCCAGGCCATCCGCTTCCCGTCGGGGGCGAACGTCGGCGCGCTGGCCACTCCCGACAGGAGACGCTGCGGAGGGCCGCCGATGGTGGAGACGCGATAGAGGGCGCCGAGCAGGTCCTGAGCCGACGACACCGCATAGACGATGGCGTTCCCGTCGGGCATGAAGGCTGCGCCGAGAAACTCGCCCGGGGCGGCGGGGACGAGCTGCAGATCTTCCCCGCTCGCCAGCTGCCGCAGCCACAAGCCAGTGCCACCCTTCTGGTACTGCGAATACGCGATGAAGCGTCCGTCCGGAGAGATGGTCACGTATTCGAGACTGCCCGTCGCGGTGAGCCGTTGAAATGCGGTCTGTGGCGCGGCGGGTACGGGCCCGCCCCGGCGCCATACGATGATGGCCACAGTGCCGATGACCACGACCAGCAACGCTAAGGCGATGGTTACCGCACCGAAGTGCCGGCGGACCGGGGAGCCCGGCGTCGCCGTCGAGGTACCGGCCGTCGTCGAGAGATCACGGCTCAGCGCCCGGAGGTCCACCGCAAGATCTTTCGCCGACTGGTAGCGTTCATCCGGTTCCTTGGCCATCGCTTTCCGGACGATGCGTTGCAGCTCGGCGGGAGCGTCCGGCAGCAGAGTCGCTAGTGTGCTGTGTCATTCAGATGCCGTCTTATCGAGGCGTTTGCGGGCCCGAG
>JBDTRY010000137.1:0-9866 GCA_039931435.1 Acidobacteriota bacterium | reverse complement strand
TTTGGAAGCCTGTCCCTTTTTGCACAAAGCCGTCCCACCTGGGAGACAGCGGCAGATATACGGGTGGGCGCGCGCGGGTCGATGATCGGGACCGTGACCAGCCTCAGCCCGAGTTCTCTCACGGTCACAATCGTCGGTGAAAGCGACTCTTCCAACGCATCCGTCGACGTCCGAACGGACTCGGTGTCAACGAGATACAGCGGATTCGGGTCGGGCACGAACGTCTCCAGCGGTTCTGCCGGGTTCCGCCTGATCCAGAGCGGCGACCGTTTGCGCGTCACGGGGGTGGGACGAGGCAGCCGGAGCCTCAGTGCGGACGACATCCTGCTTCTGGGGCGATCAGTTCCTTCTCCAAATGTCGTTCCGAACGTCATTCCACCAGTCACCGATCGAAACACCGTTGAAGGAGTGGTCCGGCAGATCACCTCCGCTTCGAACCGATTCGTGATCGAAACCGACGCCCGCCAGATGCTTACAGTCTACGGCTCGGCCAGCACACCCGTGTACTACCAGAACGACGTTTACCGCATCAGCAATATCGAAGTGGGAGACCGAGTGCGAGTGCAGATCGATTCGTCGACGAGTGACGGCGTCCGCCCCCGGCTCATCGACGTAGTTCGCAGTGTCAGCGATCCCAACGGCGGAACGTCCTCCCCCGGTGGTCGCACGTTGACCTCGGTGACCGGGAAAGTAACGCTCATCGATACCCGATCCCAGTCATTCCGAATCAACGTGGGCCGTGGTCCCGAACTTCAGATCGACGCCCGCAATGCTTCTGACGATCGCGGCCGCCTGTTCCGGCTCACCGATCTTCAGGTGGGTGATCCGGTGGATGCCAGCGGCCAGTACGTCAGCACTGACGTTTTCCGTGCTGATACGATCCGGCTCAATGCCGGGAACTACTCCGACAATCCTCCCCCCTACGACAATGGAACGGGCAACTCCAGCGGGGGCGTTTACCAGACGATCGTCATCACCGGTACGGTCGATGGACCGCTGCAGGGAAACGATGTACTCCGCGTTCGTGACAATCAGAAACGGATCTACGAACTGATGCTCGTCGACGACTTCATCGTACGGCTGAAATTAGGAAGTTACATCACCGCGGACCAGCTGAAGTCGGGAGACAGAGTCACGGTTCAGGCATTCAGGACTCCCGACGATCGCTACGTTGCGCAGACCATCCGTACACGATAAGGACGCGACGACAGGCGAGGATCAGGTGAGTACCGACTTTCTGCCCGGAGTGACGCCGCCGCAGCGAACGGAGGCACCGATCAATCCAGGACCGGTGAGTGCCGGCGACGAGGTGGTGTCCGCCCGACGGGCGGCGACGTTCCGGGATCTGTTCGACGGCCTGATTCTTTTTGCCCTCGACCTGACTGTGTTGACCTGGCCCGAGGCGCGACTACCGTGGGTAACCAGGCGTGACTCAATAGCCGCGCTGATTCTTTTTCACATTTTCTTTCTGAGCTACTGCATGCTCACCCGGAAGATTCCGCAATGGCGAGCGCGAAGAATTGCCGCCACCTGGTCGGCAGCCGAGCGCCATCGATTTCGAGGCCTGTAAAAGAAAAAGCCGGCGACAATCGCCGGCTTTCCAGTATTTGTGTCGTTGTGGATCAGACGTTGGAGTCTTCGGATTTGCGGCCCGACATCAGAACCTCGCGCCCTGTCAGATAGAGGACCGCGATCAGACAGGCGAAGGGCACCAGAGAGAGAAGGTCCGAGTACTCACCACCGTAAAACGGATTGTGAATCGTGGACCAGTCCGTGAGTTTCCTGGTGAACTCTGTGAGCACGCCGGCCATGAAGGCGATGATGATTCCGGCGATTGCCCCGCCGGCGATATAACCCGATGCCATGAGAACTCCCGGACTCTTGTCCCCTTCGGCGACGAGCTGCTCTTCGGTGAGATTATGCCCGCGGAACTTCCGGCGCAGGTAACGGTCCACCATGAAGCGGACCATGCCGCCGATGAAGATCGGGCTCGAGGACGAGAGCGGCAGATAAACGCCAACGGCAAAGGCCAGAGAGGGGATTCCGGACATTTCCAGAACGATGGCGATCATAACTCCCAGGAGCACGAGCCCCCAGGGCAACGCCCCGCCAAGGATGCCTTTGATGATGTAGGACATCAATGTGGCCTTCGGGGCACTGAATTTGTTGACGATGGTTCCGTCGGGGCGGCTGGTGTGTGAACCGTTGATGCCGGGATCGACCAGATAGACAGGAGTACCGCCCTCATCCACCAGATAACGCCCCGGAAATCCACCCGACTCGTCGGTTCTCTGCCAGACGCTGAATGTGCGGGTATCGGTTACTCCCTGCGGACCGGGGATCTTTTCCTTCGTTGTCAGCGTGGACGGATCCACGTGCAGAGCGGCGGGAAAGTTGTCGGTCATTTTCCAGGCGATATTTCCGCTCTGATCGACCAGGTAATTTCCGCTGCTCAGGTCCTTTGCCTGCGGAATCCCTGCGGTTCCGACGGCGAGGAGCCTGAAGTTGCCGGCTCCCGCGGGCTTCACTGTGCCGACGTAGATTGGAAGTGCAGCGGTTTCCTGCGGGGAGAGCGTGGGAAGGGGAACTTGCGTTTCAGTCAGGGCGTGCTCGAACGTCACACGAGGCACGTAGACAGTTGAGGCCTCATTCAGCCGAAGCAGGATTGGTCCGAGGACCAGCGCCGAGGCAAAGGCGCCGATGAGAATCGCGATCTGCTGATAGCTTGGCGTGGAGCCGACCAGGTACCCGGTCTTCAGGTCCTGCGAGGTCGTGCCTCCGTTCGACGATGCGATGCAGACGATCGCCCCTACGGAGAGTGCGGTGACGAAGTAGTTGCTGCCCGTCCACCCGAGAATGACGAAAATCAGGCAGGTGAGGAGAAGGGTGGCTACGGTCATTCCCGAGATGGGGTTCGAGGACGATCCGATTTCGCCCGTGAGTCGTGAGGAAACGGTGACGAAGAGGAATCCGAACACGACGATGAGCAGGGCCGAAGCGATGCGGGCGGCGATTCCAGTTCCTCCGACGTAGAGAGGATTGGCGACAGAGATTGCTACGAGCAGTCCCACGATCCCGATCAGAACGAAGTTCATCGGCAGATCGCGATCGGTGCGAGCGACACTGGCGCGGTGCGCTTCGGACCGCGACGCGGAGAGATCTTTCAGTCCGCCCTTCAGTCCGTGCCAGATGATGGGAAGCGATCGAAACAGACTGATGATGCCGCCGGCGGCCACGGCCCCGGCGCCGATGTAAAGGACGTAGGCGTTGCGGACATCCCCGGGGCTCATGTCCCTGATGAGCAACTGCGTCTCAGGAGCGAGCGGCGAAGCCAATCCAGCCCCGAAGAATTTGATCATGGGGATCAGAACGAGGTATGCGAGGACGCCGCCCGCGGCCATGATCGAGGCGATTCGCGGACCGATGATGTAACCAACGCCGAGCAGCTCGGGCGAGATCTCCGCGGAAATCGAGGCGGCGTTGAACGGAGGCCCAAAGATTTTTTCAGGAGTGTTCTTCCATGTGGCGAAGGCCTCCATGAGGCTCTTGTAGACGATGCCGATCCCGAATCCGGTGAAGATCGTCTTCGCCCCTGTGGGGGCTGAAGAACCGATGCCGCTTCGCGCCTCAGCCTTCGCTGAGTCCGAGGCCGCTTCCTTTGACTCTTCCGAAGCCCCTGCTTTCAGCACCTCGGCACAAGCCGTTCCTTCAGGATATTTGAGCAGTCCATGCTGCTGAACGATCAGCGCTCTGCGCAGGGGAATCATCATCAGGATTCCCAGAAGGCCGCCGAGCACCGAGACCAGGACGACGCGGGTGATCTCGAGATCGAACCCAAGAATCATGATGGCCGGCATGGTCACGCCGACTCCGAACGCGATCGATTCGCCGGCCGACCCGGCCGTCTGCACGATGTTATTCTCGAGGATCGTGGCGTTCTTCAACCCGAACTTCGAGAGGATTCGGAAGAGGGTGATCGAGATGACGGCCACGGGAATCGAGGCACTGACCGTCAACCCGACCTTAAGCACGAGGTAGAGTGACGAGGCCCCGAAAATCATCCCCAGCACGGTCCCGATGACGATCGGCAGCGCGGTAAACTCTCGCAGCTCGGTGCCCGATGCGATGTACGGCTCGAAGGTGCTTGCCGCCGGATTATCCGGGGCTGCCCCGATAATGTCGGGATACTCCTGCCCTGAAACGGTTGTCATGAATCCGTCTCCTGTCTGGTCTGCGCTGGTTTTCCGCGAATGCGGAGGCGGGCCATTGTACCAGCCCGCCTTCAGCGCCGCGCCAGCCGCGTCCGGTACGTGAACCACCTCTGCTTCCGAAGAATTAACTGACCGGCGCCAGGGGTAGAAGTGCTCGTGCCGTCGCGCTCAGGCTGGGAGCGCGTTCAGAGTAGGGTTGTGCGAGATAGCGCTTTGAAGGTAGCGTCCGGTGATACTGCGAGGGTTGGCTGCGATCTCCGCTGGAGACCCTGCCGCCACGACCTCCCCGCCACCGTCACCCCCTTCAGGACCGAGGTCGATGACGTAGTCGCAGGCAGCGATGAGTTGCAGATTGTGCTCGATGACCACGACGGAGTTGCCGCGCTTGACCAGATCGCGCAAGGTGGCGATGAGCTGGCGGACATCGCTGAAATGCAGGCCGGTGGTCGGCTCATCAAAAAGAAAGAGGCGGCGAGGCATTGATCGATCCGAGGTGGTGAGAAAGGAGGCCAGTTTGAGCCGTTGCGCCTCTCCGCCGGAGAGCGACGCCGTGGATTGACCGAGGCGGAGGTACCCCAGACCGACGGACCGCAACGCGTCCAGCTTTCGCACCACCGGACGCCTGTCGATGAAGAAGCGGACCGCTTCATCCACGGTCATGTCCAGAATGGCATCAACGTTCTTTCCCTTGTAGTTGACCTTCAGGACCTTTTCTTTGAAGCGCTTTCCTCCGCACATTTCACAGAGCACTTCCACGTCGGCGAGGAACTGCATGTCGATGATGACGTGTCCTGTGCCCTCACATGTTTCGCACCGTCCGCCTTTAGCGTTGAAGGAGAACATGCCCGCCGTCACTCCGTTGAGCTTTGCGCTGGTGGTGCTCGCCAGGATCTTGCGAATCTCGTCCCAGGCCTTCGTGTACGTGGCCGGATTGGAGCGGGAGGACCGACCGATCGGCGACTGGTCGACGAACTGGATGTCGTCGAGATGTTCGACACCTTCGATGGAGTCGAACCGACCGACATCAACGCGAGCCACGGCTCGCCAGGCGCGCTGGTATCCGTTATAGAGACAATCGCGCATGAGCGTGGTCTTGCCGGATCCCGAAACTCCGGTGATGGCCACCAGTCGATTCAGCGGAAGACTGGCGTCGATATTCTTGAGGTTGTGCTCGCGCGCGCCACGGACGGTGAGCCATAGCTCGGGCTCTCCGGCTTCTTCGCGATCTTCGTCGACGATCTGCTTGTCGACGTGAAGCGAGGCTTTTCCGGCGAAGGTCACGGTTCCGCCGAGGTCGCCTGCTCCCGGGCCAAGCTCCACGATGTGATCGGCACCGGCGATGATCGTGGGATCGTGCTCCACGACGATGACGGTGTTCCCGGCGTTGCGCAGCCGCTGCAATACGGAAAGGAGCCGCTCGCTGTCGCGGGCGTGCAGACCGACCGTCGGTTCGTCGATGACGTACATCGTTTCCGTGAGAGAGCTCCCCAGTGCGGCGGCGAGATTGATGCGCTGCGATTCGCCTCCTGAGAGAGTGCGGGTCTGCCGGTCGATGGTGAGATAGGAGAGGCCGACCTCGTCGAGATATACGAGCCGGTCGAGGATCTCACGGCGAAGGTGGCCGGCTCTGGCCTCTTCATCTTTGGACAGGGGAAGGTACTCCCAGAATCTGCGCGCGGCGCCGACGTTCATTCCGAAGAGATCGGCGATGGTCTGATCCCGAAAACGAACTGCCAGAGCCGCCGCTTTCAGTCGGGAGCCGGAGCAATCCTCGCAGGTAGTGTAGGAGCGGTACTTTGCCAGCTTCACCCGCACATGGATCTTGTATTTCTTCGTCTCCAGCCACTCGAAGAAGCCCTTGATGCCGTACCACTTCCCCCGGCCGGCGTAGAGCAGGTCCCATTCTTCGGGCGTGAGCTGGTCGATGGGAACGTCAAGTCGCAGCTTGTATTTTCTGGCCGCCTTCTCGAGGTCTTCATAGGTATCTTCATACCCCGGCGTGTTCCAGGGTGCGATGGGACGCTCGTCCAGTCGCTGCGATCGAACAGGGATGACTTTGTCCATATCGATGCCGATGACGCGCCCGTAACCCTGGCAGGTGGTGCAGGCACCGAGCGGCGAGTTGAATGAAAAGAGATGGGGAGTGGGTTCCGTGAATTCGCGGCCGCAACGGTTGCAGGAGAACGCTGCCGAATACCGATGGCTGAGCCACTGATCCCCTGACTCCTGAAGAATATTCACCACGCCGCCGGAGAGGGCGATGGCCTGCTCGATGGCCTCCGTGATCTCGACGGCCGACTCACCTCGAACGCGATAGCGCCCCAGCACAATCTCGAAGGACGTCACGTCGGGCAGGCTGACCTCCTTGAGATCCGCAACGCTGTTGTCCAGCCAGATCCGGTAGTAGCCCCCTTTGATGAGCTGCGGGATCACCACCCGACGATTCTCTTCGGCGATGAACAGAGGGGCCAGGACCACGATTCGTGAGCCGTCGAGCGACTTCATCACTTCCGCCGCCACCGACTGCGGGCTCTCCCTGCGGATGGCCACGTTGCAGTCGGGACAAACCGTCTCGCCGCAATAGGTCATGAACAGGCGCATGTAGTCGGCCAGCTCGGTGGCGGTACCAACCGTGGAGCGGGCGTTCTTCACGGAGTTCTTCTGCTCGATCGCCAGGGCGGGAAGGATCCCCTCGATGTGATCGACGTCCGGCCTCTCCATGCGCTCGAGGAACTGCCGGACGTAGGTGGACATCGATTCCACGAAGCGTCGCTGCCCCTCGGCGTAGAGAGTGTTGAAGGCCAGCGAGGATTTCCCCGAGCCGGAAGGTCCCGTGATTACCGTCAACTGCCGTTGCGGGATCTCCAGAGAAATGTTCTTCAGGTTGTGGGTGCGGGCCTTGAGAATGGAGATGGTCCGGGCGATCATATCTGAACAGAATCAAAACGTTTTCGAGCGCCTGAATGTTCCGTAGGTAGGCGCGATCACGGCAACAAGGGAGGCTCAAATTTCTCAAAAGTAGCGAAGTGAACTCTTTGGGATTGACGTTTGCGAGATCGGACATAAATTTGCAGAACTCTTCAAATACTTCGACCAAGGGCTCACAACACTCCCAATAGAGGGGAGATAAAAATGAATATGGCCAAACGCGGATCAATGGTTGCTTTGTTCGCCCTTACGCTGATGGTGATGACACCGATTGCCCGGGCGGGCTGTGATTACGATTGCGTTCAACGCGGAACGTCTTATGAGCACTGCGTCGAGAATCTTTCGAATGAAGGACTGCTGGATAGTTGCAACGATAGCGGCTCTGCGCTGATCTGCTGTGAAGACTTTGGGTGCTTCACATGTTGGGTGCCATATTGTAACACTCGAAATTGCTTGGAAGTATGAGAATCGTTTCTTTTTGCTTCCGTTCAGCCTCGCCGTTTGTAGTTGCCATGCTCATGCCGTATGTGTTGTCCGGCGGAATCGTTACCATTGACGCGCCGCCGGAGTGTCACGTCAAGACAATCAGAGCAGTTGGCTCGTGCGCGGGATGCCCGGACGCTGAGAAGATTCTCGAAACGGCTGCTGCCGCCTACACGCTGCCGCCCGACCGGACGTGGTCTTTGCGCGCTGTGGCCCCGGGATGCTGGTCTGAGGAGGTGACTTATATCCCACCGACTCCCCCCCTCATCCGCGTCAGGCGCGCGGCGGCGGTTGCGGGCGAGGTCGTGATTGCCAAAGCTGGACCGGTCCGCGAGCTGACGGTGGAGGTTCGAGGTCCGGATGGGTCGTCGTTGAAGGGTACGAGTGTATGTCCGGTTGAGAAGACGAGCCGTGCGTCCTGCGACATTCCAAGTGGTATTGACGTCGATCTGAAGTTCCGTCTGGCTGGATATGCTCCGAGCTATTTTTTTGGAATCAATGCTCGTCCTGAACAGACAGTCGCGCTCGGGTCCATTGCGATGAACCCGGGTGCATCAGTGAGCGGCATCGTCAGGGATGAACGGTCAAATGAAGTCTTCGGTGCCGAAGTCGTGCTTGAGCCGAGACGCGCTGATGCCCGCTCCAGGCGCCCGCAGATCCTGGTCATGCATGGGACTTCGAACGAACGAGGTTTTTTTCAGTTCGTGAGCGTTCCAGAGGGCGAGTACAACCTGGTGTCTCAAAAAAAAGACTATTCAACGACGTCTGTGCCCGATGTTGAGGTCACCGGCTCTACCGAGCTGTGGCAGGACCTCGTTCAGCGGCCACTGCAATCGGTGGACGTTCTCATCACGCCACCGGTCGATGCATTGCAACGCCCGTGGACGGCGGTGCTCAGCCCTCGCTATTCGCGCGAAGTTTCTTCCACCGCGGCGCATGCCGCTGAAGTGACAGGACATTGGACTAGTAGTGGCCTGGCCGCTGGAGAATATTTGCTCGAAGTGAAGGATGCGGATGGCACTACCAGAGCAAACGAGCCCTTGCAACTCACCGACGGCGATAACAATAGTGTCATTTCCATCACGAGCATCGAGGTTCGTGGTCGTGTCCATGCAGGCGACCGCGGTTTTCCCAGCACGCTGCGGTTCCGCCAGCGAACCGGAATTACGGTCAGTGCCACAACAGGTCCTTCCGGCGAGTTTCAGCAGGTTCTTCCGGCGGGAGGTTCCTGGCGTACGACGATCGTCGCTGCAGATCGCAGTCTGGCCATCGATCGGACTACGCAGATCGATCCTGCGGAGACCGCGCAAAAAGGTTACGTTTGGCTGGATATATCCCTGGACGGCGGAAGAATTGATGGCGAAGTCGTCACGGACGAAGGTCAAATGGTTAACTCGGGATCAGTGCATGTTTTGCGCGACCATTACGAAATTGGCCAGGCAAGAATCGGCGACGACGGCAAATTCGCGATGCTCGGACTTCCCGCCGGAACTGTTGCTGTTTACGCGCAGGTCCCCTCAATCGGCGAAAGTGAGCAGGAATCGGTTGATGTGGGCAAGGAGACGGTCTCTAAAAAGCTCGTCGTACACTCTTTGCGGCCCGTGACAGGCGTGGTCACTTCCCCGGTGGGATATCCGGTGGCGGGCGCGATCGTTAGGGTTTTCAGTCCCGCCTTCGCATCCGCCTACGAGGCGATCACAGGCCCCGATGGCGGCTTTCGCGTTCGGATACCCCCAACGCAGCAGTATCTGACAGTCATTGTTTTACCGGGCGAATTTCCTGCAAAACTTCTCAATTTCGCCGGAACGCAGCTCCCGAAACAGCTGGATTTGCGCTTGTCCGGAATCGGCGGGACAGTGCATGTCAGTCCGACTCCGGGATCATGGCCGGCCATCTCTCTCGCGGGTGGCCCGCTGGTCTCCTCGCTTTCCTTGCTGTACCCGTTTGACGGATCGCCCTATCCGCGCGGGTTCACACGAACCGGGCTCGCGCTCAGGGTCGAAGCCGGGCACTACACTGTCTGCAGCCAGAATCTGAGTGATTGCCAGTCGGTCGATGTGGGTCCCGGGTCGGATGTGGCGTTGAAGCTTGAATGGAAGAAGCCATGATGCGAGTTGGTCTGTTGATTTTTCTGCTCATTACGAGTTTGTCCACGCCCATGAGCGGACAGTCTCCAGCACCGCGTGCGTGGCTAGGAGCGGGGTTGGTCCTGGAGTCGACGCCCTCAGGAACGCAATTCCTGCA
>JBDTRY010000136.1:0-9966 GCA_039931435.1 Acidobacteriota bacterium | reverse complement strand
ACGGGGTCTGTTGAATTTGTCATCCTTGAGGGAGCGCAGCGACCGAAGGATCTCGTCAACGAGAATCGTGCCCTTCATCACGCTGGCAACCGGGAAGGTAGAAGAGATCCTTCGCTCGACGCTTCAGGATGACATGCAGAGGAAGTCGTATCATTCCATGTGACACCGGCGCCTGCGCCGTTCCCCCGCTCAGGATGACAGTTCGCTCAAGGCCACGATCGCAGTTCTCGCGACGGCTTCTGATGAAATGGGGAACTGCGCCCGCAGCGAGGATGCTAAGCCTCGCGGCAGTCTCACTCTGAGGAGAGAAATCGATGAATCAGGAGCGGCTCGTACAGTGGAACGGCTTCGAGGTCATCATCAGCGGCGCGAAAATCCGCCAGCTCGCCGCCGCGTTCATTCGCGAAAACGGAGTTCCCATCCAGGACCTCAATCTCGAGTTCGCGCAGGACCATCTCGCCATCCAGGGGAAGGTACAGAAGCTCTTTACCGTTCCCTTCAGTCTGGCAGTTCGGGACATCGTCGTCCGCGGAATGCTCGTGCAGGTTCCGCTGCGTGATCTTTCTGCGTTCGGATTCATCCCCGTGCCGAAACTGCTCGTCAGCCTGGCCCCGAAGGACGGTTTTCCCGAAGGCGTGACTCTGCAGTCAGAGCAAATGGTGCTTTCCGTTGCGCTGGACCGCTTCTTGCCATCATTCATCGATGTGACCATCGAGGAGATTCGAATCGTGGCCGGAGGCGTACGTGTCCGTCTCGGGAGCGGGGGCGCCGACGTGCCCCCGAGCGTGAAACTGGGATGAGCCCCGGGAACGGAGCAGGCAAATCGTCTTCAGCTTTGGCGAAGAGCAAGGTATCTCGAGCCGACGCGTTCCGGTTCTACGACCGCATCAGAGTCCGGATTTCCAGATACCTTGCCGAAAAGGGTCCGGCTGCCGGCTCGGCAGGGGAGTTCCTTATGGCCGCTCCGGACATGTTCATTCTTCTCTGGAGGCTGGCCAACGATCCTCGCGTGGCCTCGAAGAGCAAGCTGCTCCTGGGAGCTGGCGTGGCCTATTTTCTCTCGCCACTCGATCTTCTTCCCGAGTTTCTGTTCGGACCGATCGGTTTCCTCGATGATGTCGTTCTCGGGGCATTCATCGTCAGCCGGCTTCTCGCCGATGTTGATCCTGAGATCGTGCGGGAGCACTGGAGCGGCCGCGAAGACATTCTTGCCTTCGTACACCGGGTCATGTCCTCCTCGGACAGACTGGTCAATCCTCGCGTGCTCAAAGGGCTGAAGCGTTTTTTCGATTGACTGCACGCCGAATGGGCGGCCATCACCTCGCGTGCAGATTTTTCGTGTTTGGTAGCTCTGATGAACGGGGCCGCGCGGACGGCGACACGCCGTGATCGTAGGTAATTCCCCGCACATAGGCCTCGCCGTTTCCCGTTCAACACCCACGAGCCCTCGTCGTCACCGCCCTCGACTCCCTCCTGCAGTCCACCCCCGCCCTGCCGGACTCACGAACCCCTGACTACGACCCCCTTTAGCGCCTGAGGGTCGCCTTCCGGAGGGGCGCGCTCCATGGGTTCCACCGGCTTGGTTCTCTTCACATGGTGGAATTTTGTGGACGGCGGTGGAAAATAGTGGTAGCTTTCCCCATCAAACACAACAAACGTGTGTCGGAAATCTACCATCCGTGGACATTCAAGTGCTCATGGGGCATGCCCCCGCCAAGATCGATGACAAAGGCCGGATCAAGGTTCCGACCTCGTTCCGGAAGATCATCGAAGAGAAGTACGGCGTGGACTGCTTCATTACTTCTTTTGAGGGGGATCGGGCCCTGATCTATCCGCTTCCGGTCTGGGAGGAGTTCCAGGGTCGGCTTTCGAAAGTGCCCTCGGCCTCACTTTCCAAGCTCAGGCTTCTGGAGCGGGTCAACTACTACGGCCAGCTCGCGGCGATCGATAGCCAGGGCCGGCTGCTCGTCCCCGCTGTTCTGCGCAACGTGGCAGGCATTACTGAAGACGTCGTCGTTCTCGGAAGCCAGGATCACCTCATCGTCTGGAATGAGGAGCGGATGCAGACACGGTTGACGGAGTCGCCACTGACCCCTGAGGACTACAAGGAGCTCGAACTGCACGGAGTCTGAACAAGAACAGGACATTGAAAAATCAAGAGGCAGACGCGGTGTTGCAATTTGAATTCTGACTTTTGATTTTTCACTGTTCGTGACACACGAGCCGGTTCTTTTAACGAGGGTTGTCGAGTTCCTCCGGCCGGTGCGCCCCGAGGGAGTGATCGTCGATGCGACGGTCGGTCTCGGGGGGCATGCGGAAGGATTGCTCAGGAAGTACCCGCGAATTCGCGTGATCGGAATCGATCGCGATCCGCGGGCTCTGAAGCGGGCGGGGGAGCGGCTGGCGGAATTCGGCGACCGGGTATCGCTGGCGCAGGGTCGCCACGAGTCGTTCATTGAGATTCTGAATCGCTACGGCATTACGGAGATCGACGGCATTCTGGCCGACCTCGGTGTCTCCTCGATGCAACTGGATACGGCGGAACGGGGATTTTCGTTCCGCCTCGATGGGCCTCTCGATATGAGAATGAGCGGAGAGGGGCAATCGGCGGCGGATCTGATCAGCAACGTCGAGGAGACGGAACTGGTGCAGATCCTCAGGGAGTACGGCGAGGAGCCGATGGCTCGGAGGATTGCAGCGGCCATCACCGAGGCGCGCCGGGAAGCTCCCATCGAGACGACCTCGAGGCTCGCTGAAGTCATCCGCACCGTGAAGAAGCCGCGCGGTGACCGCATCGATCCTTCCACGCTGACGTTCCAGGCGCTTCGCATCGCAGTGAACGAGGAGCTGGTAGGTCTCGAGGAGTTTCTGGAGAGTGCCATCGAGTGCGTTCTGCCCGGTGGCCGGATCGCGGTGATCTCCTTTCACTCCCTCGAGGACAGGATCGTCAAGCGGTTGTTCCGGCGCCTGGAGGGAGAGTGCACCTGCCCACCGGCACTACCGGTATGCGGGTGCGGCGCGGTCCAGGTGATCGAGACTCTGACGGGCCGGCCGGTCGTAGCGAGCGATGGAGAAGCAGCGCAAAATCCGCGCTCGCGCAGTGCGCGCTTGCGGGTTGCAGAAAAGACCGGCGCGAAACGGATGACATAGCCGGTCGGGATCGGGTGGGAGTCGAAGTCAAGCAGCAAGGGTGAAGGTTTGGGGAAGGGTTGGGTGTGGGTGTGGTTCCGGGGGCTCGGGAGGGGTGGCGCGTGTGGGGTGGGTGCGTGTGTATGGTCCACGGAGTTTCACCAGTAGGCGGATCTTCACCCTTGTTTGTTGACTTCACGCGGCCATGTACGCTCAGAAAAAATTCATCGAGAACAGCCATATCGTCCGCGAAAAGGACCGGGAGCGATTCCGCGAGCTCCTGGCGGTCCTGACTCTCGGCGTTCCCATCGGCTTTTTTCTTCTCGTCTTCACCTGGCAGAACATCGAAGTCATCCGCCTTGGGCGCGAAGGCACGCGCCTGCAGTCCGCACAGAAAGAGTTGCGGGACGAGAACAAAACCCTGCGACTCGAGATCGAACGGCTCACATCTCTTGGCTCCGTCGAATCGAAGGCTGGCTCTCTCGGTCTTCATCCCACGGACCCGGCGGACATCGTCCGCGCCGTCGGTTCCGGCCAGTCTGCCGCTGTGCTCACCGAGCCCCGAACCGCGGAGATCCACTGATGTCCATCTCCGCACGACGCGCCCTCTTTCTGTCTGCATTTCTCGGCGCCTGGGCCGTTGTCATCGTGGCCCGACTTGTTCAGGTCCAGCTCATCCGACATGACGACTATGTCCTGCGCGCTGCGAAACAGCAGGAGCGCACGCTGTCCCTGACGCCGGTGCGAGGGTCGATCCGCGACGCGCACGGAAGAATTCTGGCCGAGAGTATCCGCGTGGAGTCGATCTATGCCGATCCCCAGGCCGTGCGCGACTGGAAAGAAACGGTGCGCATTCTCTCGTCGGTCCGCGGCCTGGAAATCGATTCCGCCGATCTTGCAAAACGGTTGAGGGGACGGGGAGAGTTTGCCTGGGTAGCTCGTCAGGTCCCGGATGAGATATCCGCCCGAGTTCACGCCTTGAATCTGCCCGGGATCTATTTTCTGGAAGAGCATGAACGCGCCTACCCGAAGGGATCGCTTGCAGCCAATGTACTGGGCTACGTGAACGTCGACGGCGCCGGGCTGGCAGGAATCGAGTATTCATTCGAATCGCTGGTGCGCGGAAAACCTGGCAAGGTCACGCTCCTCCGTGACGCCCGGCAGCGGATGTACATGGTTGGTGGCGATGGCAACAACGCCCCCGTCGACGGCCAGCACGTCATCCTCACCATCGATGAAGTAGTGCAGTTCATGACCGAGCGCGCGCTTTCGAAAGCCGCCGAGAAATATCACGCTGCCAGCGGCTCAGCCATTGTCATGGATCCGAACGACGGGTCCATTCTGGCTATGGCTTCCTATCCCACGTTCGACCCGAACGAGTTTCATCGGGCCGGACCGACAGCCTGGCGAAACCGTCCCGTTCAGGACATGTACGAGCCCGGGTCGACATTCAAGATCGTTACGGCTGCTGGCGCGCTCGAGGACGGCCTGGTCACTCCGTCGCAGATCATTGATTGCGGACCCGGCTACATCGAGATTGGCAATGCCCGAATTCGTGAGCACGGCGGGAATCACTACGGTTACATGTCCTTCGAGGACGTCATTACGCATTCGTCGAACGTCGGCACAATTCGTACTGCTCTGGCTCTGGGGCCGGTCCGGTTCGAACACTTCATGCGCAGCTTCGGCTTCGGTGAGCAGACGGGGATCACTCTGCCGGGCGAAACGCCGGGACTGCTCCGGCCGCGGCGTCAGTGGTCGAAGCTTTCCAATGCCGTTCTGGCCATCGGCCAGGAAATCGGAGTTTCGCCGCTGCAACTGGTCAGGGCTTTCTCGATCGTGGCTAACGGTGGCATGACGATTCAGCCACGAATTGTGGCCCGAGTGGTCGACGACCACGGCCGCACCATCTATGAGCCGCCGCAGCCGGAAAGACGGCGGGTGATTTCCGAACGAACGGCCACGATACTCAATCAGATTCTGAAGTCTGTGGTCTCCCGGGGAACGGGAATGCCTGCCGCTCTTGACGAGTACGTCGTGGCCGGGAAAACGGGAACGGCGCAGAAAGTTGTCGCCGGTCATTACTCGGCGACCCGGACCGTGGCTTCGTTCGGAGGGTATGTTCCCGCCGACCGCCCTCGGCTGGCAATTCTGGTGGTCATCGACGATCCGCACGGCGGACAGTACGGCGGCACGATCGCCGCCCCTGCCTTCCGGGAGATTGCCGAGGGAGCTCTACGGTACCTCGATGTGCAGCCGTCGTTGCCAGCGCGCGAGCTCGAATTGCCAGACACAAAACTGGCTGCGTTTTCGCAGAGGTTTTCTCCCGCTGCGACACCGCTGGCAGCATCGCCGTCCCTGGCGGGAGTTCCTGACCTCCGTGGTCTCGATGGCCGGGCGGCCGTCTCGCTGGCAACGACGGCTGGATTCGAAGTGAAGGCTTCTGGCACCGGCCGCGTCATTTCGCAGACACCTCTTCCCGGACAACTGGACGGGAAGAGAACCATCGACCTTGTGATGTCGCCGTTTCCGGAGTCCGGCAAGTGAAACTGCAAAATCTCATCGAAGGAGTCCCGGTCCTTGCCGCACAGGGAGATCTCGGAATCGAGATCAACGGGGTGACGGCAGATTCACGTCAGGCTCAGGCCGGCTCGTTGTTCGTGGCCGTGCCGGGGTTCATCCACGATGGTGTGCGCTTCGTCGATGGCGCTATTGAACGTGGCGCGGCGGCGATTGTTGCCGAGGCGCCTCCATTCGGTGAGGCCGCTTTCGTACGGACCGACGATGCTCGTACGGCCCTGGCTGTGATCGCCTCCAATTTCTACGGTCATCCCGCCGGGAAGTTCAAGCTCATCGGGGTGACCGGTACATCCGGGAAAACAACGACCACGAAGATGATCGAGTCGGTGCTGGATGCCACAGGCGATCCGGTGGGCATGATCGGAACGATTGAATATCGCGCCGGACAGGAGAGAATCACCGCCGATCGCACGACGCCGGACGCAGTCGTCCTGCAGGAATGGTTGGCACGGATGGCGGCGGCCGATGTTCGTTACGCGGTGATGGAAGTTTCCTCGCACGCCCTCGTACTCCGGCGAACCTGGGGCGTGAGATTCGCCGCCGCGGTTTTTACGAATCTTTCCCGCGACCATTTCGATTTTCACCACTCCTTCGAAGAATATTTTGCCGCGAAGCGGATGCTCTTCGACCAGATCGACCGGACGGCGAAGACTGCCGTAGTGAACATCGACGATCCTTACGGCAGGCGTCTGGCAGCGGACCTTGGCGACGCGGTGATCTCGTTCGGAATCAGCGATGCCGCCGATATTCGTCCGGCAGGCCAGTTCCGAAATGACATCGACGGGTTGAACGGCGTGGTGCGTACTCCCTGGGGAGATTGCCAGGTGAATTCCGCTCTCGTGGGCACTCCCAATCTCTACAACTGGCTGGGGGCCATCGGTGCCTGTGGTGCCGCAGGGATCGGGGTGGAAGCCATGGAGAGAGGCATCCGCGATCTGAAAACGGTGCGCGGCCGCTTCGAGAGAGTGGGGAACGGCGACGCAACCGTACTGGTCGACTATGCCCACAAGCCCGACGCTCTTGAAAAGCTTCTCGGCGCCGTTCGGGGCCTCTCCGGCGAACGGCGCATCGTGCTGGTTTTCGGATGCGGTGGCGATCGTGACGCTGGCAAGCGGCCTTTGATGGGCGAAATCGCCGGAAGGCTCGCCGATCTGACGATTCTCACCAGCGACAATCCCCGAGGGGAAGATCCCGAACGGATTCTGGACGAAGTAGAGAAAGGACTGAGTGCAGTGCCCGCCGCACGCTACGAGCGAATTGCCGATCGGCGGGCGGCCATCGAGCGCGCCATGGTAGAAGCCGAAGCGCAGTCCGTGGTGGTCATCGCCGGCAAGGGGCATGAGAACTACCAGGTCATCGGAGATCAGATCATTCACTTCGACGATCGCGAGGAAGCAGAATTTGCCCTACAGAAACTAAGCACGAAAACGACTGACACAATTAGAAACGATTCCGCCACGAGAACCAGAACTGAATCAATGGCAAAAAAGAGTTGAAAACTACAGCCATGAAAAGATATTCTTATCGAAGTCCACAAATCGAATGTGTTGTACCGGCCTCGTCGAATCGGTGCTGGGTGGGTGGTGAGTCGGATATCGCGCGGCAGTTCCGGGGGGAAGGGGCGATATCCGCCGAACGGCGGGGCCGGCAGAACACACACGGTTTCGATACGGTGCGGCCGTACGAAGAGATCCGGTCGCAGCGCCATCATTCCCCCTTCGGCCGGACTTCGGCCCCGGAGGCCTTCACCGGCGACTGCAGTCTGCGCGAAGGGCGGCCATGCCTCGGCTGAGCCTCGGGAGCGTTGCCGAGATGGTCGGTGGCGAGGTTCTGGCCGGCGCGGATCTGATCTGTGACTCCGTCGTCATCGACAGCCGCGAAGCGAAGGAGGGATCGCTCTTCATCGCCATCCGAGGAGAGAGACTGGATGGGCATTCCTTCATCGATCACTCTCTGCAGAAGGCAACCGGGATCATGGTCGACACTCCACCCGATCCTCTTCCTCCGGGAAAGGGAATCGTGCGGGTTGCCGATACGACCGTGGCTCTGCAGGCTCTGGCGCGCGAAATCCGGCGCAGTTTTCCATTCACACTGGTCGCTGTAACCGGTTCTGCCGGCAAGACCACGACCAAGGAGATGATCGCCGCTCTCATGGCGTCTGAGCGCACGACCTGGAAGTCCTGGGGAAACTTCAACAACCAGATCGGTTGCCCACTGTGCATCGCCAATACCCCGGACGGAACCGAGGTGGTCGTCTCGGAGATGGGGATGAATCACGCCGGCGAGCTGGAGATGATGTCGCGCCTTCTCGTTCCCGATGTCTCGGTTTACACCAACGTCGGTCCGGTGCATCTGGAGTTCTTCGAGTCGATCGACGGCATTGCTGCTGCCAAGCGCGAGCTGCTGGAACACATGCGTCAGGACGGAACGGTGGTGGTGAACGCCGACGACCCGCGAGTCCTGCAGATCAGTGAAGAATTCCCCGGTCGGCGGATTTCTTACGGCGTGGAGAATGACGCGGACTATCAGGCTCTCGAGGTTGAAGTGCGGGGTCTGCTCGGCTCGCGGTTCTCGCTCCTTGCCGAAGGCGGCCAGCGGGAGTTCACGCTTTCCATGCCCGGACTGCACAACCTGGAGAATGCCGTTGCCGCTATAGCTACGGCGCGGGCCCTGGGCATCACCTGGGACGGAATCGCCTACGGACTGGCGACGATCCTTCCGGCGAAGCATCGCGGAATTCTTCAGCGCTGGCGCGGGGCCATGCTCTATGACGATACATACAACTCGAATCCGGCTGCTCTGATGAAGACCCTCCGCCTTCTGGACGAGGCAGCGTGGGACGGCCGGAAAGTGGCAGTCATCGGAGACATGCTCGAGCTGGGCGCCGCCGAAGAGGAATTTCACAGGGAAATTGGCCAGTCGATGCCTCGCAGTATCGAAAGCGTGATCGCAGTCGGATCTCGGTCCCGGGCAATTCTCGACGGAGCCCGGCAGGCCGGCTACAGCGAGGCTGTCCTTCATCACTTCGACACTGCCGACGACGCCGGACGTTTCCTGAAGAGCTACATTCGCGACAACGATCTGGTGTTGCTCAAGGCCTCGCGGGGAATCGGGCTGGACAAGGTCATCACCATTCTGGAGAGCGAGGCCTGACGTGCTCTACTACCTCCTCTATCCGCTCCGCGAGTACATCTCCGGATTCAACGTCTTCCGGTACATCACCTTCCGGACAGCCTGGGCGGCCATCACCGCTCTGGTGATCTCGTTTGCGCTCGGTCCGTGGCTGATCCGTCGCATGACTGAAATCAAACTTGGTCAGTTCATCCGCGAGGAGGGTCCGCAGTCCCATCAGCAGAAGGCCGGCACGCCGACCATGGGCGGCATTCTCATCAATGTAGCCATCCTCATTCCCACGTTGCTCTGGGCCGATCTCAGTGTGCCTTATGTCTGGATCATCCTTTTCGTGACCGCCGCTTACGGAACCATCGGCTTCATCGATGATTATCGAAAGCTGGCCAAAAAGCAGAACCTGGGGCTGACCGCGAAAGAGAAGTTCGGGCTGCAGATCGGAGTAGCGCTGATCGTCGGGTTGGCACTGGTGCTGCTTCCGCAGTTGAACAACCGAGGCGCCGTCACCCTGGCCCTGCCGTCGTTTACGACGCATATCAACGTCGATGATCCGACGCGGCTGACCATTCCCTTCATCAGCAAGTTCGTGGTCACGCTCGGCATTCTTTACATCCCGTTTCTCATCGTGGTCATCGTCGGTGCTTCCAACGCCGTCAATCTCACCGACGGTCTCGACGGACTGGCCATCGGATCCGCGCTGATAGCCGCAGCTACCTACACGATTCTCACCTACGCGGCCGGCAACGCCCGGGTCGCTGACTATTTGCGTATCCCCTGGGTGCCGGGCGCGGGAGAGTTGGCCATTTTCTGCGGGGCGATGGTCGGGGCCTCGCTCGGCTTTCTATGGTTCAACGCCCATCCCGCCGAGATTTTCATGGGAGACGTCGGTTCGCTGGCCCTGGGAGGGGCAATCGGCTGTCTGGCGGTGATGGTCAAACAGGAAATCCTTCTGCTCTTCGTCGGGGGCCTGTTCGTCATCGAGGCGCTCTCGGTAATCATCCAGGTGGTTTCATTCAAAACTACCGGAAGGCGGCTCTTCCGCATGTCTCCGATCCATCACCATTTCGAGCTTTCCGGCTGGGACGAGACGAAGGTGGTCGTGCGCTTCTGGATCATCGCCATCATTTT
>JBDTRY010000135.1:0-9999 GCA_039931435.1 Acidobacteriota bacterium | reverse complement strand
AGGGTTGTCGCGATCATTGTGTTTGCGGCTTTGGCATCATTAGTTTATGCGGCTGTCGCGATCATCAGCTCGAAACAAACGTGTTGTCCGGACCATCGCGGGCCGGTGGTGGCGCGCCTGTCGGCGCTTACCACCGGCTAAGTTTCGGCACGCCTCCGGCGTGCATTAGAGTCTACGAGGTTGTCGCGATTCTTGTGTTTGCGGCTTTGGCATCATTAGTTTATGCGGCTGTGGCGATCATCAGCTCGAAACAAACGTGTCATCCCGAAGACGAAGGCGAGGGATCTCCGATGGTGCTCGCTGTGTCGTTGAACCAGCCGTAGATCCCTCCTCGCTGCGGCTCGTTCGGGATGACAGGTTGGCGGCGGCTCGCTCGTAACCTCGCATCTTCGCCTCCTCGCATCTTCGCCTCTCGCCTCTCGCCTCTCGCCTGGCCTCTCGATTGCGATATCTACTCCGTATGAAATCACCCCAACGGAGGGACAGAATGAACAAACTTAATACGATTCAACGACTTGTAACTCTCGGCCTGGCCATGGCTGTACTCTCGCCGCTGTCTCTGTTCGCGGAACAGCGTCCGTATTCGAGGACGAACGACGGCTACTACAACAATTCCGGCAGCAGCCTTCGCGGTACCGTGTTGTCCGTCAGCGGCGACGGCGACGACATCCTGCTCGACACCCGCAATCAGCGCGTGCGCATCGACGCCAGCGGTGGTGTGGACGCCATCTTCAACGGACGACGGTTGCGCGTTCGCGACCTCCGTCCCGGAGATGTCGTCATCGTCACTCTGAGATCAGAACGCGACCGCTATCCGCGAGCCCGATCCATTCAGGTTATTCAGACAGCCGCGGGACGCAACGGGAACTACGGCTACAACCAGGGCGCCGGTGATCAACTCTTCGGCAGGGTCGTCTCCCTCGATCTGCGGCGAGACCTTCTCATCCTGCGCACGACAGGAGGACGGGCAGAAGACATTCTCGTCAATCTCCGTCAGGCCAATGGTGCCGGCGGGGAGCGGTCACGTACGCTCCGAACCGGCGACTACATCACCGTCGACGGTTCCTGGAGAGGGCGCACGTTCATGGCCCGGAACGTCTCACAGTCGGGCAACCGCAACGGCAACTACGACGACCGATACGGCAGACACTGACCGCATCAATGTTGCGAGGAACGGGTGCCCCTCGGCGCCCGTTCCTCATTTTCTGCTACCAGATCTCGCAGCGCTTTTCCGCGGGACGGACCATGGCCTCGCCGCTCTTGCATCCGAAGGCCGCAGCGAACTGGGGCATGTTCGACAGCGGGCCGTTCACGCGAAACTTCGAGGCGGGATGCGGATCGGTATTGATGCGCAGGCGCATAGACTCCGGCGTCACGTTGCGTGCTCTGGCCCGGGAAAATCCCAGGAAGAAGCGCTGCTCGGGAGTAAACCCATCGACAACCGGAGGTAGTGGCTTGCCGGCCATGGACTTCTGCCAGGCGTTCCAGGCGATGACTGCACCGCCGAGGTCGGCGATGCTCTCTCCGGCCACGAGCTTTCCGTTGTGATGGATGCCCGGCTCGATCTCGTACTGGTCGAACTGGTGCTCGATGCACGCCGCGCGAGCCTGGAAGTTTTTCAGATCTTCAGGGGTCCACCAGTTTGAAAGATTCCCGGAAGCGTCGAACTGCGATCCTTCGTCGTCGAAGCCGTGGCTCATCTCGTGCCCGATGACGCTCCCGATGGCGCCGTAGTTGAACGCATCATCCTGATTGACGTCGAACATCGGCCACTGCAGGATGCCCGCGGGGAAGACGATTTCGTTCAGTGAAGGATTGTAATAGGCGTTGAACGTCGGCGGTGTCATACCCCACTCGCCCCTGTCCACCGGCTTGCCGATTTTGGCCATGTCCCGACGGAATTCGAATGAATCCGCGGCCCTGATGTTGTTGACGTACGGACCGGGTGTAATGGTCAGCGCGGAGTAATCGCGCCACTGATCGGGATAGCCAATCTTCGGTTGAAAGGCACGCAGTTTGACGAGGGCCTGGCGGCGGGTGGCCTCGCTCATCCAGGGCAGTTCCGGTAGCTCATCGCCCAGGGCGGCGATCATGTTCTGCACCATCTCCACGGACCGCCGTTTTGCCTCGGGGCTGAATTTCTTTTCCACCCAGGCCTGACCGAGAGCCTCACCGAGCTGATTGTCGGCCGCCGCCACACACCGCTTCCATCGCGGTTGCTGCTCCTTCTGCCCCTGCAGGACCGTCCCCCGAAAACGGAACGCTTCATCAGCAAACTTGTCGGATAGCGACGAGGCTGCGGCCCGGATGAGATGCCCGCGGAGGTAAGTTTTCCAGTCAGAAATCGGCGTGGCCGTAATCTGTCGATCGACTTCACGGAGAAAGTCCGGCTGTGCCGCATTCACCGCCGTGACGGACCGCGCTCCAACCGCGGCGAAATAGTCGGGCCAATTGAAATGAGGTGTCACCGCGCCCAGTTGCCCCACGCTCATGCGGTGATAAACAGCGTTGGGATCGCGGCGCTGTACGCGGGTCATCGATGCTTTGGCCAACGACGTCTCGATGCCCATGACCGCCTGCGCTTCGCTGGCGGCGGTGGAGGGGTCGTCACCCATGAGGACAAACATGCGTGTGACGTGCTCGAGGTACTGATCCCGGATCTTCTGCGACGCCTCGTCCGACTTCGTGTAGTAGTCGCGGTCCGGAAGACCCAGTCCGCTCTGCCCCACCTCGGCGATAACTTCGGCACTGTTTTTCAGGTCCTGGCTGGAATCGAGGCGGAAGGGAACTCGGATCTGCATCTGCTGAAATCGGGCAAACTCGTTCTCAAGGTCGCCCACAGACCTCATGGCCGCGATCCGATCCAGCTCCGGTTGCAGCGGCTTGATGCCCGCCGACTCGATCTGCTGCTCGTCCATGCAGCTCGTCCAGAAATCGCCGATCTTCTGTTCGTTGGGCGTGCGCAGGCTGGCCGGTTTCGCTGCCGCCGATTCCATCACCGTGCGTAGTGTCTCGCGGTTCTCCTCAGCCAGGTTGCTCGAGGTGCCCCACGATGTGAACGCCGCCGGGATGGGGTTCTTCGCCAGCCAACCGCCCGTGGAGTACTGGTAGAAATCCTGGCAGGCGAATGCCGTGGGATCGAGATAGGAGCGGTCGAAGCCGAGCGCGTTCGTGGCCGCCGGCATCTCTACCGGAGGAGCGGACGTCGCCGGCATCGTCGCTTCAGGAGCTGCTGCCGGAGGGTTGTTGCCCGCACAACCGGCCAGGCAGAAAAGGATTGCAGCGGTGAGAGATGCCCCATTTCGCATTTTAAAGATCTCCCAATTTGCCCCCGGAATCATTCCCGGCGGCAGAACCGAATTCTATACGTACCACGGCCTGAAAGCGCCGCTCAGCCCAGGGAAACCGCCGGATGAAACTTTCCGATGACGCAGGTCACCCGTGATCTGCAAACCGGTTGATGACCGTGACCCCTGATCCCGAGAACGTATCCATGGATTCCAGCTCCGCCGGCGCTTCGTCGAGCGAAATCGTGCGTCCCACGAGCAGGGCTGGGTCGATCCGGCCGGAAGCCACCAGGGAAAAGATCTCGCCGTAGCGGCTGGCCTGAAGTCCATGACTGCCGGCGATCTCCAACTCCCGGCCGATGATCAGATCCCACGGAATCGCTGCTTTGAGCGCGGCGCCCGTCATCAGACCCACCTGCACGTGCCGCCCCCTCTTGCGTAGGCCGCCGATGGAGTTCACACAAGTCTCTGCGCTGCCCAGCGCGTCGATGGAAAGATGGACTCCTCCTCCGGAAGTGTCGCGGACTGACTGCGCTACGTCTGCGTGTTCGCGCGCGTTGAGAACCGCATGCGCTCCGATCTTCAGAGCGAGGTCCAGGCGCTCCGGTTCAATGTCGACGGCGATCACGCGCGCGCCCATGGCCACGGCAATCATGATCGCCGAAAGACCCACGCCGCCGCATCCATGAACGGCAACCCATTCGTTCGCGGCCAGACGCCCCTGATCACGAACGGCGCGCCAGGACGTTGCGAACCTGCATCCCAGACTGGCTGCGGCGACGAAATCGATCGACTCCGGCAGGGCCACGAGGTTCAGCTCCGCTCGGCGGATGACGACACGCTCGGCGAAGGAGCCCCAGTGCGTGAATCCGGGTTGCGAGTACCGGTCGCAGATGTTGGCAAAGCCCGCCCGGCACTGGTCGCAGTCTCCGCAGCCGCAGGAGAAGGGAACGGTGACTCGATCGCCGGCTCGGAAGGCTCGAACAGCGGAGTCCACGCTCTCCACCACTCCGGCCAGTTCATGTCCTGGAACATGAGGAAGCCTGACGTCCCGGTCGTGACCCATCCAGCCATGCCAGTCACTGCGGCAGATGCCGGTGGCCTCGACGCGGATGACTGCTTCCCCTGCTCCGGGGACGGGATCCGGAACCTGGCGGACAGTAATCTCTCCGCCGAAGCGTTCGAAGATGGCCGCGCGCATGGCTGGGCCATTATAGATTTCAGCCTCTTCTCCGTCTCCTCATGCATAATTCACGATCGATGGACGAGGAACGCGAGGAAGCCGTGGGAACGGTGCACAGCATCAACGTCTCTGATGGCGGCGTACCCAAGCGGCCCGTGGACAGTGCAGCGCTGACCGTGAACGGGCTGGTCGGGGATACTCAGGCCGAGCTCGAGGTGCATGGTGGTCCCGAACGGGCACTCTCCCTTTTCTCGCTGGAAGTGATCTCCATGCTTCAGGAAGAGGGGCATCCCATCGAACCGGGATCGACTGGCGAGAACATCACGATCTCAGGGATGGACTGGTCGCACGTCGTTCCCGGCACGAGACTGCACATCGGAGACGAAGTTCAGGTCGAGATCTCGAACTTCGCGCCGCCGTGCAAGACCATCATCGACTCGTTTGTGGACGGCGAGTTCGTACGCATCTCGCACCGGCTGCATCCCGATCAGTCGCGTGTCTATGCACGTGTGCTGAAGACGGGGATGATCCGCCAGGGCGACGCTATCAGCATCGGGCGTTGAGCGCAGGGTGCCGTGCCGCCGATCTGAGGCGCCGGCCTTACGCGCTGACCACGCCGTATCTGGCCATGGCCAGGTCCACGATCTCACCGATCATCTGCGTATACGTCCGTCCGCCGGCACGCGCCGCCATGGCAAACTCCGCGGACGAGGCCAGCCAGGGATTGGGATTCGCTTCGATTACGTAAATCTTTTCATCGGTGGTGAGACGCATGTCGATCCGTCCGTAGTCGCGCAACTTCAGGGCACGGAAGGTGGTTACGGCCACCTCCTGCAGTTTTGCAGTGAGTCCGTCGCTCATTCCTTCGGCAACGGCCGACTTCGTGAGCTTGTAAGCATCCGTATCCTTTTCGAACTTCACTTCCCAGCCAGCGATGCGCGGAACACCGGGCGGCAATTTCGAAAGATCCAGCTCCACCAGCGGCAAGGCCTCCGGCGATTCGTTGCCCAGCACTGCAGCGTAGATCTCTCTCCCTTCGATGTACTCCTCAATGAGAACCGGAACGTCGAGCTCCTGGTGAAGGTAATCGATCCGCTCCATGAGCTCCTTGACCGAGCTGACCACCGAGCCGCTGTCGATTCCGATGGATCCGTCCTCGGAAACGGGCTTGACCATGAGAGGAAACTGTACGTCGTGGGCGTAATCGACGCGCCCCCGGAACGACACTGCTGAAAACGGGGTATGCAGATCGTGAAAGCGCATGATCTTCTTGGCCGTGGCCTTGTCCTGCGCCAGATGAAGAGCGTGCGGCCCGGCACCTGTGTAGCGCTTACCGAAGAGATCCAGGAACGCAGCCAGGTGCATGTCCTTCGAGTCGTCGCCGGCATAGGATTCGGTGAGATTGAAAATCAGGTCCGCCTTACTTCTGGCCGCGGCCATCAGTGACGAATCCCGTCCGTCCAGCTCCACGTAGGAAGGCTCATGGCCTAATCGCGTCAGCGCCTCGGAAATCTGGTCCCGGTCCAGTTTTGGAGGTTTGCGCCGCTTTTTCCCGGAGGGAATGGCACCGTTGCCAGCGCCCGGATACTCTTCCTTCTCGCCCCAGCTTTCGTAGAGGATGTCGATTTTCATCGCGTACTCTTCCGTTCGAATCGTCCCGCCGAGAAGAAGTTCATGGCCAGTGTAGTCACATAGACCGTCAGCTCCACCACCTGTTCGCGCTCGATCTTCCGTTCCACGACGAGCGCCAGCTCGGCCACCCGCCGAGCGATGGCCTCCACGAGCGTCTTCACCAGGGAGCGCCGCACACCGGTCCAGTATGTGACCTTGTCGATGATGGCCCTGCGATGCTCCATGATCACCTCGGCCGCCGGCCGGCTCTGCTCAGCGGACACGGCTTCGGCGCTGGTGAAGATGTCGTCGAGATCGACATCCAGCGCCAGCTCAGCAATGGCCTGAGAGTCGTCGACTGTATTGGCGCGATAGAACTCCTCGATCGTCTCCCCCATGTCGGAGACGGTGAAGTCTGTTTCACCGAACGGACGGATCGGCGGCTGGTCGGCATGCTCGCGGCAGATGCGATCGACGTAGCGCAGCTTTTCCAGCGCCGGCCAGTCTTTGTACTTCTCACGCCACTTGGAGCGTGGCGTCATCCACACTGCGAAGGTCTCGGCGAAATCCTCATCCGGATGTTTCTGCGCGTACCAGCCGGCGATGTGACGGACGAAATTGCGCGAGAATGGAACGAAACGATAACGCTCCCGATAGGGCCGGCGGAATGGCCCGAACAACTCTCGCCATTCGTCGGTCTTGTACAACTCGTAGGCGTAGTTGAAGGCGTGACCGGCCTCGTGGCGCATGTACATCATGATTTCGCGCTCGTTCTCGATGTCGTTCACCGAGCTTTCGATCGCGCCCACCCGTCGGTCCGCGAGATAGAACGGTATCCCGATCACCGGTTCTTCTGACGGGCAGCCCCACTGATCCGTCAGATAGCAGGCCGGCCGGAAGTGCCGAAGGCCTTTCGACTCCAGCTCACGGTAGAGCTGGTGGACGTAGTCCTCGACGGGCGAGTCCTCCACGGTCAGGCCCAACTCCCTGATCGGTACAGGGAGCAACTCCCGGACGTCGATGGGGCTTTTTTCGAAAAGCATCGATGAAATCGCCTGAGCGAAGTATCACACGAGATCCTCATCAACGCTGCGCGATCAAACGCCGGGGACGTCGTAGTCGCCGGAAATAAGCCGCGTGTCATCCCCGGAAAGCGTGTCTCCCGAAGCGTGAACGGCGCGGGGTGCCGGTTTCGCAGGAATTGCACGACTATCAAGACGTGTCATCCTGAAGCGTCGAGCGAAGGATCTCTTCCACCTTCCCCGTAACCCCCGTGGAAGGGCACGATTCTCGTTGACGAGATCCTTCGGTCGCTGCGCTCTCTCAGGATGACAAGCGCTCCGAAGCGGGAACGGCGCGGGGCGCCGGTGTCGCAGGAATTGCACGACTGTCAAGACGTGTCATCCTGAAGCGTCGAGCGAAGGATCTCTTCCACCTTCCCCGTAACCCCGGTCGAAGGGCACGATTCTCGTTGACGAGATCCTTCGGTCGCTTCGCTCCCTCAGGATGACAAGCGCTCCACAACCCCCCGGCAATCAACGCGTTTCACAAGAAGCGGGGAACGGCGAAGACGCCGGCGTTCGCATGATGGTCGTTGAACCACCACTGATCGTCCTCGCTTCGCTCATTTCCGCTGCCATTTGCCCTATGCCGCCGTGTAGGCTTACTCCGTGTCCACGCAGCAGGTCGTGCTCTCGCCGAAGGAAGCTCGCAGACGGCTTGTCAACTGGCTGGGTCTGGCCCGATCCCAGGGTCGAGGGAGACGAGGTGTGCTTTCCGTGCTGGCGCGATTGCGATGCATCCAGCTCGATCCTCTGGACGTCATCGGGACAAACGCCGATCTCGTAGTCATGGCGCGCGTCGACGGCATCGGCCGCGGGGAGCTATGGCAGCACCTTTTTCCCAATCACGCCTTTGAACATTTCGCCAAAGAGCGCTGCATCCTCCCCGCGTCGGCATTTCCCTGGTACCGCGATCGGGGACATGCCGCGCAGGCTCCATGGTGGAGACATCACGAACGGGAGCAGCGGATCGATCGCAGGATCACCGCTGCCCT
Source organism: Acidobacteriota bacterium (assembly GCA_039931435.1). Lineage (GTDB taxonomy): Bacteria > Acidobacteriota > Thermoanaerobaculia > Gp7-AA8 > Gp7-AA8 > JBDTRY01. The sequence goes on along the minus strand of JBDTRY010000135.1, from coordinate 1,862 downwards.
GCTGGCCGAGATTGCAGATCATGAGGGACCGGTCTCCACGGAGGATCTGACCGATCACGGAGGAATCGAACCGATCGACTGGAGCGGCTGGAAAGGTACTGCCCGCGCCACATCGATGGCGCTCGAGATTCTGTGGACGCGCTGCGATATCGTCGTCTGCGGCCGGACGGCAAGGGGATCGAAGCTCTACGATCTTCCCCAGCGGGCACTCGGTCCGGTGGCAAAAGAGAAACCCGAGGGAGATTTTGACCGCTGGGCCATCGCTGAACGCGTGCGGGCTGCCGGTCTCCTCTCCCGCGCGGGCGGATCGAACTGGTCGATGCTCGGCCAGGCCCGCCTCTCGCCGGTCCCCGATGTCATGGTTCAGCGGGGAGAGCTGGTGGACGTGCGGATCGATGGATCTCCGCGCCGATATCTGGCGACCCCCGAATTTTTGCACTCTCCCCTTTCCCGTGACGATGGAAGGGTTCGCATTCTCGGTCCGCTCGATCCCCTGCTCTGGGACCGGAGCCTGGTTCGACATGCATTCGAATTCGATTATGTCTGGGAGGTCTATAAACCAGCGCACCTAAGAAAATGGGGATGGTACGTCTGCCCTCTTCTGGAGCATGACCGCCTGATCGGCCGCATCGACGCCCGGATTTCCGACGGCCTTCTGGCAGTCCGAAAGCTTTGGCTCGAACGTGACACTGACCGCAATGCCGTTCGCCTCGCTCTGGAACGCCATGCGGAGGCGTACCGCTGCAGGGACGTGAAACTTTCCGCACAAGCCAGACGTTCGCTGGACCCTGTCAGGGCCTGACAGTTCCGAGGTGTTCTGTCGACGCCCTGAGCTTCGCTGATGGGGATCCGCCGTCTCGTGACACACTGGAGCGTGCCCGAAAACACATCCTGGATGATCTACGGCGCCAACGGCTACACCGGCGAGTTGATCGCCCGCGAAGCAGTCTCGCGGGGCCACCATCCCATTCTCGCCGGGCGCAGCCGCGAGGCCGTGGAGACACTGGCTGACGAACTGGAGTGTGATCGCAGAGTCTTTCCGCTCGATGCCCACGCAGCCACATTCCTGGACGGAGTCGCGGCGGTCATTCACTGCGCCGGACCATTTTCGGCCACGAGCGATCCCATGGTTCGCGCCTGCCTCGGCAGCGGAACGCATTACCTGGACATCACCGGAGAGATCGCCGTATTCGAATCCATCTTCAGGCTTCAGGAAGAGGCGCAGAGCGCGGGCGTGGCGCTCATTCCCGGCGTGGGGTTCGATGTCGTTCCCACGGATTGCCTGGCAGCAATGCTCTCGCAGGCACTGCGTTCCGCCACCGAGCTTGCCCTCGCCTTTTACCCCAGGGGAGGAGGCATCAGCAGGGGGACCCTTCGAACCATGATCGAGGGACTGCCTCATGGCGGCGCCATTCGAAGAGACGGACGGATTGTCTCTGTTCCGGTGGCATTCGACAGCCGAACGATTCCTTTCAGTTGCGGTGAACGATCAGCGATGACCATTCCGTGGGGTGACGTGGCCACGGCCTATCGCACCACCGGAATTCGAAACATTCGTGTTTACTCAGCCGCCTCTCGATCGATGATCCGCCGTTTGCGCTGGTTTGCGCCGGTGATGCAGGTGCTTCGGTTCAAGCCTCTGATGAAGCTCGCGCAGACGGTCGCGGCTCGGCGCACCGGTCCTGATCAGTCGTCACGAGATCAAGGACGCTCCTATCTCTGGGGAGAAGTTCGCCACGACTCCGGCAGCAGTGTTTCCTTGACGATGGAAACGCCCGAAGGGTACCAACTCACGGCGATGAGTGCCGTGCGGGCGCTGGAACACGTGCTGCAGTCCAGGGTCAGCGCCGGAACCTGGACAC
>JBDTRY010000134.1:0-10008 GCA_039931435.1 Acidobacteriota bacterium | reverse complement strand
ACGCTTCGGTCGCTTGTCCGGCGGAATCTGTTTTCGAAAATCAGCCAGAGCGCCATTCTTCTTTTCACCCGCGGTGGGCTGCATGTCCGCTGACTCGGTTTCGCCGTTGGCAGACGCGCTCTCAGCCTGGAGTTTCTTCGCCTGCTTTCGAGCCTCGCGCAACGGTCGCTCGAACTGATCCCATGTGTCGGCGGCGCTGAGCGTCAACGTGGGAAACTTTGCCAGGAGCGATTCGCTCCGGACGTCGGCGATGCGTTCGGGGTGCAGTTGCTCGTCGATGTAACGATCGAGCCCCATCGCCAGTACACGATCCACATCGCCCGGCCTGGCGCCGAAGCCCAGACGATTCAGTACGTGCAGTGCCCTCTGGCGGTCCGTGAGAGCGGTTGCGGAGTCTTTCGAAGACGGCGCGGCAGACATGAGAAGAACGAGAGACGACGTCATGCTCAGAACCGCGAGGTGCTTTTTCATGCCCGTTTGACGTCCAGGGCCCTGTTCCTGTTTACGCAATTCCTCTGCATTAGAATCGCCAGGCGAACGCTGACGAGGAAATGCTATGCATGTGATCATTCCCGATGACTACCAGGATGCTGTGCGAGGTTTGGATGCATTCGCAATGCTCGCCGGTCACGACGTCACCATCCATAACGACTGGCAAGGAGATCCGCGTCGACTCGCGGAACGTTTCGCAACTGCTGATGCACTGGTGCTCATCCGGGAACGCACGGCCATTACAGAAGAACTGCTTACGAGTCTTCCCCGTCTGAAGCTCATCAGCCAGACCGGACGAGGCACGGCACACATCGACGTCGGCGCCTGCAGCCGCCACGGTGTACTGGTCACGGCCGGCAGCGGGTCTCCGGTCGCTCCCGCCGAGCTCACGTTCGCTCTGATCATGGCGGCTATGCGGCGCATTCCGCAGGAGACAAGGGCCATGCGCGAGGGTCGGTGGCAGACCACCATCGGCACCGCCCTGCGAGGAAGGACTCTCGGAATCTGGGGCTACGGGAAGATCGGCAGCATCGTGGCCGGGTACGGCCGGGCTTTCGGCATGAACGTGCTCGTCTGGGGCCGCAGCGGTTCAATGACCCGAGCCTCGAATGACGGCCTTGCCACCGCAGCTGATCGCCAGGGATTCCTCGAGGCTGCCGACGTCCTTTCGATTCACGTCAAGCTGAGCGAGGAGACGAGAGGAATGATCACGGAGTCTGACCTGGGGCGGATGAAACTGGACGCGCTCCTCGTCAACACCAGCCGCGCCGAGTTGATCGCCCCGGGAGCGCTGCTGGCATCGCTGGAGAAAGGCCGCCCCGGCCGCGCCGCGGTCGACGTCTACGAACAGGAGCCTCTATCCCCGTCGGACCCGCTCCTCTCCCTCCCCAATGTCATTTGCACCCCACACCTCGGGTACGTTGAGAAAGATTCCTACGAACTCTATTTCGGCGAGGCCTTCACGCAGGTCCTTGCCTTTGCCAACGGCCAGGCAGTGAACTCAATCAACGCCGGCGAAATCAGGACACCAACCTGACGGAGCGGGTGGTTTTCCTATTTGCGGGGCCCGATCAATTGCTCACGGTGGCGAGCAACCATCGCTGCCGCGGGATCGTGCGTTGATCGTGCCGTACACAGGGCTCAGGCCCGGTGCTACGAGTCGGCCGCCGTCTTTACGCCGGCTCACTTTATGTCGTGCGCCTCAGCTCGAAACACCTTCACGTCATCAGTCCGCGCCGTTCGGCACGCTCTGCCGCGGCGCTGCCATCCTGCACTGTGACGAATGAAATCTTTTCCTCGACGCAACGAGGGTCAGTCGACACGTTGCCAAGCCCTCCCCGCACTCGCTGAGAAGTCACTCCCTGGTCACGGCCTCTTTCCTATCCCGACACCCGTCGCATCAGTTTGAGGATGCGCACAGTCGGAGCAATGCCGGGGGCGCGCAAGTCCGTTTCTGGATGGCGTTCGCCGAGCAATACTTCGCGAGCGCGCAGGTACCCGAGGTTCATCAACTGCTGGATTGCACTCCAGGAACGTTCCCGAAAGGCGAACGGTACCCGATGCCTGGGGCGGATCACGATCGTGCGGTCGCGGAACGCATCCGGAATGACGTGATCCACATCCTTCGGGTTCCGGTAGATTCCCCCTTCGCTCTCCCCTTTTACCGTCACCAGCACGACGAGATCGCAGCCTTCCTCGAAGGCCTTCTCGTAGGGACAGTTGTTCGTGGCCCCTCCGTCGCCATACCGTTCGCCTGAGATTCGTGGGGCGTGGGTGAAGAACGGCGGAAGGTAGTTCGAAGCCAGCATCAGGCTCAATGGGTCCTCGACCTGGTCGGCACGGAAGATCGCCGGCGTTTTATCGCGCAACCGTGTCACACCGATGAAAAGCGGAATGGAAGACGGGTCCTTCAGCCGCTCGGAGTCGACGTAACGCCGGAAGGTACGCTTGTGCAGTGTCGAATAGTTGAACGGCGAATGCTCAACCCAGATATTCCGCAGACTGATATGCGGCATCCGGGCAAATGTCCGCCAGTAGTACCGAAGGCGATCCTGCGCACCGACGGCGATGGCTGCGCCGTTCCAGACACCGCCGGAAACGGCCACGACCAGCGACGGTTTGATGCCGATCTCATACAGCAGATCGATGACGCCGACCTGAAATGCGCAGCGCATCGAGCCGCCGCTCAGGACCAGCCCTACTCTCCGAGCAACACGAAGCCGCTCGCCGTCGTTCAAGGCCTGCTGTGCATGCTCTTCAGCGTCCAAGACCACCGACCATATACCAATGCCAGCGCCGATGTTGCAACACGAGTGACCGTCTCTACTTTCCGGCTGGGCTTGTCGAGGTGTCGCTCCCGGCCGCGCCACGCACGCTCGTTGCTGCCATAGCCAGTTGCAGAACGATCAAGCCCCGGGCTGTGGTCATGCCAGCCCCAGACAATCCAGAGAACGTTGCTGGCCAGAAAACGTGACCAATGGAGTGTAAAGGCTGAAGTGGGACCAGATGGCGCCGGCATTGACGGCGCGAGCGAGGCTGGCCGACGAAGGCATAGCGGGACTACGTTGAGGAGGCGCAACGAAACTCACGGCGTCGAGAGCAAGCCAGGTGGTCCCGGTCTAGCCTTCACACTTCACTCGCATCGCGGGCTACTGCAGAAAATCAAGCCAGTTCATCGAGGAGTCCGTCCTTCAGGCCGGTGACCCGTCACAATGGGAGGAAGGAGCCAGAGATCCCGATGCGACGATTCATGCTGGCGAGAGGCGACTGTCGTTCGAGCGAGGTTTTCGGGCCGCCGGTCGGTCTCAGAAGTCGACGACTTCCTCGTCGGGCTTCGCCACGCGGCGTTGCGCCTGCGCAAATCTGCCCGCGCGAATCTGCTCGATGAACTTCAGCGCGTCCAGCGCGTTCGGATCGTCGGGCTTCTCTTCATAAATCTCGACGATGCCTTCAGCGACAAAGGAGGTCGTGAACGTCAGCGTGCTGTGGGGGGCCCGATCCCCTGCCGCTTCACCGCTCCACCTTCCCGGTCCCTGTACCCCGGTACCCGAGCCGGAGGAAACCCAGGCGCTGCGGGCGTGATTGACTGAGTTTGTCTTCAGCTCTCTGATGACGATGTAATGCGCGCCGCGCTGCAGCGCCTGTTCGGCGGTGTGGTAAAGCAGATTGGCCCGCACGCTGTTCAGCGACATGCCAGGGTAGCCGCTGAAGTGCGCAACGAATGCGGCATCGCGGACCGGCACGGCGATGAAGCCGCCATCCACGATCTGAAAATTCTTTGATTGCACAAAGGAACAGCCACTGAGCGTGAGTGCCAATAAAGCAGCTGTGAGAGCGTGGGATCGTAGTTGCCGCATCGCGTCCCCCTGCCAGCGCGAACCGTAGGTGAAACCCAATCGTAACACGAACGCGGAAACGACACGGGTCAGAGGTGAACAGGGCGTAAACGTTTTGGAACGGATCTGAGGTGGCGGTCGAGAAAATCGTCCACCTGATTCTGAACTGCGCTGGTCAGAAAGAGAAAGTCTGCGTGCCGGGCGGCTGGAACGAGTACGAGCTTCGCCTCGACGCCGGCCGCCGTCAGGGCGTCGTAAAGGATCTGGCTTTGCTGCCACGGCACCAGGCAATCGGCCAGGCCGTGCAGAATCAGAAACGGGGGATCATCCGGCGTGACGTAGGTGATTGGATTCGCCGACTCCGTTTTTTCCGGGCAGCTCTGGATCGGGCACCCGATGAAGAGCGAGGGAGCTTCGCTGGGATCGTTGGGATCTCCCGGTTCGCAGGCCGGAGCCTGGGCGGCGAGTTGAAGCAGGTCGGTCGGACCGAAATAGTCGACCACCGCACTGACCCGGCTGGAGTAGCCGGCGTTCCCCAGAGCCTGGCCTTCCAGGGATGAGACATCGGCGGATGTGCCGAGCAGCGCGGCCAGTTGGCCGCCGGCAGAATATCCCATCACAGCGATGGCATTCGGATTCAGATTGAATCGAGCAGCGTTGGCGCGGAGCCAGCGGACGGAAGCTTTGACGTCCTCGATCTGCGACGGGAAGGTGAACTCCGGTGCCAGCCGGTAGTCGATGTTGGCCACCGCATATCCGCGTCCCACCTGCAATATAGCGGTGCCCTGATCGCGCGTTCCGGAAGTCCACGAACCACCGTGCACCGAGACGATGACGGGAAACGGACCCGGGCCTGACGGCAGGAACAGGTCCAGCCGCAACGACTGGCCGGCTACGCTGGCGAACTCGAGGTCCGCGAACGTGGTCGCGGCGTTGCTGACGAAGTTGCGGGCCGGACGCGCCGGCTCGCCTGCCCGCACAGACACGGCCAACAGAATCGTCGCGGCGATCAGAAAGGCGCGATTGAGTCGGTTGATTCCCGGCATCACGGCAGCCAACAGAACGGGGAATGCCGATATTCTGAAATCAGGCAACCGATCCGACCGCGTTATCCATCCCGCCGAATCGCGGTCCCTGAGCGAAACGGCCTACTGGACGTCCTCACCAAGTAGCGGGGCACCAATGGCCGGCCCAAGCAGGAAGACGTTGGCTGTTCCCTCTGCGAGCGGGAGAAATCCCAACGCGGCCAGCAAGAAGCCGCCCGTATTTTTTCGCGATATACCGTAAGCGATCATTCCCACGCCCAGACCGATTCTCATTCGCCGGCCCAGACTGGTGGCAAGAAACCGGGCGATATCCATGGCTGTTTCCTGATTCATGATTCCTCCGAGGTGGCGATTCTATATTGACGGCGGTGGATCATTATCTGGCACTAATCCGGTAGATGGCGCCGGCAAAGTCGTCGGACACCAGCAAGGAGCCGTCGGGAAGCATCTGCACGTCCACCGGCCGTCCCCACGGTTTCCCACCGGCCAGCCACCCTTCGGCGAAGGTTTCGTATCCGGCGGCCCGATTCCCCTGGACCGGCACGAACGAGATCCGGTAGCCGATCGGCTCGGTTCGGTTCCATGAGCCGTGCTCGGCGATGAAGATACCGCCTTGATATTTCTGCGGAAACATCGATCCCGTGTAAAAGCGCATGCCCAGGGCCGCGACGTGCGGTCCCAGTTTCTCCTCCGGCCTCTCAAATTCGCTGCAGGAGTGACCTCCAGCGAATTTCGGATCGGGAATGTCTCCGCCATGGCAAAAGGGAAATCCGAAGTCGAGTCCTTTGCGAGGGGCGCGGTTCAACTCGTCGGGAGGGCGGTTCTCGCCAAGCATGTCCCGCCCGTTGTCCGTGAACCAGAGCTCATGCGTCCGCGGGTCCCAGTCAAATCCAACAGTGTTGCGGATGCCCGTAGCGAAGATCTCGCGTCCGGTTCCGTCGGGATGGATGCGTGTAATCGTCGCGTACAGGCCACTGGTCGAGCAGACGTTGCATGGCGCGCCGACCGGAACGTAAAGGAGACCATCCGGCCCGAAAGCGATGAATTTCCATCCGTGATGACGATCCTCCGGATAGGAGTCGATGACGACGACGGGACGCGGCGGTTTGTCCAGATGCTGCTCGATATCGTCATATCGGAGAATGCGGTTGATCTCTGCAACATAGAGCGCACCGTTGCGGAAGGCCACACCGTTCGGTGACTGAAGACCCCGGCCGACCGTGTAGACCTTGTCCGCTCTGCCGTCGTGATTGGAGTCGACCACGGCGTAGACAGAACCCTCTCCCTGGCTGCCGACGAACAGTGTTCCCCCAGTTCCCAGAGTCATCGAGCGCGCTCCCGGCACCGACGAGGTGTACATCTCGATCCGGAAACCCGGCGGAAGTTTGATCCGCTCCAGGCCAGTGGCCTCGTGCTGGGAAGGAGCGCTCACCTGACAGCGCAGGATGGACGGCAGCCCCAGAAAAACGATGACCAGACCGGTAATGCTGAAGCGATGCAGACCATGACGCATCGTCGATTCCTCCCCCGGACTATCGTTGCAGATTTCAATCCACGAAGGCCAGGGCCCGGTTTGCTGCCGCCGCTCAAATCCATCACAATGTTCACAAAGATCAATTACTTTTCCAGACAACCGTTGGGAGTGCGTGAACGTGAATGAAACACTCGGAAGCCCGCCGAACGGCAGAAACCAGTTCCGCTGGCGGAGCCATGAGATATCGCGGATCGAGGGGCTGAGCGATGCGGTTTTCGCCTTCGCCGTGACACTGCTGGTGATCTCCCTCGAAGTACCGAAGACGTTCACTGAGCTGATGTCCGCGGCTCACGGGTTCATCGCTTTCGCCCTCAGTTTCGCCGTTCTCTTTCAGGTGTGGTTTTTTCAGTACAGCTATTTCCGGCGCTACGGCCTCAAAGACGACTTCACCGTCATTCTCAACGGAGTGCTGCTGTTCGTCGTGCTTGTTTACGTGTATCCGCTGAAGTTTCTCTTTTCGCTTCTGGTGAACACGTTCACAGGACAGTCCAACAACGTGATTCTGGCAAACGGTCACATCGAGGCAGCCATTCAGCCCACCCAGATGGGCACGTTGATGGTGCTCTACAGTACGGGAGTGGTCGCAGTCTTTCTCGTCTTCACACTGCTCTACGCGCGAGCCTGGCAGCGACGGGACGAACTGCAGTTGAATACGCTCGAGCAGTTCGACACGAAGACAAGCATGCAACAGCACATGATCAACGTCACCGTGGGTTTGATCTCCATCCTCATCGTGGCCATCGGCGGAGCGCAGGCCGCAGGCTGGGCAGGCCTCATCTACTTTCTCCTCGGCCCTGTCCTCGGAGTTCATGGCTCGATGCGGGGTAAGAGGCGACGGCGGTATGAGGATCCACCCGAGGCAGCGCTGTAGGCCTGGAGGGGCACTCAGGTGAACCGCTTCACCTCATCGATTTCAATAGAAGCGTCGAGGGGACCTGACATCCCGAGCTGGGGAACGGCGCAAGTGCCGGTGTGACAGCAGATGCCACGACTGCTACGGCATGTCATCCCGAAGCGAAGCGACGGATCTCCCGCGACTGAAACGACGACTGCCTTCCACGAGCCGGAGATCCCTCCTCGCTTCGCTCGTTCGGGATGACATATTCGTGGATTCGCACTGGGGTTCATCAGAAGCCTCGAGCGAAGGATCTCTTCCACCTTCCCGGGCTCCAGGAATCGCCTGTCGGTGCTGCCTGATCGTCAGAATGCGAAGCGTTCACTGCTCTCCCCCGGATTACGGATCGTGGCCAGAAAGCGCTCGGGCGCTACGCGCAACTGCATCACCGTCGTGTCCTCACCGTCCCGGGCCACGATCAGCAACTGCATCTGACCTCGTTCCTCCCGCGAATAGATGTACGTCTGCTCGTGATCACGGTTGGACCTGGCAACGATAATCGGCTGCCATCGCTCTTTGCTGTTGGCGCGGACGATGGAGTCCAGATCGATGGACGAAATCTCGCTTTTCTCGAAGGTGGCGAGCTGAATGTCCGAGACGCCTTCGATGGCATGCATGTGCACGACCATCCGTCCCAGCCAGAAGAATGGAATCCAGGTGTGCTGCACCCGTCCCTTCTGCTCGATTGAGCGGACAATCTCACGGAAATCCGCTTTTGCCGGCAAGGCCAGGAGCAGGTTTGACAGGAAAAGAACTGCAATGATGAATCCGGGGCGTTTCATTGGCTCCCATCCTTTCTCGGAGCGTCCCCCGAAAGCCCCTCGGGGATCCCAAACTGTCCTTCCAGCGCGCTCAGTTTCTGAAGATCGATGGGACCGACAATATTGACCAGGGTCAACTCCTTCGGCTCGGAAGCGATGATGGTCATGCCCTCGATCCGGCCATTTACGTTCTGGAGGTAGATTTCGACGTCTTCCGAAGTGCCGGCTCTGTTCCGGCTCTTCACGTTCACGATTTTCTGCCACGTGCCCGTGAGCTGCGCGCGGACTCGTTGAACGTCAGCCGGATCGTATTGGCCTTCTTTGTCGAAGCTGTAGTTCTTCACATAGATCCCCTTCAAGTCGCGCACGAGTTCCCGGATACGGACCTCGTCGGCATCTTTGCTCGATAGAAATCCGGCTGCGAGTCGCAGCATCGATCCATCCAGGGCCACATCCACCGTCTCCGAAGCCTTTCCCGAAAGGTCGGGAAAGTCGAGGATCAACCGCGAAGGCTGAGCCGAGGCCACAAGCGGAACGCTGACAATGAGCGCAACCGCCAGAATCGAATTCGAAATCACTCCCCGAAGCTTTCTCATGACAGTCTCCTTCACCGCAATTCGAATGACGTTTTCTGTACCGCAGTTCGTGCCAGGTTCGTTTTCTGGCTGGCGATACGTACTGCCAGCAGGAGTTCCTGCCGGGCACGAATACCCTCCGCCCGTTCGCCCGCCAGCCGGTTGATGCGATACGTCCCGAGACCGAGAGCTACAGCGCCGATGCTGGCAGCCAGAAGTCCCGTGGCCACCCAGCGAGGAACGAGACGCGGAAAAGGGCCGAAAGAATTTTGCGAGACCGTCGCGCTCGATTCGTTCTCGATCCGCACGAGCACCCGTTCCACAAATCCCTCAGGAGGATCGACTCTTCGGAGAGCCTGTTTCAGTTCCTGTTCGAGATCCATCACACGACCCTCCTGGAGGACACGTTGACTTTCTTACGCAGACTATTCAAGGCACGGTGAAGGTTGCTCTTCACGGTCGACAGCGGCACACCCATCACGGAGGCGATCTCCCCGGGCCCCAGCTCCTCCTGGTATCGCAGCACCAGCAATGCTCGCTGGGCGGGAGGAAGCGTGGCCATCAGAGTGCGAAGTGTGTCCGGCAGCAGCGGATCCGGTGCGCGGTCCGAGGACGGGGGCTCCGGAATGGAGTCGAAGGAAACGGACGTGATCCGGTTCCTGCGCATATGATCGATGCAGCGGTTCGTGGTCACCCGCCTCAGCCAATGCAGAAGATGGCTGTCCGACTCGATCTCCGCGAGATGGCGGTAAAGCTGCAGAAACACTTCCTGGGACAGATCCTCCGCTTCTGATGGCCGCCCCAGCATGTTCATGGCGATACTGAAGACCATCCGCTCGTGCCGCTCGACAACAGCAGCGAAATCACCACAGATCCACACGGGGCTGTCGAGGGATTGATCGGGCCCGAAGGCGATGACGCTTTCCATCACTGCAGCCATATACGGAGAAACCGCAGAATCGATTGCAATTGTTTTGGATTCTTGCGGGGAACCCCGATGCGATCCCCGCTCCCGTCACCCCGAATGACCGGCGCGATTCCTCGATACAGTCACCCGAACGGGGAACGACGCAGGCGCCGATGCCGCGTCGATGACACGATTATCATGGCCTGTCATCCTGAAGCGTCGAGCGACGGATCTCTTCGACCTCCCGGTTGCCAACACGAAGATGGCCACCATTCTCGTTGACGAGATCCTTCGGTCGCTGCGCTCCCTCCAGGATGACAAGATCCCCAGACCCCGCAGGAACGAAGCGCGTTTCATTAGAAGCGGGGGAACGACGCAGGCTGCCGCCTCGCAGGCATGACACCACTGTCATGGCCTGTCATCCTGAAGCGTCGAGCGACGGATCTCTTCGACCTCCCGGTTG
>JBDTRY010000133.1:0-10050 GCA_039931435.1 Acidobacteriota bacterium | reverse complement strand
TTTTCCGAAACTCTCTCATCCCCCGTGAACTTCGAAGGCCTGGCCCTGAGCAACTCTAGCTCGCGTTTTGAGTCCTTCGGTCACCACTTCTCGTCGGCCGCGCGCAGCGGATCCAGGGTGGTCTGAGCGGCCTGGCCATGCAGGACCGAGGCTACCCCGCAGGAGGCGAAGCTCCGAAGAATCGACGGAAAGAGGCCGAACCCCTCCTGGCAACGGAAGAATGGCCGGAGCTTCCACGCGAGGTAGATTGCGCTGCAAGAGCCTGAAGTTCGCAGGCCTGGCCCTCATCTCCCTCTTGTTGAACGTCGAAAGCCTGGCCCTCATCTCTTTCTTCTCATCTCTTTCTTCCGTAGGCGCCCTCTACGTCAGCGGCAACGGGAATGAGCAGCGTCGACGCATAGTGCGCATAGGCCACCTCGCTCCTGGTCTGTTGTGCGTATGAGGGAGCGGCAGTCCAGGACATGCAGAAAGCGGTGATGGCAATTGTCTTGATCGTGATCTCCCGGCGGTGCCAGCGACGCTCAATCGCTCCTCTCACCCGCGTGTGGAAATATTGTCCCAACGTCATGGTGATTCGCATGCATCCCCTTTTGCCACGGCTCTGCTGACGATGGAGCGGCGCAGCACCTCATCAATATGGGGCGGAGCACGTCGATGGTTTCAGGGAAGGATCAGGAATTTTCCAGGGATGAAACGTGGGGATCATGTCTGCGGCAACGCTGTTTCCGTAGCGCCTGCGGCTTCCTGGACAAGCGTGACAGACGCTGCGAAGACGCTGCGTTGGAGGGGTACTTCAAAGTCCGCCGGCCAGCCCCATCCGGATGTGGTTGTCCCGAAGAAGGCGGTGATGCCCTTCACGCGGATCGCGCGGGAGCGACGGATTGACAGACGGTTTGCAGGTGCGAAGAAAACTGAGGGAGATCGCCGAATATTTTCTATTGCAGCCCCTCGACCGAGTACAGGTCCTGAAGAACAGTCCAGTACGAGTAGGCATATGTGTTCCCGTCACGGGTGATACAGACTCCCTGGTCCTCGACTCCGATCATCCCTACCCGGTCGGCGGGGACGATGTGCTTCCAGGGCACTCTCCGGCCGCTGGCGAGATCCAGGCGATCGATATCGACCGAATCGTCTCCAGGGCCCCGGACATAGAGTTCGCGGCCATCCTCCGACCATTGAACCAGCCGGTCGCCCGGCGCCAGTCCCGGGATGGGGGTTGCCGCTGTTCCGTCAATAGAAAAGAGATAGAACGTTCCGTCGGGTCCGTAGGCCGCGACGTGCTTACCGTCCGGCGCGACCAGAACCGCCGAGACACCCCTGCCCCCAAGCGCCTTCTGTGAGCCGTCGGTGCGATCGATAATGCTCGAGAGTGGGACATGTTCTTTTGTCTCGCCCGAAACGAGGATGCGCCGGTTGTCAGGGAAGAAGCTCGCCGAGTAGAACTCCACCAGGTTGCCTCGGGGCAACTGGCGAGCCTGACCTGCGCCGGTCGGGAGCAGCACCAGCTGCTGATCCGCAACCCCAACGACCGCCAGAGCCCATTTTTCATCACTGGAGAGGTCCAGGGCCCGCCCTTCCCCCAATCGGATTGCATCCGCCCCGTCCGTGCTGCGGAGGTAAACCTGCGGCGAGCCGCGCGCGCCATCCCCGCTCTCGTAAAACAGAATGGTCTTTCCGTCGTCCGAGAGATCGGCGACGATCGACCAGTCGAACCATCCCAGCTCCCGCTCGTCCGTTGCCGAACCGACGAATGACCGCGTGCGAATATTCGTACGGAAGAAAAGGGCTCTTCCATTTCCGGCGATATCCACAATCTCGAAGTATCCGGCACTGGAGAGGATTTGACGCTCGGACTTGTCGAGGCGTATGCCCCAGAGCTGTCCGGTCCGTGTCAAGCGGCTGCCGTTGAACCACAGCTCATCGTTCGACCGCCAGGCCAAGCCAAAAACCATCTTCCAGCCATCGCTGAGGATCGTTTTCGTTCCCCGCCGATCGACAACCGCCACCGAACCTGCGAAGAGTCCGAGGTCTGGATGATCGGCAAATGCAACCAGATTCCCGTCCGGCGAGACCCGAGGATTACTGATCCACCCCGGGCTCTGATACAGGACGCGCCCGATCGGATATTCCAACCGGTAGAAGCCGCCGACGGCGCGCACGATCGCCAGATCCTTTCCGTCAGGACTCCAGTCCGCCCAGTCGACATCCTCCGCAATGTCTCGCGGTGCGCCTCCTGCGATGGAGACCTCAGCGAGGGTGCCGCGGCACTTGCTCATGTTCAGATCGCAGCCTCTGGAGATGGCGAGGATTCCCTGCGGCGATACAGAAAAGATGCTTCCCGCCGGCAGCCCGACGGGGCGCGCGTCGGGACCATCGATTCTGGTCTGGTAAATCGTCATCGGTCCGGCGTCCCATGCGGCTCCGTAGAACACGGTGCGACCGTCGGGGCCGAAGCGCGCATCGGAAATATTTCCCTGTCGGAATGTCAGCCGGGTGTATTTAGGAAGACTGTGTGGAACGTTGCGGAAGCTGTAGATCCGCGCACCGGCAATTCCGGCCAGGACCAGTACGGCCACGGCCGTAGCGCCTGCCGCAGCAGTGCGGAAGCTGAGGTGCGGTGCTGGCTGTCCCGACCGTGTCGAAGTGATGACCGCGGCCTCGCCGATCGATTCGAGACTGAATGCAAGATCCTTTGCCGTTTGAAAGCGGTCGGCCGGGTTCTTTTCCAGGCAGTGCCGCATGATGGCCTCGAGCCCCAGAGGGACCTCGGTCAGCTCGACGTCGGGAGGATCGTCCTTCAGGATGGCGTGCAACGTTTCCACGACAGAGGGCCGTGCAAACGCCCGCCGTCCCGAGTACATCTCGAAGAGGATGGCGCCAAGGGAGAAGATGTCCGAACGCATGTCTGCACGCTCGCCTCGTGCCTGTTCGGGGGCCATGTACCCGGCAGTGCCGGTCACCTTCCCGGTGTGAATCTCGGCGTTCTCCAGGGAATGCGTATCGGAGCCTCTGGAAAACTGTGCCTCGGTGAGTTTTGCCAGACCAAAATCCAGGATTTTCGCCCTGCCGTCCGCGGTCAGGAAGAGATTCTCCGGCTTCAAATCCCGATGGACGACGCCTTTCTCATGCGCCGCTACGAGCCCATCGGCAACCTGCTTTGCGAACGCCAGCGCCTTGCGTCCGCGGAACGGTCCACTGGTCAATCGTTCCCGGAGCGTGGACCCCTCGAGAAGCTCGGAAACGATGAAGGGAGCGCCGTCGTGTGTTCCGACGTCGAAGACCGAGAGGATGTTGGGGTGGTTGAGTCTTCCGGTGGCTCGAGCCTCCTGCTCAAAACGGCTGATCCGCTCGGGCTCGCTGGTCAGACCGGGGTGAATGAGCTTGATGGCCACGTCGCGATCGAGTCGCGAGTCGCGGGCGCGATAAATCACACCCATCCCGCCGGCACCAATGCGAGCGACGATGCGGTAAGGACCGAAGTGCGTGCCCGGGCTCAGCTCGATCGGCTGATCCGCGGCGATCATTTCATCGCTTGATTGATGAGTGCGATCTGTTCCACTGCCCTTGCCGGCACGAGCATCACAAGCCCGGACTGCTCCCGGATCTCAGACGGCGCGTTCTTTGCCGGCCGCGCGATCATGGGAATTATGCGCGGTTTCGATGGAGCCGCGGCTACTGCCTCGGATACCAGTTTCAGATCCGTGCGGGCCGACAGCACGATGTCGACATGCTTCTGGCGTAAGATTGGCGCAAGCATCGATGGCCCTTCAACGACGATGACGTGATGTCCGACCATCGTCAGCTCCGAGCCCAACCGGCTCATGGAGCGGGAGGGAAACTGCTGACCTGCGACCATGACGATCGTTGCAGGCCGGACCGCCTTGGCCCGCTGGTAGCGGACGCCACGGCCGATCTGAACCATCTTGTCGCCACAAGCGTCCCCCCGCGGAGTGAAGGCAACGAAAAGCAGGATTGAGATAAACAAAAGGCGCCTATGCATCATGTTCTCCCTGATTCACCGGGGTGTTCCGAAATGGCCGGGAGGAACGAGTCGGTCGCACCAGATCCCGCAAGCGCACGATACCGCACCTCGACTCTGCCGAACCGGAGCCGGTCTCCTTCGGTGAGCCGGGACTCCTCCCTGACGAGCTTGTTTCCGATGAACGTCCCGTGCTTACTTTCGAGGTCGGTCACAGTGGCCAGCCCCCCTGAGATCCGGATGAGCGCATGCTTTCGTGACACGCTTCCCGCGGAGAGGAAGACATCTGCCGTAGGCTGGCGTCCAACAAGATGTTCACCGTTGCTCAGGTAATGTTCCCGACCGGCAACCAGGATCAGGTGAGCGCAGTCCGGCTCGAGACGCTCACTGTCCTCCTCATGAATGGGAGATGCGAAGGCGTAGCCCGTACCATGGACGGTGCGGATGATGTCGCGTTGCGCGTCGCCGATCGAACGCCGCACCTCACCGATCAGATTCGGCAGATTGGCATCGACTACGAAGCTCGTCGGCCACAGGGCGTCGACGATTTCCTGTCGGTGCATTGCGCGAGGGCGCTCTGAGATGAGCAGAGTGAGCAGATCGAAGGCCTTTGGTGAAAGATGAAGGGATACCGGACCGCGCGCGAGTTGACGTGCGGCGGTGTCGAGAACGATCTCGCCGAATCGGTATCGCATTGTCGTGAGGAGAAAAATCTTAGCACGAATGCTTTACACCGGCCGGGAAATGTCAACCCGTTCACTGGGCTCGAAACGACAAGAATCGATCCGATCGCCGCGAGCGCTAAAGATAGCGGAGATAGAGAGAAGATAGAGGGTCAGGCCTTCGAGTTGGTGACGGTATTAATCCGGGGTGGGGCTCGGGTTTAGCGCTGCGCCAGAAGCATCGCCGGACGAGTGGGCGAGCATGCAAGCAACGGTTGAGCGCGTCGCGGCGACCATGTGAAACCGAACGTCGGCCCGGCCAGTTCATGTGCGGTTCTCGCCCAGGGGGTTGTGAAATAGCCGGCGTAGATCGTGAGGCTGCCGCGCAAGGTGTAGGCAACCGTTCCGCCCAACTGAACGTCTTTCGATTTGTCGAAGCGGTCGTGTTCCACGAGTTCCTGCTGATTGTTGAATCGTCGCGGAAGTTCCCAGCCTCCATGGGTGCGCAGGCCTATACCAAAGGCGCTCAGAGTGACTGCTGGCGTCAGGTAATAGCCGAACTCGAGCGAACCGTTCGTCCGATTCAGGCGCTCGCTCGTCGTGTCGATCGTCGTTCGCTGCACCCATGTGTGCGAGCCCATCATTTCGAAGTATGCGTTAGGGAGAAAAGGACCAAAGTCCCGTCCGGCGTACAGTCCCGACGTGAGCCCCAACTTACCCTTTCCAGTCGCGGTATGGCCTTCCAACTCGTAGTGATGGGATGGAACGGTGAGACGCATGTAGGGCGTGACGTAGAGAGGTCGGATCAACCAGTTCGCCCGAACTCCCACGTGGAAATCCTGAAGCGTGGAGTGAAAGGTGCCGTCATCGAGCCGGCCGTGAGGTTGCGACCCGATGTACTTGGAGGCGGAAAATGCGACGTCGCCGTCGATCGTGATGCGATCGGTGAGCCCGTAACTCCCCTCAGGCCGGATGGAGTACGACATAATGTGACCGAGATCCGCCTTCTTGCCGTCGAAACCCACGTGATATCGGACGAACGTGTGCTGGTAGCTCGAGCCGAACGTGAATTGTCCCTGATCCAGGACGATAGCCTGTCCGAACGCGGAGGAGGCGAATATCAACCACCCCGCCGCGAAGCAGAACCTCGACCAGGGGCGCACGATCATTTGGTCCAGGGGTAGCTCATTGGTAGTCCCTTCCTCACCCATTCCGACGGCGCCGAGCCGCTCGACAATCCGGGGTAGAGCGTAATGGTCCGGCCGACTAGCGCCGCTGACGACATAGGTGTATCGATTGTACGCCTCGGAGTCCATGAGACAGAAGGGAGCAACGTTGGGGTCTGGACATCCAACTCAACATGAGACCGAGGCATCAATTCGGCGCGGCGAAGTGAGATCTCCGCCGCGCCTGCCGGTACGCGCGAGAAACACTCCTCAATCGTTCCGGCGCAACCTCGGGCGTCAGTGATGTACGGATCGCTGACGAGGCCGTGACGCTGCCGGTTGGTACAGCTCGGCAGAGCGCAGCACTTCCATTGGCCAGTAAGACGTTCCGCCCGCGATCAAAACCGTGCCGTTGCCGAGCAGTGTGGCTGTGTGCCCGGAGCGGCTCTGCGCCATCCGTCCAACAGGCTCAAACGAGCCGCTGACCGGGTCGTACAACTCGGCGGTCCTGTTCGTCGAGCGACCACACCAACCAGAGCCTCCTCCGGCCATCAATACTGTGCCGTCAGAAAGAAGCGTGGCGGTGTGGATGTCGCGCGATGTGCTCATCTTACCAGTGGCCTTGAACGTGCCGGACGACGGATCGTAAATTTCTGCGTTGGCCAATCCGCCGCAGGTCCAGTCGTCGTTCCCTCCGGAAACCAGCACTGTCCCATCCCTCAGGGATGTCGCGGTATGCCAGTACATGCCGTACTGAAAGACCCCCTCGGTCATACCTCCGCTCAGGGCAAACGTCTCTGTGGCCGGGTCGTAGATCTCGGGCGGATTTTCGCCAGCCAAAAGCACTCTCCCGTCGGGAAGCATGTTCGCCGTGGGCCAGATCGGTCCTCCAGAGAAAAAGAGACCGCTCCCCGCGTAACTTCCTAACAGCGAGAATTTGCCCGTGATCGGGTCGTACAGCTCTGCCGCGGCCGCAGTGGGCCACGGCGGGCCCTTACGTTCTCCACCCGCGATCAGGACTTTGCCGTTCCTCAACAATGTCGCTGAATGCCCGAACTGATCGTCGATCATGGAGCCGGTGACGGTAAATGTGCCTGTCTTCGGGACATACAACTCGGCGCTGGAGTCCCCCCGCCCGCCGGCGATCAGGACATTACCATCAGGCAGTAGCGTCGCGCTGTGTGACTGACGGCTTTCGTTCATCGAACCTGTCGCGGTGAATGTGCCTGTCGAAGGATCGTAGATCTCTGCGCTCGATGTGCCACCACCCGCGAGCAAGACTCTCCCGTCCAGCAGCAGAGTCGCGGTGTGTCCGGAACGTGCCGTGATCATGTCGCCCGTCGGCACGATCGCTCCTCGATTCTGTGCGCTCGCGGTCGCTTCGCAGAATCCAAGAATTGCAAAAACGGCTAAGAACAGACGTGCGAACCTGGCAACATCCTGTTTCGCGGCTGTTGCACCGTTCCTCCACATAAATTCGGTCATGTCAAAAGTCATGACCGTGTCCTCCCGGCGATGCCAGCGACGCACAATCGCTCCTCTCACCCGGGTGGTGTAATACTGGCCCAACGCCTTGATGATTCGCATGCATCCTCCGATTTGCCACGGCCGCGTCGATCGGCTCTTCTGACGATGGAGCGCCACAGCACCTCACCAATATGGGGCGGATAACGTCCATGGTTTCAGGGAAGGATCAGGAATTTTCTAGGGATGAAACGTCTCATCTCCTTCTGACTCTCATCTCCTTCTCTAAACTTCGAAGGCCTGGCCCTCATCTCTGGCCGACATCTCATGGCTTGGCCCTCATCTCGCTCTGTACTTCAAAGGCCTGGCCATCATCTCCGGCTCATCATCTCCTTTTGGCCCTCATCTCCCTTTCCCTGAGATCGAGCGGACCGATGACTCCCGGGCCGTCGAAAAATGTTCGCCCAGAAGTGCATTGACCTCTGAGGCGTGCGTCACAGGGAGCCCGTGCGACGCATTCTCAAACTCGACATACCTGGCTCCGGGGATGCCGTCACGCAAGACACGCCCGGCCGCCGGCGGAGCGATGGGATCGTGGTACGCGCTCACAACAAGCGTCGGCAGGCTGGCGAGCTCGCCGAGTCGCGCGGTCATGTCGGCGGCTCGCATTGCTCGTAACTGTTCGGCGACGACTGGCGGCTGGTCTGCGAGATCATGACCGAACAGCGCGCAAAGCTGTTCTGCCACGACGGCTTCGTTTGCGATCGTCCCGGGAGGCAGCACCAGTCGCAGGAAACCATGGCGTCTCATTGGACGCGTACCCACACGCGCACGGAAACCGAGCCACATCATGCGCAGCGACAAGGGGGGCCGCGTCGCGTCCAGCCGCAAACGTGCAGAGGAGAGACAGGCTCCGGAGGCGATGAGGATTGCCAAGGGCCATTTGCAATGCGACCAGGCCTCCAAGCGAATGGCCGACGACATGCGCAGCGGGAAGGTCTGCTGCATCCATCACGGCCAGCGCATCTTCAGCCAGTTGCTCGACCGTGATTGCGGCTGCGCTGGGACAGCTTCTACCTATGCCGCGATTGTCGAACGAAACGCACTCGTAGTGCGGCGACAGCTCGGCAATCTGAGGCGACCAGCCATCGCCGTGAACGCCCACACCTTGAATGAACAGGACCGCCGGTCCACGTCCACGAACGTCATAAGTGATCGGGCAGCCACTCTGTTCAACGATCCGTCCCATTCGGTTCTTGTCAGGAAACAAGCCTCCGTCTTCAATGATCCATCGAGACCGGCACGAACAGGCTGCGCTTCTCCGGTCGTACATGCGAAACCGCTCCGGGTAACGATTGCGGACATTCTAGCTCGCGTTTTGAGTCCTTCGGTCACCACTTCTCGTCGGCCGCGGGCAGTAGATCCAGGGTGGTCTGAGCGGCCTGGCCATGCAGGACCGAGGCTACCCCGCAGGAGGCGAAGCTCCGAAGAATCGACGGAAAGAGGCCGAACCCCTCCTGGCAACGGAAGAATGGCCGGAGCTTCCACGCGAGGTAGATTGCGCTGCAAGAGCCTGAAGTTCGCAGGCCTGGCCCTCATCTCCCTCTTGTTGAACGTCGAAGGCCTGGCCCTCATCTCTTTCTGGAAGTTCGAAGGCCTGGCCCTCATCTCCCCCCTCATCTCCCTTTCTCTTGTTGAACGTCGAAGGCCTGGCCCTCATCTCCCTGACTTGGCCCGAAACAACTTTCCCCGATGCGATTCTCATGGAGCGATTATAACTCGTCGGTGCTCAGCACCGTTCCTTGCGTCCGCCCAACGGACCAGGCGCTCACCGGCGCGGAGCCGCACGCCACACGGTAACGCGCTCGCGATGCAGCAGCAAGCGGCTTCGCGTCCGGTGCAGCGTCTTAGTTAGCCGGCTGACCGACAGAGGTGATGCTCTCAGTGGAATGCTGGCCAGCGTTCACGGAGTACGCGTCAGAATATCTGGTGTGGGTCCGACTCTCCGTCGAAGTAGTCCTCGAAGAATCCAGGGGCCGACCACTCGATCGGGTAACAATACCTCTCGCCCTCATCGCCAAGGGAACACACCCAGAACTCGGGTTCACGCGCTTCGACGACGACAAAACAGTCGGCAGGAAACAAGTAGGGTTCTCTGGTGTCGTCCAGAACTCGGTAGTCGTCGGACTCAAGTCCGAGGACCTCGTAATCGTGACCCAAAGTCAGCGACCAGAGCACCATGCCATCGGAAGCGTTCCTTGTCTTGAGGCGTACCTTCATACGAGGCGTTCTATTCAGACGGCTAACGCCGTGGTAAGCCGCTGCTGCACGACACAACATCAGTGAACATCGAAGCATCTCCCAGCAGTCGGCTTGACCACATAGTTAGCCAGCACCCACTGGCGCGCAAGAAGATCCGAGACTCTCCCTCGTGGAGACACCACTTTGCCTTGCCGTCAAAGCATGAGCCTTAGGGCTTTGGGCCAGCATCTAGCCCCCTGGCGGGGAACGCGTCGATCCGTCGCTGGCTACCAGCACGCGCAGACCATCCGGCTCATCCACCACGAGCGCGCCGGCCGGCTGTTGAACGACCACAGCGGCAATCCAGCAATCTGCGTTGGCGGCGCTCGCATTCACGACTCCCCACAGAGCTATGTGCCAGATCATCGATGTGCCCGCTACCAACCCGATGGCCGCACAGGCCAGCAGACTGATGCCGATTAACGGCCCGAGTACGACGATCAAATATTGGCGACGGGTGAACCTGTACCCTGGGGCT
>JBDTRY010000132.1:0-10063 GCA_039931435.1 Acidobacteriota bacterium | reverse complement strand
GAACGGATGATCAGCGTCGTTGCCTGCGATCCGGAGTTACCGCCGCTGCTGATGATCAGCGGAATGAAGAGGGTAAGCACGACGGCACGGGCGATTTCCCCCTGAAAGAATCCCATGGCCGTGGCCGTGAGCATTTCCCCGATGAAGAGTACCGCCAGCCATCCGGCGCGCTTGCGGATCATTTCCCAGAGGCTCACCTTTAGATAGGGCGCATCCAGAACGGCGCTGCCTCCCAATTTCTGGATGTCCTCCGTCGCTTCCTGCTGGGCCACGTCCAGAATGTCATCGACGGTGATGATTCCCAGCATCTTTCCGGCGGGGTCGGTGACCGGCAAAGCGACACGATCGTATTTCTCAAAGAGCTGGAGCACCTCTTCGCGATCGTCCGTGGCCCGGACCGACACGAGAGGCGGATCCTGAATCACCAGGATGGATCGTTCCGGATCGGCCAGCACGAGCGAGCCCAGTCGAAGGTCTTCGACCAACCCCCCATGCTCGTCAACGATGTAGAGAACGTTCAACGTCTCCTTCCCTCGACCCACCCTGCGGATGTGTTCGAGGGCCTGCCGCGCTGTCATCTCCGGCCTGAGCGATACATAGTCGGGCGTCATGTAACGGCCGGCCGTGTCTTCCGGATACCCGAGAAGCTCCCGGGCGCTCCTGAGCTCGTCCGGGGAGAGAGCGGCCAGAACCTTGAGGGTCACGGACGTAGGCATCTCTTCGATCAGCCGGGTCCGGTCATCGTCGGTCATGGCGTTGACGATGTGCCGGAGCTGCTGGTCGGGCAGTTCACGAATCAGCCGCTCCTGATGATCAGGAGGGAGGTAGGAAAACACCTGAACCGTGCGCGCCGGTGAGAGCAGGCGGAAAGCGAGGCCTTCTTCCTCCAGCGAGACTTCCGAAAACAGTTCGGCTGTATCGGACGGATTGAGTGCTGCGAACCAACGCCGCAACGTGTGCCACTGACGTGCGGCGATGAGATCACTGATGTCGTAGTCGGGAAGGGGGAGCTGGGTCATCGCGCATCCTCCGCAGATCGGGCAGTATAGCGATGCGACCAATGAATGGCGGACCGTTGTAATACGATCAGCGCATCACGTTCCGGAGAGGCCGGTCAGGCCTCGCCAAAGGATTCGATCCTCATGACACATCCCGACGCTTTTCTTCAGCCCTACGTCAGCGGCCAGTTGCAATGGTTCTATCGCGACTCCTACTGGTGGACGCTGATCGGCCTGACCGGCAATGCCCTCTTCACGGCCCGCTTCGCCCTGCAGTGGTACCTGTCCGAGAAGCATCGCAAAATCGTCGTCCCGTCGATCTTCTGGCAGCTCAGCTTCTGGGGAAGCATCGTGCAGTTGCTGTACGGATTCCATATCGACAAGCTGCCGGTCATTCTCGGCTACATCGCGCTTCCATTGCTTTACGGGAGAAATCTTTTCATTCTGAGGCGATCGCTCTCGGATCCGCCGCCGGACATCGAAGACCCGGACGCGCTGACAAAATAAAGGGCCGGCGTTCTCCGCCCGCCCTTCTCTTCGCTGCGAACTGTCAGCCGTACCTGCCAGGGCAGTGATGCACCACCGGCGCAACTCTCGATCTGCCACAGAAAAGAATAGTTCCCGCGGGCCCTCTGTTTCGATCACGAGAGCACCGTTCTGTGCGCGTTACCAGAGCGGGCTCCTCAATGAAAATGAGTGACCTCCGCAAAGCAGCGAGTTCGGTTTTCATGATGGTGGCCATCGTGGCGCTGTTCCTTCCGGTGACGGGGTTCGCTCAGACAACGGCAACACCGACCGAGGTTTCCGGCACCTTCTCGGACACGATCTCGGTGGGTTACGTCGCTGTTCCCTTCGTCGCGCTCGACGATCATGGAAAACCCATAGCCGACCTTCAGCAGAAAGACGTCAAGGTCCTGGTGGAAGGCAAGCATGTGGCCCTGGACATGTTCGAAAGGGTCGGCAACGCCCCGGTTTCGTACACGATCCTGCTTGATGGGTCCGGGTCCATGGGACTCTCCGGAAAAATCGAAGGCGCAAGGACAGCGATCCATACCCTGGTCGGTGAACAGAAAGCCGGAGACGATTACAGCCTCTATGTGTTCGCGGACGGAAAAGTCAACGAAGTTGTCCCATTCACCTCCGACGCCCGGAAGATCGTCACCGCCGTTGACTCTCTGCGACCCTTCGGCACGACGGCGTTTTTCGATGCGCTGGCCGTAATGCCAAGGAAGAGTCTGCTCGGAAACAACGGCTCCCGGGCCATCATCCTGCTCACGGACGGATTCGATAACGCCTCGGACATGACGCGCGAACAACTGGCCCGGACGCTGGAGGGAGTAGACGTTCCCATCTATCCGTTGGGGCTACGAGTCCCCGGGGCTCCCGAAGGATCGACCATTCATCTCTCCACGGACGCACTTCAGGATCTCGACATCCTGCAGGAAATCGCCAAAACCTCCGGTGGACGTCTATCGATCGTGATCGAACCGAAGGAACTGCAGCAGGCCATTCTCGCCATGGAGAAGGACTTGCGCTCCCAGTACCTTGTCGGGTTCCAGCCCACAGGGCGCGGAAACGTAAGATTTCGCACACTTTCGCTTCAGCTCCCGAAGCGGGCGCGAAGCGTGCATGTACGAGCGGGGTACCACGGGACGGAACCGCCACTGAAGGTGGCTCGCGGTCGCTGAGGCAGTTCATTCCCGGTGTGAGAGAGTACTGAGAAAGGGATTTTTATGATTCGCACAAAGCAGTTTGCCGTGATCCCCGCCGGTCTGGCATTTTCGGCCATGCTTGTCCTCGGTGGCTGTGCCACTTCGAAGTCCGTCGATCAGAAGATCGCAACGGCACAGATTAAAACCGATCAGAAAATCGAGTCGGTCGCTTCCCAGGTCGAACAGGTTCAGCAGAAACAGCAGTTGACGGATCTCCGCGTCGACCAGCTCAGCAAGACTGCGCAGGATGCCCTGGAACGGGCCACGGAAGCCGGTGTTCTGGCTCGGGGGAAAGTCGTCCTGGAGCAGACGATTTCAGACGACAACGTCCACTTCAGAAACAACTCCTACGAGCTGAGCAAGGAGTCGAAGGCCTCCCTCGACGATCTGGCGAAAAAGGTCAAGGATGAGAACGCTCCCGTTTTCATCGAAATCCAGGGTCACACGGACAGCCGCGGCAGCCAGACGTCCAACGATCGCCTCGGCGAGCGTCGCGCGGAAGCAGTGCGCCGTTACCTTTCCAAGGAATACAGCATTCCGCTGGTACGCATGTCCACCATCTCCTATGGGGAAACTGCACCAGTTGCCGCCAACGGGAACCGCGCCGGCCGCGCGCAGAACCGTCGGGTGGTTGTTGTCGTACTTGAATAGATTCTCACCCCTGCTAGTAGGAAAGGCGGCCTCCCGAGGCCGCCTTTTTTCTGCTTTCTTTGACATTTTGTCTGCGCGAGTCAACAAACATGTCATCCCGAACACGCAAAGCGATGGACGACGTGAAGCGATTGTCATTCCCGCGACATGGATGCCCGCGTCCTTTCCCCGCTCGGGAAATTCGGCTACGGAGCGAGCCGATCGACGTTCCAGCCGTCTGCAGTTCTCTGGAAGCGAAATCGGTCGTGCAACCGGCTGGGACGGCCCTGCCAGAACTCGAACAATTCCGGGATGAGGCGGTATCCACCCCAAAGCTGTGGACGGGGCACTTCCTGACCTCGATATTTCGCCTCTACAGCGTCGAGATTGATGCTGAGCTCTTCGTCATCGATCGTGCTGCTCTGATGCGAAGCCCACGCTCCCAGCTGGCTTCCCCGGGCTCGTGTAGCGAAGTAGTCGTCGGATTCCTCAGCGGTTACCCTTTCGACCGCCCCTTCAATGCGCACCTGCCGTTCCAGCAGCGGCCACCAGAAAAGTAGCGACGCGTAGGGATTGTCATCAAGGTTTGCGGCCTTCCGGCTCTCGTAATTGGTGAAGAAGAGAAAGCCTCGCTCGTCCACTCCCTTGAGCAGAACCATCCGGGATGAAGGACAGCCGTTTCTGTCCGCGGTGGCCAGGCTCATGGCCTCTGGAAGAATGGGCTGGACGGATTGCGCTTCCGCGAACCAGACCGCGAACTGTTTGAACGGATCGCCGGCCAGGGCTGACCTGTCAAGAGGCCGCGATTTGATCGTCTCGGTTTCGCTCATGAAAGTCGTCCTATTCGTCATGATACCGGCAATGCATGATGAACTTCAGCCACGGCCCAACCTTATGCTTCCCCACACAGAGTTCTGAGGATCAACACCAATCTCTCACCGCACGCGATAGACGTCGTAGTCGTCCGTGGCGATTGCCACCGGGTATCGTTCCCGGAATCCTTCGACGTTAACGTGAAACTCGTTTCGTTCCCAGGGTCCGACTACCAGATACACGATTCCATATTTTCGGACGATCTCGGCTGAACGAGGCGAGAGTGCGTACAACTCGCGAAGATCCCGCTCACGTTCCGCATAGTCGTATCCATGGCTCCAGAGCCACCCGGGGTAACTCATCACCACCGTGCGGCCGCCGAGGACCGGGACGGGGTGATTGTTCTGAAGCCCGACGGCAAAAACGGCATCAGGAGCGGTCCTCATGCGAACCTGTTCGGCCAGTTCCAGCTCATCCCTCGACAAGAGAAGAAACCGCTCGTGATGCAATAGCTGATTGAGATTGATGAGAAGTCCGGAAAGGACGAACGAGAGTACGCCGAGGACGATGCCCAGCCTCACAGCGATCGTGGAGTAACGGCGCCAGCAGGTCATGACCGCCACACTGACGAAGATGCTCGCAGCGATGAACCAGAAGACGAAGACCTTTGTGTTATCCCAGTCCCACGGCTGGAACACCACCAGATTGGCAATCACAAACGCGGGCATGAATGCCCCCAGAAACCGGCGCCGGTCGCTGTCAAACAGGCTTCTCCAGCTGATCGCCACGATCAGCACGGGAAGGAACAGTCCGAGATTCTTGCCCCAGAACCAGAGCCAGTTATCTGGAGCGGCAATCCAACCGGCCTGGATGCGCATCGCAGAAGCGGCGCCCACACCCCCGCCCTGCTGCAGATAGAGTTGCGGAACGGCGATTGCCACCCACGTTCCGAAGAAGAACATCCATCGCCAGGCCGGAAAGAAGAAGAAGAGAAACGGAGTGACCAGGGCCAACGCCAGCAGGGCGCTGAGATTGGCGAACGGCAGCAGACCGGCGATCACGCCCGCTGCCAGGTAAAACTTCAACTCCTTCGTGCGCACCGCGGCAAACAAAAGCGTGGCGATGAGCAAGGCCAGCGGGATTCCATAAAGAAAGGCCCGCTGCGGCTCGATCAGGGCAAAGTAGGCATTGAGCCACCGAAAATTTGCCTTCTCCTGCAACTGTAGATTCCAGAGATGCTCGAGAAACGAGGCAAGAGGATGTGATCTGTCCATGGCGGACAGAGTGAGTGTCCATCCCCAACCACCACCGAGGAGGACGAACAGGATCGTCAGCGCCGAGGCGCTTCGATCGCCGGTCATGCGTCGGGCAAAGCAGTAGATCGAGGCGGCGATGAGAACCGAAAAGAGAAAACTCTGCAGCGTCATGGCCCCGGTCACGGTCATACCCGCTTTGACCATGGCCGCGGCGGTGACCGAGACCAGGTAGTGGTACGCGTAGGGCACGCCCGTGTAGTGAGGATCGTGTGGGGGAAAGTTGTTTCCGAAGACGAACGACGAGACGTCGCCGATATGCAGTGACCAGTCTGCCCAGGTTCCAATGTCGCTCGACCACAGGCCGTCCGTTTCGTAGTCGAGCGCTCCCCGCCAGAAGATTGCCCAGCGGATTACAAACGCGGAAAAGATCACGCCGGCGAATATCCGTGACCCTGTCCACTGCATCGCTCCGTTCGACGAACGTGGATCGCGCGGAGACTTCTTCTTCGTCTTGTTCTTGTCCGGCGTCTGGCGTGCATTGCTGCCTGGGAAACGATCTGGCCAGAGAAGGCCGGCGGTAACAGCGGCGATCACGGCGACGAACACCACGAGAGCGGTTGACAAGCCGAAGGTCGAGGCCGCGGCCAGCAGAATGAGCGTAAAGACCACCACGCCCAGAGGCATGCCGTAGGTGAACTGCTCCAGAGCAGTCAGGGTGAATTGTTCGGTGGCGGCAGGGCTCTGACGGTACGTAAGCCGCCGCAGTGCAGCCACGCCGGGCGCTCCCAGCACTACGAGGAGCGCGACGCCGCTGACTGCGCCCATCATCAGGCGCTATCGGTAGAACAGCGGAAACCGGGCGGGATCGGCCTCGTGCATCAACTCGTAGACGGCCTCGAAGATGCTTTCCCGATTCGGTTTCGACCAGTAGTCGCCATCGGATCCGTACGATGGGCGGTGCGCCTTCGCGGAAAGCGTGCGCGGCTCGGAGTCGAGCCACTCGTACGCTCGCTGTCCTTCGAGCACCTGCTGCATCATGTAGGCCGTAGTCCCCCCGGGCACGTCTTCGTCGATGAACACCACCCGGCTGGTTTTTCGGATCGATCCGGCAATGATCTGATGCAGGTCGAAGGGCAGGAGCGTCTGCACGTCGATGATCTCCGTGTGAATTCCAACGTTGCTCAACAGCTCTGCTGCCTCGAGGGCAATGCGGCAGAGGGCGCCATAGGTCACGACGGTGACGTCGCCTCCCTCGCGCAAGACCTCCGGTACACCGAGGGCAACGGTCATCTCTCCGATGTTTTCTGGAAGACTCTCTTTGCTCCGGTAGGCGTTCAATACTTCGACGATGATGGCCGGGTCATCTGATTGCAGCATGGTGTTGTAGAAGCCAGCGGCCTGGGTCATGTTCCGCGGCACGCAGACATGGATGCCCCGCACCAGGTTGATGATTCCCGCCATCGGTGATCCGGAGTGCCAGATCCCTTCCAGCCGATGACCGCGAGTGCGGATAATGACCGGAGCCATTTGCGCGCCGGCAGTCCGCCAGCGCAGAGTAGCGAGGTCGTCGGAAATGATCTGCAACGCATACAGCAGGTAGTCCAGATACTGGATCTCGGCGATCGGTCTGAGGCCCCGCAAGGCCATGCCGATCGCCTGTCCGATGATCGTTGCCTCACGGATGCCTGTGTCGGCGACACGAAGAAGCCCGTACTTTTCCTGCAGGCCGGCGAAGCCCTGGTTGACGTCTCCCAGCTTCCCAACGTCTTCTCCCATGGCCACGAGGTTGGGGATTCGCGCCAGGGCCTGGTCGAAGCAGGCATTGAGAATTTCGAACCCATTGATCAACGGCGAGTCGTCGCCGTATACAGGAGCAACCGCCGGCACCTTCAAGGCTGCATTCGCCGTCTCGCTGAGCAGATGAGACCCCAGGTTGTCGCTGTTAAGACGTTCCTGCTCGTTGCGCCAGTCGGCCAGTGTCTGAACGGCATCACTCCCGTCGTGGCGCGCCATGGTCAGAATGGAGACCGCCGAGCGCATCAGATCACGTCGAAACACGCTCTGTGAACGTTGCGCTTCTCCGACGATCCGTTCAATTTCGTCCTTCAAAGGAGACTGCGCGGCCACGAGGCCAGCGATGCGCACGAACTCATCC
The DNA here is from genome assembly GCA_039931435.1 of Acidobacteriota bacterium. Lineage (GTDB taxonomy): Bacteria > Acidobacteriota > Thermoanaerobaculia > Gp7-AA8 > Gp7-AA8 > JBDTRY01. Next base: position 2,499 of record JBDTRY010000132.1, on the reverse strand, counting down.
CTGTCGGTATCGATGTCGTGGCGATAGGCGTCCCATGCCTTCCTCTTCAGATCGCGAACGTGATTGCGGTCTTCGCTTTCAAAGCGATCCAATTCCTCGGTGCTGACAATGCGCTCGCCAAGCATCCAGTCACGCATTTTTCGGATGGGGTCGAACTCATCCTCCCACTGCAACCGTTCCGCTGGTTTGTACCGTTCATGACTCCCCGACGTGGAATGGCCCTGAGGCTGCGTCATATCGGCGACGTGGACGATGGCAGGAACATGCTCGGCACGGACGATGGCCGCGGCGTTCGCATAGGTCTGGCAGAGCGCCGGATAGTCCCATCCGGGCACCCGATAGATGTCGTAACCCTCTCTCGTTCCTCGGGCACGCTGGAAGCCGCTCAACAGAGCCGAGATGTCGCCCTTGGTTACCTGCAGGTCGTTTGGAACCGAGATTCCGTAGCCGTCATCCCAGATTGAGAGCAGCATGGGCACCTGCAGCACTCCGGCAGCGTTCACCGATTCCCAGAACAGACCCTCAGCACAACTGGCATTGCCGATGGTTCCGAAAGCGATTTCGTTTCCGTCGTTCGAAAACTGCGTGAAGGAGCGTAGTGTGTCGATCTGACGAAAGAGCTTCGAGGCGTAGGCCAGACCCACCAGGCGCGGCATCTGCGAGCCCGTGGGAGAAAGGTCCGCGGAAGAGTTCATCATCTCCACCAGCGGCAGCCAGCTTCCGTCGGGTTTGACGAACCGCGTGGCGAAGTGCGCGGTCATCGAGCGCCCCGCCGAGCAGGGTTCGAGTGTGGCGTCGTTATGGGCGTAGAGTTGCGCGAAAAACTGTTCGATGGTCAGCAGCCCGGTGGCGAACATGAAGGTCTGGTCGCGGTAGTAGCCGGAGCGCAGGTCACCATTGCGGAAAGCCCGGGCCATGGCCACCTGGGCCAGTTCCTTGCCGTCGCCGAAGATGCCGAACTTGGCTTTTCCTGTGAGGACCTCACGCCGCCCTACGAGGCTGACCTGGCGGCTCTGATAGGCAATGCGATAGTCACGAAGGATGGCCTCTTTCGTGAACTCGGCCGTCGCCGGCTCTTCTGATTGATTGACGGTGCTCACACCCGATTCTCCGGCAAGAGATACTCCGAGAAGCAATCCCCGGGCCGCAGTCATCGTACCAGATCCGCAGAGATGGCCAGGCTCACCCGTTCATTCCTCGCCCGACGCATGAATCTGACAGAATGAGGTCTGATCCGCGAACAGCATGATCGATTCGATGCCTGCACCATCGGCCATCGAATCGTACCGGCCACTCCAACGAGACCGTGTCATTTCAAGCGTGCGACCCGAAGGATCTTTTCTACTTCCTTCCCTCGAGGAATTCATGAACAATGCGTTGTCAGTGAGCAGACGATGAATACGAATATCCTGATGGCATCCAGTGCCCTGTTCATGGGGGTAATGGGTTTGGCCGGAACGTTCCTTCCTCAGGAAGTCCTCCGGGCAGCAGGACTGCCGTCCGCGGGACTCCATACCGTATTCATTCAGATTCTGGCCGCGCTTCTGCTGGCGTTCGCGATCACGAATTGGACGGCGAAAGACAGCCTCATCGGAGGGATCTACAACCGGCCGGTGGCTCTGGGCAATATGATGCACTTCGTCGTCGGTGCCATCACGCTGGGAAAGGATGTCGTATCCGGTGAACGCGCCGTCTGGCTTCTCGTCATCACGACGCTGTACGTAGCATTCGCAGCCGGCTTCATCGTTATTGTCTTCGGCAGCCCGGTGAAACCCGCTTCGGAGACCTGACCCAGGTTTGAATCCTCCTCGTCATTCCGCCTCTTGCCCGGACTGTATGCTTCCATGACCCCGGACGAGATGAATTTTCGAATTCCGAATTATTTCGAATGAAGAATTCAATATGAAGAGAAAGTGCGTCTTCAGACAGAGTCCCCTCTCCCCGCGGGAGAGGGGCAGGGGTGAGGGTCCCCCATGGAATTTTTGCATTAATGAGGAATCCACCAAAGACCCTCATCCGGCCCTTCGGGCCACCTTCTCCCGCCGGGAGAAGGAACGGTGCAAAGATCCCGAGTCCGCTTCCATGACCCCGGACGAGATGAATTTTCGAATTTCGAATTATTTCGAATGAAGAATTCAATATGAAGAGAAAGTGCGTCTTCAGACCAAGTCCCCTCTCCCCGCGGGAGAGGGGCAAGGGGTGAGGGTCCCCCATGGAAACGGGATTGCCGCGGGTGTATGTGTAGAGATTCCAGGATTGCGGAATGGCTGGATTCGAATCGCGCCCCGGATCGACACTCATGAACCGCCCCAACCCAGCGCTGTACTCGCGTGCGTGCATATAGTCCAGGTTGTCCGAGTTCTCCGTGTACGTCCCCCCGATGAAGTCCCGCTCGTGCCCGGTGAACTTCATCGGATCGTCTCGGTCGTATCCCGCCACGATCGGCTGGCGCATCGAGGTGATCTCCTGCCCAAACGGATAGTAGTCGTTCAGCGACAT
>JBDTRY010000131.1:0-10067 GCA_039931435.1 Acidobacteriota bacterium | reverse complement strand
TCGGACGCCTCGACGACCTCATTACGACGGTCAGTGGTTACATCGTGGCGCCATTTGTCGGAGTGATTCCCTCGAATTTCCGATATGTCCTGCAACCATCGGAAGTGACCGAGGTCTATGAAGTCCCTCTCGAGGCCTTGCTCGCGGATGGCAATCCCGAAGTGCGGATGATCGACTATCTGGGGAAGCGATACCCAAGCTACTTCTATCACTGGAACGGGCTGGAAATCTGGGGTCTGACTGGCCGAATGGTCAAGGCGCTACTGGATCTGGCGCACCTGGCGATGTGACATGCGGCGGACGGAAGCACCATCCGTACAGCGATGGCACAGCGTGGGCGCTGAACCAGAGTGAAGAAACAGTATGGCCGGCTGTCATCCTGAGCGTCGAGAGAAGGATCTCTTCCACCTTCCCGGTTGCCAGCCCATTCCTCGTTGAAGAGATCCTTCGGTCGCTGCGCTCCCTCAGGATGACAAGCGCCCCATGGGAGTTTCTTACAATCGAAGAATCGCCCGGGCGTGTAACGAAGCAAAAAACGACGCGGCTGTCTATTTCCCGGCCAGCTTCGCCGTGATGTACTTCTCCATGCCCTCGCCACCACGGCCGGGATCGACGGAGACGCCGTTTACGAAGAAGGTCGGGGTTCCATGGATATCGATGGCCGTTGCCGCGTTGATTCCCTCGAAGATCTCCTTGCGCAGATTGGCGGACTGCACGTCGCTCTCGAACTTCTTCACGTCCAGTCCGTTGTCCGCCACGAAATTCTTCGCGAAATCAGCGATGCTGAACGCGGACAGATCTTCCTGGTTTGCGTAGACCCAGTCCTTGTACTTCCAGAACAGATCCGGATTCTGCCGGTAGATGGCGCGCCCGGCCAGCGCCGCGGGGAACGCCCAGGGATGGTGGCTGATCAACGGCAGGTCAATGCGCACGAACTTGACCCGATCGCTGTATTTGGCCATGAGCGGTTTCATGTACGAGACCGCCAGCTTGCACGAGGGGCACTCGAAATCCGAAAACTCGACGACGGTCACCTTCGCAGGGGCCGGTCCCTTGGTTGGAGCCGTGCCCATGACCCGGGCAATCTCCGTCTGGCGGGCTTTGATCAAATCCTCGCCGGCCTTGTGCAACTCGCCGGGGATGTAAACCAGGCCCTCCTGGTCCATCCATCCGGTTTCGATCATGTCGCCGTAGTCCGTTTTGCGGCTCAGACGCACGCGGGACAGTCCGTTCGACGCTTTTGCCGTGTCGACCGTTGCGGTCAGGGACTCCTGCAGGCGTTGCCAGGCGAACTGCTTCAGCTTGTCTTCGCGGGATCCCATGATGTCCGCGACGAACCATGGCTGGCCGACAAAGTAGCTGCCGTCGGGAAAGGTCAGGGCGGCCACCACCGCCCCACACCATGCGGAGCTGCTTTCCATGGTGATGATCTCGGCCTTCACGCCCTTGGGCAGGCGCGAACTGATCGTGCCGCGCGTGATCTTCACCGGCGCCGTGCACACATTGAGAGAGCGCAGCATGTCGTCTGTAATGCTGGTGGCGGCCTGGGAAGGCGCCACGTAGGCCAGACTGGACAGTACAACCAGATACACGAACTTACCGAGGTTTTCTCGCACTGAGGATCTCCTGACCGATTGCTTCCATGCTCAACAATCAGCCCGTCAATTGATTCCAAATTGGCAGCTTGTGCGCGGAGCCGTAATTTGAGATCATAAGCTGGTGCCCGGGGAGGGCGCGACAAGATCCGTATACTGAATCCTCCGGGATTCAAAAAGAAAGTATTGATACGGGTTGCCCCGGCGTCCTGCCGGCGCGGCGGTCACACCACCCCTCGGGCACCTCTTTTTTGGACGGTGATCGATAACGCTGCCAGTAGAGCAATCGCCGCTCCCGTGTGAAACGCCGCCCGCGGCGAAACCTCCTGATAGAGAATCCCGAACAAAGCAGTTCCCGCCAACGTGCATATACCCACGGTCATGTGGTACACCCCAAAACTTTTTCCCCGCCCGTCCTGCGGCACCAGATCCGAGATCCAGGCCCGCTCCGCTCCTTCGGTCAGAGTGAATGGGATCGAGTAGGCCACGAACAGGATTAGAAACATCGGCAGCGATCCGGCGAAGGGAAATACAAAGTAGATGACGGCATAGACCAGCCAACCAGCCACGAGGAGGTGCGTGCGTTCAACACGGTCCGAGAGCGCTCCCGCTTTCGTGGAAAAAAGAACTTTCACGACATGGTGTGCCGACCACAGCACCGGGATCATGGCCACGGAGACACCCGAGGCATGAGCCTGCAGGATCAGAAATACGTCGCTTGAGTTCGACAGATAGAAGAGCGCGATCGATCCGATCGAAGTCCAGAAATGACGGCCGAGCGGCGCCGCACTGATTTCTGTTCTGGAGGAAGGAGCTTTGTATCGATGCTCCTCTTTCAGCAGAAACATGAGCATGACAACGCCGATGGCGGCCGGGACCACGGCGAACAGAAAAATCCGGGGGAGCGAGAGATGCAGCAGGCCCAGACCTGCAGCTGCCATCAGCGGGCCGATCACGGCGCCGGCGTTGTCGAAAGCGCGATGCAGACCAAACGCTTTTCCCCGGTTCTCGGGTGGTGTGACGTCGCAGATCATGGCGTCGCGGGGAGCTGAGCGCAGACCCTTGCCGGTCTTATCCAGAAGCCGTCCGACGAGGACCAGCGGCCATTGTGTGGCCACTGCCACGATGGCCCGGGCCGCCCCAGCCAGAAAATACCCGGAAATCACGAACGGCTTACGGCGGGCCATCCGGTCGGACCAGAAACCTGAGGCGTATTTCAGAATCGAAGACACCGCCTCGGCAACGCCTTCGATCATCCCCGTAACGAGAGGCGTGGCTCCGATGTAGCTGGTCAGAAAGATCGGAAGGAGGGGATAGATGATGTCGCTGGAGATGTCGTTGAGCATCGCCGCCACGCCGAGAAGGATGACCTGAGGGCTGATTTTTGGCGAAGCCTCGCGCGCCATGGACAGCGAGTATAGCGGGGACCGATTTCTATCGCGGGCGTAGTACAGGATTCATGAAGCGATCGAAGGTCGAGGTGGTCGCGGGATCCGCGGCGGCCAATATAATGACGGTCGCTGCAACGTACCTTCTGCTCGATCACGGTAGAATCCCCCGCATTCTGGAAAGGAGAATCATGAAGATAAGAAAAGTAGGCGTCCTCGGCTGCGGCCTGATGGGCTCCGGAATCGCCCAGGTGGCCTCCCAGGCCGGATACGAGACCATCGTCCGGGAAACGGATCAGAGCCTCATTGATCGAGGCTTCAAGGGAGTGGAGAAGAGTCTGGCAAAGTTCGTGGAGAAGGGGAAGTTGTCCACGGAGGATCGCGATGCTTCGCTGAGCAGGCTCAAAGGCACGACATCGCTCGACGATTTGGCCGACTGCGACATCGTCATCGAAGCGATCGTGGAGAATATCGACGTCAAACGCGAGGCTTACGAAAACCTCGACCGCATCGTCAGGAAGGAGGCCATCTTCGCCTCCAACACGTCGTCTTTGACGATTACCGAGCTGTCCATGGCTACGGCCCGTCCCGCACAGTTCGTCGGCCTGCACTTCTTCAACCCTGTTCCGCTGATGAAGCTCGTGGAGGTCGTGCGCACGATTCTCACCAGCGACGAGACTTTCGACACGGCCTTTCAGTTCACGAAGTCTCTGGGCAAGGATGCCGTGGCCGCGCGCGACAACTCCGGATTCATCGTCAATCGTCTCCTCGTCCCGTACCTTCTCGATGCTATCCGAGGATTCGAAGAAGGAATCGGTTCGATTGAAGACATCGACACGGCCATGAAGCTGGGAACCGGGTATCCGATGGGACCCTTCACCCTCCTCGATTTCGTCGGTCTGGACACCACCTATTACATCTCCCAGATCATGTTCGAGGAGTACCGCGAGAAGCGCTTTGCTGCGCCTCCACTCCTCAAAAAAATGGTGCTGGCAGGACGCTTCGGGAAGAAGTCGGGCGCGGGCTTCTACGACCACTCCGGAGAGAACCCAGTGGCGTTCGATCGCAAGTCCTGACCGCCAGCCGAAAGGAAAGAAACCATGGCCTACGAGAGTCTCGAGAACGTCCGCACCGAGAACCGCGACGGCATTCTCTTCGTCACTATCGATCGCCCGAAAGTTCTGAATGCCCTGAACGGGCAGACGGTCGAAGAGATCGGCCGGGTCTTCGCCGAAGCACGTGACGATGAAGCGGTGCGTGCTGTAATCATGACCGGCGGGGGCGACAAAGCCTTCGTGGCCGGTGCGGACATCAATGAGCTGGCCCGGAAGAACCCTATCAGCGGAAAAGAGACTTCGGAACGGGGACAGTTCATTCTTTCCAGCATCGAAAACTTTCCCAAACCGGTCATTGCCGCCATCAACGGCTATGCGCTCGGTGGAGGCTGCGAGATCGCGCTGGCCTGCCACATCCGTATCGCCTCGGAGAAAGCGCAGATCGGACTTCCTGAAGTTTCCCTGGGCATCATTCCTGGCTACGGAGGGACCCAGCGCATGGCCCGGCTTCTGGGAAAGGCCAAAGCCTTCGAACTGGTGTGCACCGGCGATCGCGTCAGTGCCGTCGAGGCGGAACGAATCGGGCTGGTGAACAAAGTGGTGCCCGCCGAGGACCTGATTGCCGCCAGCGAGGAGATGGCTCGCAAGATCATGAGCCGCTCCCCGGTTGCCGTCCGCGCGGCCATGGAGGCCATCAATTTCGGCTCGGACATGCCGTTTGAGTCAGGACAGTTCCTGGAGGCCACGCTTTTCGGTCTGCTCTGCGCATCCGAGGATATGAAAGAGGGGATGGCGGCGTTCCTGGAGAAACGGCCGCCGGAGTTTCCGGGGAAGTAGGCTGGCGTTTCGAAGCTGAATGCCGGGCAGCGTTCCGACGGACTCCGGCCGGGTTGCAGCGCCAGCCTTGGAAGTGATCGCTCAGCGGTGCTGTTTCCGGGATAGAACGAGCTTCGTGAGGGGGTGAGCATGGAAGAGAACCTCGAAGAGCTGATTTACGACTGGAACGTCTCGGGCGAGGCCGCCTCGCGTTTTCGCGACACGAGGATTCAGTTCGACGACGAAACGTTGCGGGACGGTCTGCAGTCGCCGTCCGTGAAGAGTCCGGCCCTGGACGAGAAACTGCGCATCCTTCATTTTCAGAACGATATCGGCGTTGACAGTTCGGATATCGGTCTGCCCGGTGCGGGACCACACATAGTGGAAACCGTAGAACGGCTGGCACGGGAAATCCGCGATGAGAAGATGAACATCACCGCCAACTGCGCTGCGCGTACGCACGAAAACGACATCAGGCCTATCGCCGAGATCTCGCAACGGGTGGGCATTGCCATCGAAGCCTGCACCTTCATCGGCTCCTCTCCCATCCGGCAGTTCGCCGAAGAGTGGGACATGAAGTGGCTCATCGAACAGTCGACGAAAGCCGTCCGCTTCGCCGTGGCTCAGAACCTGCCGGTCATGTTCGTCACCGAAGACACCACCCGCGCCAAACCCGAAGACGTTCGCCAGCTCTACACCTCAGCCATCGACGCCGGAGCCTCACGCGTCTGCGTCTGCGACACAGTCGGCCACGCCACTCCCTGGGGCGTTCGAAACCTCATCCGCTTCGTGAGGGAAGTGGTCAACGAAGCGAACCCGGATGTGAAAATCGACTGGCACGGCCATTCCGATCGCGGTCTCGGTGTGATCAACACCATCGCCGCAATCGAGGCGGGCGCGGACCGTGTTCACGGCTGCGCCCTGGGAATCGGTGAACGCGTGGGCAACACTCCTCTGGATCTTCTGATGGTCAACCTCAAGCTCATGGGCTGGATCGATAACGACCTCACGGCCATGCCCGAGTACGTCCGCTACGTCTCCTCGGTCACGGGCATCCCGCTCGCTGACCAGTATCCTGTCTTCGGCCGCGATGCTTTCCGCACGGGCACCGGAGTCCACGCGGCTGCCATCATCAAGGCCAGAAAGAAAGGCAGCGAGTGGCTGGCTGATCGCGTCTACTCGGGAGTTCCGGCCGGACTTTTCGGACTGAAGCAGATCATCGAGATCGGCCCGATGTGCGGACTGTCCAACGTCACGTACTGGCTCGGAGCGCACGGCTACCCGGAGAATGAAGCGCTCTGCAAAGAGATCTTCGCCAGGGCCAAGGCGTCGGATCGAATCCTGGAGGACGGCGAGATCCACGCGGCCGTTTCTGAGTGGATGGCGTCGAATCAGGTCACCGCGTAAGAGGAGTGGGTGACCACTGCCAGCGTTCGGCGGTGCCTTTGAGCAACCGGGAGGTAGAAGAGATCCTTCGCTCGACGCTTCAGGATGACAGCGCCGTGGTGGCTGTGTCATTCAGGCCACGCCGTCGCTTGTGCCGTTCCGGCGCTCGATGTGAGAAAGAGAACCCGCACGCGCTTCGAATGAAACGCCCGTATCAACGCTCACCCCTGACGGACCGAATCCCGTTCAATTCTCACTCTTCAGCTTCTGGAGAATCTCCTCCAGCGTCTTCTTCGCATCTCCGAATAGCATGCGCGTGTTGTCTTTGAAGAAGAGTGGGTTCTGAACGCCGGCGTAGCCCGTAGCCATGCTCCGTTTCATAACGATCGTGGTCTTGCCCTTCCAGACTTCGAGCACAGGCATTCCGGCGATGGGACTGTCCGGCTCATCCTCGGCCGAGGGGTTGACGATGTCGTTGGCTCCGATGACCACCGATACATCGATCCTGGGAAAGTCGTCGTTGATCTCGTCCATCTCGTAGACGATGTCGTAGGGGACGCGTGCTTCCGCCAGCAGGACATTCATGTGACCGGGCATGCGCCCGGCGACAGGATGGATGGCGAAGCGCACGTTCACGCCCCGTTCGCCCAGAAGCTTCGTGATTTCGTACACGACGTGCTGCGCCTGAGCCACGGCCATTCCGTAACCGGGAACGATGCACACTTCGCTGGCTTCTGTGAGCAACTCCGCGGCCTCCACGGACGTGATTGATACCACTTCACCCTGGTCCTGAACGGGATCGGCCGGAACGTTGTGGTCGTCCGTTCCGAAGCCACCGGCGATGACCGAGAGAAAGCTGCGATTCATGGCCCGGCACATGATGTAACTGAGAATGGCGCCGCTGCTGCCCACAAGTGCACCGGTGACGATGAGCAGATCGTTGCTGAGCATGAAACCCGTGGCCGACGCCGCCCAGCCCGAGTAACTGTTGAGCATGGAAACGACCACGGGCATGTCCGCACCGCCGATGGCCATGACCATGTGGATTCCGAAAAGCAGGGCCACCGCGGTCATGATCAGTAGCGGTAACATTCCGCCGCCATGGGCGGAGCGGGTGAGAAACAGGTTGCCCGTGACGACGGCGGTGACCAGTAGGCCGAGGTTCAGCCAATGCCGTGCAGGGAGAATGAGAGGGCGCCCTCCGATGCGGCCGTTCAATTTGGCGAAGGCGATCACCGAGCCCGAGAACGTGACGGCGCCGATGAGAATCCCTACACAGGTCTCGATGTCGTGAATCGTGCGCTCCACGCCATGAAGGCCGGTGGCAGGGTCGATGACGTGTCCGAAGCCCACCAGGACCGCGGCCAGGCCCACGAGGCTGTGCAGAATGGCCACCAGCTCCGGCATCTGTGTCATCTGAACCCGCAGGGCGAGGATCAGGCCGATGGCCGCACCGACGACGACACCGGCCATGAGCAGGGGATAGTTCGCTGAAACGCCGCCGAGGATCGTGGCCAGCAGCGCGAGCGTCATTCCCACGATGGCGTAGAGGTTTCCCCTCCGCGCGGTTTCCGGGTTGCTCAATCCACCCAGGGCCAGAACGAAGAGGATTGCCGCGGCAATGTAAGAAACGGTGACGAGTCCGATCGTCATCGGTTATTTCCTGAACATCCGCAGCATGCGCTGCGTGACGGCGAATCCGCCGAAGATATTGATGCAGGTCAGGGTGATCGTCACCGCTGCAAGGACCGCCACCGAGCGGTTTGAGGACCCGACCTGCAGGAGCGCACCGAGGATGATGATGCTGCTGATGGCGTTAGTGACACTCATCAGTGGTGTGTGTAGTGCCGGGGTCACGTTCCAGACGACCATGTAGCCGACGAAACAGGAGAGCACAAAGACCAGGAAGTGAGGCATGAACGATGGAGGAGCGCTCAATCCGAGAGCGATCAGGACGGCGAACAAACCGGCGAAGGCCATGGCCAGCCGCAGGCGATCAGGACCACGCGTCTCCTTCTTTCTTCGCTTTGTCGCGGGCGGAGCGACCTGCTTTGCTGGCTGACTCGCCGCCGGCGCTGGAGCGATCTTCGGCGCCGGTGGGGGCCACGTGATGACACCCTCCCGTACCACGGTCGCGCCTCGGATGATTTCATCGTCCATGTTCAGGTGGATCCGGCCGTCCTTTTCCGGGGAAAGATCCGCGAGAAGATGGCGGAGGTTCGTGGCGTAGAGTTGACTCGACTGTGCGGCCATCCGGCTGGGAAGGTCGGTATATCCGACGATGGACACCCCGTTCCGCGTCACCACTCGATCGCGCTCGGTGAGTTCGCAGTTACCGCCCTGCTCCGCGGCCAGATCGACGATGACGCTGCCGGGCTTCATGGATGCCACCATTGCGGCAGTGATGAGTTTCGGCGCGGGCTTTCCGGGAATGAGCGCTGTGGTAATGATGATGTCCACCTCCGCAGCCTGAGCGGCGAAGAGCGCCATCTCTGCGGCGATGAACTCGGGGCTCATCGTCCGTGCATAGCCGCCGGCGCCCGAACCGGTCTCATGGAAATCGAGCTCCAGGAACTCGGCGTTGAGGCTGCCCACCTGCTCACGGACTTCCGGCCTGGTGTCGAAGGCGCGGACGACAGCTCCCAGGCTGCGGGCCGTGCCGATCGCTGCCAGACCAGCCACGCCTGCGCCAATCACCAGCACGCGTGCCGGAGGAATGCGGCCGGCGGCCGTGATCTGCCCGGTGAAGAAGCGGCCGAAATGCTGCGCCGCCTCGATCACTGCGCGGTAGCCGGCGATGTTGGCCATGGAGCTGAGTGCGTCCATCTTCTGAGCGCGAGAAATCCGGGGGATGCTGTCCATGGAAAGCGCCGAGAGGCCCCGTTCGGAAAGCTCTTTCAGGAGATCCGGATTCTGTCCCGGCCAGAGAAAGGCGATCAGAGTCTGTCCTTGATGAAGCAGATCCAGCTCATCGGACTGCGGCGCGCGCACCTTCAGAATAATGTCGCTGTCCGACCACAAAGCCGCCTTTTCCAGGATGGTGACGCCTGCCTTGAGAAATGCGGCGTCGTCGAGGCTGGCACCAGCTCCGCTTCCTTTCTCCACAGCTACTTCAAAACCGAGAGCCTGAAGTTGGGCGGCAACATCCGGGGTCGCCGCCACACGCAACTCTCCTTCGTGAATCTCCTTTGGAACACCAATCCTCATCAGCTCCAACCCTTCCAGTCATCTCAGGTTCCACGCCCGCGAAGCGCAGTCGACATGGATTCTAGTGGTTCCGGCACGGATTCCGAAAGGGTGATCGGTCGAGCCGCGAAAATTGCGCGGACCAAGTTCGGGTTCGACCGGATGGAAAGAGGAGCGAATGAGCATCACGATCAAGATCAAGGAGAACGGACCGTACATCGTTGAAGGCGAGTTCCGGCTTACGGACATGGATGGCAATGAGATTCCGGTGGTGAAACGCGCGTTGTGTCGCTGTGGCGGGTCTACGACAAAGCCGTTCTGTGACGGAACCCACTCGAAAATCGGGTTCAAGGGGGCGGTAACCGCAGTGGAGAGGGCCGAGGACGAAACGGCCCGCGAGGTCAAAACGGAGGACAAGCCTGGTTGAGTCTGTTCGTGTACGGAACGTCACGTTTCGTGCTTCAGTAGAAGAGATCCTCGCATGACACTTTCCAATGAAACGCCCGCCACCCTCTCAGGATCAGCGCATCCGGAACGAACCAACAGGCGGGAGCGCTGAAGAAGAGTGAAGAAAAACCTTGCGCGCCTGTCATCCTGAGCGTCGAGCGAAGGATCTGAGCGTCCGGATAAACCGGCGCGGA